>NZ_BMVN01000065.1:0-33385 GCF_014650735.1 Streptomyces canarius
CGCCGCCCGCCCCGCCCGCCGCCGCCCGGGCGGGCGCGCGCCCCCCCCCCCGCGCCGCCCCCCCGCCCCCCCGCCCCGCGGCGGGGGGGGGGGGGGGGGGGGGGGGGGGGGGGGGGGGGGGGAGCGGCGCGGCCAGCGGTCACCCTGGCCGACGGGCTGACCGACGTCCTGCGTCTGCACAGGGGGTGGTGCGGCGCCGGACGCGGGTCCTCGTCATGACTCGGTCTCCGTCTCGCGATCCCGGGGGCGCGGGTCTCGGTCTCGATAACGGGGAGCACTTCGGTGAGGCAGAGCTCCAGGCTGCCGTCGGCGAGGTCTTCGGGCAGACCGGGATCCAACTGGCCGACGAACCGGTCGGCGCCGAGCACCTCGCGGTGAGCCATGATGCCGTCGATGACCTGCTGCGGACTTCCCACCAGGAGGCCCTTGGCGATCCACGGGTCGTAGACCTGACGCGGCATGCCGAACACACCACGCCCGACCGTGATCTCGGCCCGTCCGTGGGCGATCTGGTCGAGGGTGCCGAACTGTCGCGTCAGCCGCACGGGGCCGACCGTCGAGAGGACGACGACGGCTGTCGTGAGCCGGATGTGCCGGGTCGTCGCCGCGAAGGCCGCGAGCACCACCGTTCCGCGGGCGTTCCCATTCTCTGTGATCTTGCCGGGCGGGCCACGCGCGGCCCTCAGCCGGGCTCCTCAGCGGTCCGCTGTCATCCCTGGCCAGGGCCGAGCGGTGCCGCCGAAGGGCGACACCGCGTCCGGGACGCCCCACCGGTGCCGTCTCGTGCGAGCCGGCCGCACCGTGAGGCTTCTGTTCACCGCAGGATGCCGGCCGCCTGTGCCCGGCCGATCGCGTCGACCGACCACAGTGAGCTGTCCCAGACCGTTGTCAGACGTGTGATCAGGCCCGCGGCGTCGAGGGAGAGCGCGGTGTTGCCTCGGGGGGCCGCAGAGGAAGCATTGACCCACTCGTACCCTCCACCGCTGCGGCTGCCGACCGTGTGCCGCACCGTCGCGCCCCGGCCATAGGGCAGCAGGCCGAGCGCCGAGGTCATCGAGCCACCCACCTCAACTACCACGCCTGGGCACTCGGCACCTGCCGGCACAACCACCGACAAGCCCTCGAAGAGTGGGAACAGGCCCTGAAGTACGCCCGCCGCACCGGTGACACAGCCCAGCAGGCATGGACGGTCGCGTACATGGCAGGGGCACACAGGCGCCTCGGCGAGGTTCAGCAAGCCGCCGACAAGTCCCTCGCCGTCGTCGGTCTCTTCGAGGCGGCCGGCAACCACGAGGGCTGGATCCAGGCCACCGGCCTCTACGGGGACTGTCTGCGGCTGCTCGGCCGGGGTGCGGAGGCACTCGTCCAGCACGGACGCGTCGCCGCCTTCCTCGACGCACCCGACTGCCCGGTCAGCGGGCACGTCGCAGACGTCACCATGGCCAGGTGCACAACGCGCTCGGCCGTGACTGCGCCGCACCGGGCCGGTGGCGGGAAGCGGCCGACCACCACCGCGATGCCCTCGCTCCGGCCGGTCGTACCGGCTCGACCGCCGCGGAGAGCCACGCGTTGGCGTTTCTGGGTGGGGCACTGCTCGAACTGGGAGAGACACAGGAGGCACTCGTCTGCCTGCGTCGTGCCCTCTCCCTCGGTGACGCCGCCGACAACGGCGCCCTGAAGGCGGCGCGCGTGCGGCTGGACTCGCTCGAAGCGGGGTGACCGCGCCGCGGGTGCCGTTCGTTCACCGTCACCGTACGGCCGGGGCCGTGGGCGGTGCGGCCGGTCGGGGGACGCCACACATCCCCCCACCGTGGTTGACGGGTCGGAACACCGTGTCTAGCGTCCTTGACACATACCCCGCCTGTTTCTCCCGACGATGAGGACTGCCGCCATGGGCACCAGGAAAGTGATAGGGGTGGCCGGCGCCACGGGAGCGCAGGGCGGTGGTGTCGTACGGTCGATCCTCGCCGACCCGGACACGCGATTCACGGTACGGGCGCTCACCCGGAACCCGGACTCGCCGGCCGCGAGGCGACTCGCCGCGCTCGGCGCCGAGGTGGTCCGGGCCGATTTCCATGACGAACCGACGGTGCACGCGGCACTCGACGGCGCGTACGGTGCCTTCCTCGTCACCGACTTTTGGGCCCATGGCTCGGCGGCGAAGGAGACCGAGCAGATCCGCGTCCTGGCACGGGCGGCCGCGGCGACGGGCCTGCGGCACGTGATCTGGTCGACCCTCGACGACACCCGCGAGCTGCTGCCGCTGGACGACGACCGGATGCCGGTGCTCCAAGGCGGCTACAACGTACCGCACTTCGACGCCAAGGGCGCGGGCAACCGCCTGTTCACACAGGCCGGCGTTCCCACCACGTTCCTCAGCACCACCTCTTACTACCAGGGCTTCCTCGGTCCCCTCGCCCCGCGCCGCGACGAGGAGGGCGTCCCGACGGTGACCATGCCCTTCGAGGACGGCAGACTCCTGGCCCTCGTCGACGCCGCCGACATCGGCCGCACGGCCCACGCGCTCCTCGAGGGCGGCGAGCGGTTCGTCGGGGAGACGGTCTGCCTGGCCGGCGACCACCTCACCGGCGCGCAGTACGCCGAGAAGCTGGGAGCCGCCCTCGGCGTGCCCGTCCGTTTCCGTTCCGTGCCCTACGACGCCTTCCGCTCCCTCGGCACTCCGGCGGCCCGGGAGATCGGCAACATGTTCCAGTACTACGGCGACTTCGACCGCGAGTTCACCACTGCCCGCGATCTCGGCAGGCTGCGTGCGATCAACCCGGCGCTGCGCAGCTTCGGGGACTGGCTGGCCGAGAACGCGGCGAAGATCGAGGTGCGCTGACGGACCCCGGCGCGCGCACCGGGACGACCCACGGCAGGCGTACGGGCGACCGGACGCCGGTGGTGTCGCCGTGCGCTCCCGGCTCTCCTCACGTCGACTTGAAACGCGCGCCGGCGTCAGCCTGATCAGGCTCGCCGCGTGGTGCGCCCGGCCACCCGACTGTCCCGGCCCCTGCCGGTACGGTCCGGCGCCCCTGCGGCGGACCTGACACGACGACAGCCCCGACGCGGCTCCCGAGGACCGGACGCCGATGACGGGACCGGGTGCGCCCCACGCAGGCGCACCACCGGTTCCGACGCGGCCAGGGACGAGGCGCCGCGCGGGCCCGGCGAGGAAAGCGACCATGGATTGGCGTCATCACGCGGCGTGCCGCACGCACGACCCGGAACTCCTCTTTCCCATCGGCGATGCCGGGCCGGCTCTCCTGTAGATCGAGGAGGCCAAGGCGGTCTGCCGGGACTGCCCGGTCCTCGAACGCTGTCTGGTGTGGGGCGTGAGACCGGCATGGAGTTCGGTGTCCGGGGAGGCCTCAGCGAGAGCGAACACCGCGGTTTCCGGCGCCGCCGCGCGCTCGGCGGGGGCCGAGGGGGCGGCAGGGGGGCCGTGCCGAAACCCGGCAGGCCTGACCGGGGGCACCGCGCGGCGGGTTGTGGCGGGCAGACCGTCGGCACACCTTCCACATCGCCGTGACCGGCCCGGCCGGGGGCCCACATCGGGTGCCGGTCCCGCGATCTGGCGTCCTCGGCCCGCCCACCGGTGGGGACTAGCTGGTCGCCCGAAGGGCGGCCGCGCGGCGTCAGGTGCGTGCTCTGGGGGTCTCCCGGCCGAAGGCTGGGGGAGTGCCGGCCCCGGACCCTCGTACTGGACGTACCTGGGTCTGGGGCCGGCACTCCGAGAGTGCGTGCATGGCGTCGCGCGGCAGACGCGAATTGTGAGACAGGCCCCAGCAAGCGCCGGGTACCGCGGAGAGCGGGACGGCCGGCTGCCGGGCGATCGCGCTCGTCCCCGGCCGCCCGGTGCGCTACAGGACGCCGGCGAGTTCCTCCAGCATGCGTCCGGCGGCCCCCACGGTGATCGTCAGGTGTCCCTCGCCCTCCTCCAGGTGGGCCGCCGCGCCCGGGATGTGCTTCGCGAGGAACCGGCCGTGCGAGAAGGGCACCATCAGGTCCTCGCTGCCGTGCCAGACGAAGGCGGGGACCGTGATGTCGTCCAGGGAGAATCCCCAGGGCCTGACGAACGCGAGGTCGTCGTCGGCCCATCCGTCGACACCGTTGCGCAGGCCCTCGGCGAATCCTGCCGAGACATCCTCGGCGAACTCGTCGGTCAGCGACTCCTGGTCGACCGGTGAGAGCAGCGTCCCCAGAGCGGCACGGAGTGCTTCCGCGTCCGCGTCCTGCCTGCCGAGCGCCTTCTTCTCCAGATGCTCGCGCAGGGGACCCTCGCCCTGGAGGACCACCGCGAACCCTTCCACGTTCGCCTCGCCCATGCCCTCCGTGTAGTCGAAGCCGGGCGCGTCGTAGGGCGCGAACCCGGCGATCGACAGCACTCCGGCCACCCGGTCCGGCAGCAGGGCGGCCGTGGCCAGCGCGTGGGGCCCTCCCCCGGACCAGCCGGCGACCAGGCACCGCCGGGCTCCGAGGTGGTCGAGCAGGTCCGCCACGTCCGCGGCGACCGCGGCCACGTCCCGCCCGGGCAGCCGGGTGGAACCCCCGTAACCCGCCCGGGAGAAGGAGACGTGCCGCAGGCCCTGGGCATGAGCGGCCCGTTCGATGGCGCGCACGGGTGGCACGGCGCTGGGCGTGCCGTGGTGGAAGACCAGCGGAACCCCGTCCTCGGGGCCGGAGACGCGCACGTCGAGCCGACGGCCGTCCCGCAGGGATATCGTTGCCATGAAGGGAATCTGGCCCTTTCTGGGATTGCAGGGTACGTCAGGACGGTTGTCGCGCCCGGAGACCGCCGGTGTCACACCCGAGGCAAAGGGTTCGCAGCATTCCGGCCGACGTTCCGGGAATTCCGTCCAGTTGTCCCTGGGAATTGCTTCGCTCACGCCTTTCAAGGCCCTGTACGTAAACAGCGCAGGTCTCACACGCCCGACACAAGGTTTCGTGTTGCCCGCGTCGGGAGCGCCAGCTCACCGGCGCTTCGCCGAGTGGTCGAAGACCCGGGTACGGGCGGAGCTCCATCGCCTGGCCCTCGATGAACTCCGCTCCCGCGGTGAACTGACGGGTCCCGCTGTGTGACCGATTCGGTGAACCCAGGCGACCCTGCCGGACGGCCAAGCCCTCGAACCACTCGTACGCGCCATCCAGCCCATCCGCTCCGCACCGTCGACCGTGAAGGCATCGAATCTTCCAGGCGGCTGGGACGACGTCGTCGGACCATCGAACGCACTATGGCCTGGCCCGCCGGAGGCCGCCGCCTGACCACAGCCCGCGGCGCCGCCGGGCGACCGCCGCCGCGCGAAGCGAAGCCCGCCGGGACGAGGGGCCGGCCACCCGGCGGTTCTGACGGCAACGTCGGTGGGGAGACGGCTGTGCGCCGCCTCCCCTGTGCCGACGCGGTTGTTCTCGGCCCGGACGTCGCGCTCACCCGTGGCGGGTGTTCGGGCCCGGCTGCGGTTACCTGAACGTCGACGCCACCGCGTCCTGATGGGCGTTTCCATCCTGGAGAAGCCGGTCCCACGCCTGCCGACGAGCGTGGACCTCATCACCGAGCCGGGCGAAGAGGCCCGGTCACGCGGACGGCATGCGGGTACGTTCGGGCGGTACCTGCGCCTGTGCGCACACCGCCGGCCCAGGCCCTGCGACCGGCCGTATCAGTACGTCACCCACAGGTTGTAGCCGTAGTACCACTGGCCGCCGGAGTAGTACGAGTCCGCTCGGGCGCAGTAGTAGGAGACGCCTGTACCGGCGATGGCGGTGTTGGCACGCCAGGCGTCGTTGTTGCAGGAACTCTGCGCGGACTGCCAGCTGTTCGAGTAGTACGTTCTCACCCAGTGGTTCTCCGCCGCGGAGGCCGGGCTCGCGCCGAGTGTCAGAGTTCCGGCAGCGAGCGCGCCGACGAGACCCACGGCTGACACGGATTTCTTCAGCAGCATTGTCCATCCTCTTCTCGGTGTTTCCGGGGGCCGGCCAGTGCTTCCGCCCCCCCGGTGGGCGCGGCGGGCAATCCGCCGAACCCTTCGCACCCCCGGGTCCCGGGGTGTGCGTCACCGCGTCAGTGCTGCCACCACTCGTTCTCGACAACCACCCAGCGGCCGTCCTTGTACTCGGTCCCGCCGTCGGCGCAGTAGAAAAAGCCGTTGATGTCACTTTGGTTGACCCTGTCCACTTCCCTCCCGCAGGCGGAGCGTGCGTCGGAGTAGTTGGTCGCGTAGAACTTATTGACCAGGTCGTTGGTGACGGCGGAAGCAGAGCCGGCGGTGAACGCCAGTGTCCCGGCCGCGATCGCTCCGGCCAGTCCGGCGCCGGCGAGAGCCCTTTTCAGACGGTTCATTGTTCTCCTCTGTGCCCGGCCCCACTGCTCACGTGAGGCCGCGGTCGGATGATTCGGGCAGAAGCTAACACGCGGCTACGACGCCCGACTGACGTCGCGTTGCGGTCATGGGGGCCGTGGGAAATGCGGCAATGCCTTGCGGGATCTGTGCCATGGCCCGCCAACGTCTCGGCAGGCGAGCGGCGCATCAGGCCGAAACTGTGTCTGCCAGGGAAATGCACCCTTCCCTTACGCCCCTCAACTGAAAGAAGCCAAGGTGTTTCGGGAAATTCCCTCACCTGCCCGGTGGCCGTACACAGCGGGGTCTGGACAGCGGTCCGGACCGGTCCGCTGTCATGGTGTGTCGCGCGTCCCGGCGGGGTTCGCGGAGACTTGACGGCGTCCGAGGCCTGGCAGACCGCTCCGCACCCGGTAGGTCTCCCCCTTCCTCAGGCCGGTCGCCGCGCAGATCTCGGCGGCCTCGCAGCGGGAGCGGATACGGCGAGCACGCTCCACCCGGTCCCGGCGGGCCTGCCCGCGCTCCGCGCCGGACCTGAGCGGGGCGGGTTCAGTCCTGCCACCAGTTCAGCACGCCGTCAGGCGCGTCCTGGGCCGCCTCGGCGAACTCCTCGAAGTCCGTGTTCGCGACGTCGAGGTTGGCGTGGACCACGTTGACTCCGACCGGGACGACACGGAATTCGGTGCCGAACTCGATGGTCGATTCCCAGTCCTCCGCGTCCTCGAAGTCCTCGCGGCTGCTCGTGAGGACCGCCAGCAGGGCGTGGTGCGGGCCCCGCATGGTCGTCCGATCGGCGATGAAGGCGGTACCGAGGTACTCCCGCAGGTGTTCGTGGGCGCGCACCGCCTCCCGGACCTCGTCGGTGCTCGCGCCCGCCCAGGAAGGGTCGTCGATGACGAAGGGGGTCTCCGGCTCGTCTCCGTCGGCGGGCCGCGTCAGGGCCTCCAGCACGGCGTGCCAGGCCTCGGGGTCGTCGTAGTCGGTCCGGATGACCAGGGCGTCGAGGTCGTCGCGGTCGTCGATGCCGGCGAGGGTTCGCATCTTCTGTCCTTCTTTCTGGGTGCTGACACGGGCTCGGCCGGTCGGAGGAGCCGCGGTGGGAAGGGGCGCGCGTCCGCGGACCGGCGTGTACGGCCGCACGGGGGACGTCGCCTCGTCGTTCGGCCGGGACCCGGACGTGACCGGTGTCAGCCGGTCGCGGAAACGACGGGCGGGAGGGAACCTGCGCCGAGGTGCCGACCGACCCGGCCGGCCAGGCGTGTCATCCCGGAGGCGACCACTTCGACGTCGGCACCCTCCGGCGCGAGGACCGCCATGCAGGCGTTCTCACCTACGGCGCACACGAAGAGACGGCCGTGCTCCATCTCCACCACGGTCCGGACCACCATGTCGCCGCCGAAGTGGCGACCGGTGTCCTCGGCCAGTCCGTGGAAACCGGCGGCGACGGCCGACAGTTGCCGGGCGTGGTCGCGGCCCGGCCCCTCCGACGACGCGAGCAGCAGACCGTCGACGGAGACCACGATCTCGTGGCCGGCCCACGGCCCGCACCGGACCATGTCGTTGAGCAGGCGGTTCAGATCAGCGGGCCGGGCCGGGTCGGGTACGGACGACAACGTGGTTCTCCTCTCGAGTGCGGGGCGCTGGTGGTGTGCGGGAAAGGGGTGCCGGTCGGTGGGAGGCCGGCGCTGTCCGGCCGCGGGATCTGGCTCGTGCGGCCGCCGTACTGATTCTTACCGGACGGGAGATCACTTTCGGCCATGCCTGCCCGTTGGTGCCAACAGATGTGTCCTAAAGGCGGGTTGGACGCCACTCAGGTTGGTGGGCGGGCGGCTCGGAAGTGACAACATGCCGAGACACAGGTTCTCTGTGCGGCCGCACAGTGAGTCCAGGTGTGACTGGCCTCTGCGTCGGGTGCCCCGACGCAGAGGAGAGAGGACCCCATGAGAGCAGCAGTGCCGGGGACCATGACGCACCGACAGGTCCTTCGGGCACTGCTCGGCTTGTTCGCGGCGGTGGCGGGGAGAGCGCGGACACATGGGTGGTCACCGCCTCGCTGCCGGCGATGACGGCGTCCACGCCGCTGTGGGGCGAACTCGCGGACAGGCACAGCAAGAAGACGCTGGTGCAGACAGCTCTGTGGATCTACATCGCCGGGTCGGTGGGAGCAGGTCTGGCGCCGGACGCGCCGTCCAGGGAGCGGGTGCGGGCGGCCTGTCCGCCCTGGCCCAGATCGTCATGGCGGTGATGGTCTCCCCCGCGAGCGCGGGCGTTACGAGGGGTACGTGGGCGCGGCCTTCGCCGTCCTTCCTGTACTGCGCGCCCCTCGCCTGCGTCGCGTTCGTGGTCACCCTGTTCATCAGGGAGAACACACTCCGCGCCGCTCACGGGCCGCACGGGCGGGCGGGGGACGCGGAGCGCGTACCGGCGGTCCGGACGGGGGCACGGTGATTCCTTCCGGCGGCTGCCGGAAGGATCGGGGGCGGTCGACGGGTCGCGCCGGAAGGGCGTCGACATCGTCGCGCCATGAAGCACGTGATGTGTCGGCGCGGGGGAGCGGTACCGGCGACCGCCGAGTGCCGCGCGGCACTCTCCGCGTCCGCCACGGGCATCGGGCGGCCGTCACCGCCTCGGCCGTGTCCGCCGACGGCGTGGCCAGCGGGTGTGCCGTGACGGACCACGGGTCAGCCCCGTCGCCGGTGAGGGGCGTTCTGCGATTCTCCCGGGCGTTGTGGACACGTCTGTGCCACCGCGGGCGGGAGCACCCGGCCGAGCGCGTCCGGAACCGATGTCGCCGCCGGGGTGGTCCCGACGGGTGCGGCGCATACGGGCAAGGGCGCGAAGAGGCCGGGTCGGGTTTGTCCGGTCCCCGGCTCTCGCCGGGGGTGGGCCGGCATCCGAACCGCCCCCGCCGGCTCCGACGCCGTGGCCGGCCCTCCCCCGTCACCGCGAGCGCCCCGAAGGGCGCTGCGTGTCACAGCGCCATCTCGGAGCACCGGCCGCGGTGCTCGTCCCGCTCCTGCTCGCGACGGCCACTCCGGGACCCCGCGCGTGCCGCCGTACAGGCCGACGCCCCGCGCTCGGGCGCCCCGGCCGCGCACAACGCCCTCGGCGAGGCCACCGTCGTCGCCCCGGACACCGGCACGGTGCCGGCGTGGCCCCCCGTCGTTCGACCGTCGACCCCACCCTCGCCGTGTCCGACTTCGAGTCCACGTCCCGCCGGGGTCTGTTCCTGGATCCCACGCCCCGCACGACCTACCTGGTCGATCCCCGGGCCGACGGGTTGGAGCGGCTGAGGTACCGACCCGTGCGTGCGGGAGGGCGTGCGGCGGACCCGGTCCGGGCCGCGGCCGGCGCCCTCCCCCGCCCGGGTCCGTTCCACGACTCGCCGTCGAACGGTTCCCGGGGCACCCGGCCGGTGGCCCGGGGGCGGGTGCGGAGCGCCACTCAGGCCCAGCAGCCGTTCACGGTGGCGGCCAGGCCGTCCATCGCGTCCTTGGTGTCAGCCGGAGTGGCTGTCGCGCCGTTCTCGATGAACGAGAAGACCCGCCATTCGCCGTCGTCGGCCCGTGTCAGACCGCTCAGGCCGATGGCTCCGGTCAGGGTCCCCGTCTTGGCCTGCACCTTGCCTACGGCGCACTGGGACTGCGGGTCGTCGAAGCGGCCGTACTCCGGGCCGAGGGTGCTTCCGGCCTCCCCGGCGACCGGGAGGCCGTCGAGAATGGGCTCCAGCGTCTGCGCGTAGCGCGGTTCCGTCACCCGTTCGAGGATCTGCGCGAGGGTGGCGGCCGGGATGCGGTCGCTGCGGGACAGGCCGCTTCCGTCGTGGAGCTCGAAGTTGTCGAGGGATATGCCGTAGCGGTGGCTGAGGACGTGGCGCACGACCTCGGTGCCGCCCTCGAAGGTGGCCGGGCGCCCGGCCCGCAGCGCCGTCATGCGCAGCAGGGTCTCGGCGATGTTGTTGTCGCTGGTCTTCAGCATGTGCTGGACGATGTCCGCGAGCGGAGCGGACGTGTGGTGCGCGACCGGCACGTCGGACCGGCCCGCCGTGGCGTGTGTGACATCGCCGTCCACCGTGACGCCGTCGGCGGTGAGCTGGCGCGCGAAGGCCTGACCGGCATCGAGGGACGTGTCCATGACACCGTGACCATCGACGACCAGCGCGCGCACCGGCGCGACGGTGTCGGGGTAGTAGCCCTCGTTCCAGCCGTCGGCCAGGGTCGGCTCGGGGAAGAGGCTGTCGTCCACGGCGACCTTCACCGTGGTGAGGCCGGCCTCCTTCAGCCCGGCGACAGCCGTACGCGCCAACTGCGCGAGGTCATCGCCGGTCAGGGTGCGATCGCCGCCCCCGACCAGGGTGAGGGTGCCGTGACCGTAGACCACCTTGGTCTGGAAGCGGTGTTCCGGGCCGAGGACGGTGAGGGCGGCGGTCGCTGTGGCGAGCTTGGCGTTCGAGGCCGGCATCAACGCCGTTGAACCGTTGTGGTCCCAGAGGGTGGCGTCGGAGTCGGCGTCGAGCACCACACCGCTGACGTCACTGCCCAGGCGTGGGTCGGCGATGCGGGCCTCCAGGTTCGCGATCATCTGCTGATCGCCCGCGTCGGCACCGGCGGCCTGGTCGGGGCTGCTGTGCCCCGCCACCGAGGCGCCGCGGTTGTCGGCGGCGAACGCCGAGGGGCTTGCCAGCGCGGCCGAGGCAACGGGTACCGCCAGGGCGAGGACGACGGCTCGCCGGGCCCCCTCGCCGGGCTGCTTCGCCTTCCGATGCCGCCCGCGGCCGCCCGATACAGAAATACTGTCTCTCATATAGATCCCAACAGACGTGTGTTCGGTGCGCGTACCATAACACTGTTCATGACAACACTGAGACCCATCTGCCGTTGACAGGCATGGAAACATGATTGTGTATTACTCAGCCCGAGACACCATTTGTGTCCATAATGAAAAGCATGTGAATCAATGAACTCGTCTGGTGTTCTGATGAGGTATGGGAGACAGGGAGCCGCGTGGCCGGGGGCCCTCGCCGTCTGCGTCGTCGTGACCGCGCTGGGCGTCACCGGCTGTCGGCTCCACTCACAGGACGACGGGGCGGACGGCGCCGACCGGGTCACCGCGGGCCGGGTCTGCCGGTCCTCCCTGCCGGGGAGCATGGAGTTGTCCTGCGGCACCTACGGCTTCGGCGACCTGCGATACGTCTGCCCGGTCCCGCAGCACGGTGGCGCCCCCTGTGTGCCGACCACGGCAGTGGCGGTCCGCAACTCCGGGCGCTTCACCGAGTTCGTCTCCTCCATAGCGGGCTCCCGGCCGGGTGACCGCGTCCAGAGCCGGGAACAACGCATACTCCCCGGCCGGGAGGTGACACTCCGTCCCGGCCGGGGACGGCTGCTGTTCGACATCACCCTGCGGAGCGGGGGTGGCGGCGAGCCGAGCAGCCTGGAGGTGATCCGAGTGCGGTGACACGACCCGAAGCCCGGTCACCGCATTCGCCGCGATCCATGACAGACATGTCCTGTCGGAGCCGACCAAGCGAAATGGGCCGCCCCGCCATCACGGGCTGAAGGCCGCGGCACGCGAGTACCGGCCTGCCCACACCGCCGTGGTGCCGTCGGCGGATCCCCCGGAACCGCCTCGGCCGGGGCGAGTGTGGAGGGCGTGACCGGCACAGACGATTACCCCGCCGCGGCTGGGCACGCGGCGCGCGCTGCCGGGATCACCGCCGCCGCAGCCAGATGACGGATGCCTGGAATATCCCGTTCCGCGAACACTGGCGGCAAGAGGCAGTCACCCCTCGCCACGGAGACCATGAAGGGTGTTCGCATGACTACCGAGAAGCTATGGCTCGTCGGCCTCGAATTCCACACGGAGCTGGGCCGGCCGGTGCGCCACTACTACGTCATCCCGCACATCGCCGACGCCTAACTGGCCCGGGTGGCCGCACTGCGGAAGGCCGAGACCCCCCGGGAACGCGAGGGGCGCGGCGGCCGGGACCTCGACGCGGCGCCTCGTCACCGTCGACCCGCTGGGGGTGCCTCGACTCTCCACCACGGCACAGTCGCCGCCACGCTCGCGTGAACCGGGCGGGTCCGTCGGGGACATTCAGGCAGACGAGGGTGTGCGGACGTTCCCTGTGTAGGACTACATCGATCCTTCGCCTCATTCAGCATGATCAGATACTCATGTCCGGATCGGCGTCTGATCGTGACCTGCCTGCTTCCCCTCGGTATCGGCCTGCTGGGCGCGACCCCCGGTTTCGCCGCCACGAACACCTGGAACCACACGGACGGTTACAGCAGCCTCGAAAAGGGCGGCTGCGCCTCATGGTGAGCCCTCGCGGCGGCGGGCCCGCCCGGTGCGGCCCGCCGCGCGCTTCCCGGCTACCCCGCCGTACTGTGCGCGCCCGTCATCAGGGCGGCGAGATCCTCAGGGGCGAGGAAGGACGGCGGGGGCGGCGGCCCCCAGCTGAACAGGCCCTCCGTCCCTTCCAGGACCTCCGGCTTCCACAGCTGGTCGTCCACGACGCAGTCCATGTCGGAGTAGTACTCGCTGAAGTTGCCTGCCGGATCCTTCAAATACCAGAAGAAGTTGGACCCGGCATGGTGGCGGCCCAGCCCCCACACATGCCGCTCGGGGTGGTCCTCCAGCATGGCGGAGGCGCCGCGGCCGATCTCGTCGACGTCGTCGACCTGCCAGGAGGAGTGATGCAGGAAAGCGACAGGCATCTTCAGGACGAAGACGTTGTGGTGGTCGGTGGAGCAGCGCAGGAACGCCCCGTGGTCCTTGACGTAGTCGGACGCCTTGAAGCCGAGACCGTCGCGGAAAAAGGCGGTGGTCGTCTCTAAGTCCGTCGTACCGAGGACGGCGTGTCCGAGCTTGCGGGGACGCACCCGGCCGGTGCGCAGGACACCCGGGGCTCGGGAACCGGTGCGCTCGGCGCGGCCTGGACCGTTGTAGACGGGAGCCGGCACTGGATCCTGCGTCAGCCGAGGGATGATCTCCAGGACGGCGCGGACGCCCGTCGGCCTGTCGTACGCCGTCAGTGTCGCGCCTTCGACGCGGGACTCGACGCCGAGGCGGCGCAGCCGTGAGGCCGCCGCGGCCAGGTCGTCGGGGTCGTCGGCACCGACGCGCACCTCGACCAGGCGGCGCGTCGGTGTGCGCACGATGTGCAGCTGACGGCCGGCGTCACGCGTGGAGAACCAGCCGTCGGCTTCCGGGGCGAGACCGAAGTCGGTGTAGTAGGCCGCCGTCGCGGTGACGTCGGGGACCCCCATCGTGATGGAGGCCAGACGGTGCAGTGCCATGGGACTCCTTCTTCCGCCGGGCCCGGACCTCAGGCCACGAAGTTCTGCCGCAGTTCCCCGATGCCTTCGATCGTGCTGACGAGTTCGTCTCCCGCCGCCAGCCAGCGCTGCGGGTCGCGGCCGAGGCCCACACCGGCCGGGGTGCCGGTGAAGACGACGTCCCCGGGCAGCAGCGGCAGCACCGCGGACAGCCGGGCGATGAGCGTGGGCACCGAGAAGATCAGATCGCGGGTGTGGCCCTTCTGCACCTCCTCGCCGTTGATCGTGCAGCGCAGTTCCAGGTCGTCGGGGTTGTCGAACTCGTCCGGCGTGACCAGCCACGGACCGATCGGCGTGAAGCCGGGGTAGGACTTGCCCAGACTGAACTGCGGCACAGGGCCCGCCAGTTGGACGATCCGCTCGGAGATGTCCTGTCCCACCGTCAGCCCGGCCACATGGGCCCAAGCCTCGGCCTCCGGCACGGCCTCGGCCCGGCGGCCGATGACCGCCACCAGTTCGACCTCCCAGTCGGTGTGCCCGCCGGCCGGCAGCCGCACCTCGGTGACGGGCCCGGTGATGCTGGTGACGAACTTCGTGAACACCGGCGGCAGTCCCTCGGGGACCGTGAAGCCCGACTCCGCCGCGTGGTCCCGGTAGTTGAGTCCGATCGCCAGGGTCTGCCGGGGCGCGGGGACCGGGGAGCCGAGTGCGGTGGGCTCGAAGGGCTCGCCGGCAGGCAGCTCTGCGTCCCCGGCCCATGAACGGAACTCCTCCCAGCGCTCGTAGACGGCCTGCGGATCGGCCGCGAAGGTGCCGTCACTGGCCCGTTCGACGTCGACGGCCAGTCCGTCGCGGATCAGGACGAGACGGCCGGAGAGATTGGCGATGCGCATGATGACTCCCGAAGCGGAGGCTGAGGACGACGGCACTCGCGGGGACGCGCGGGACGGGCGCCGCCGACGGGGAAGAGCCGGCCGAACACCGGACGACCGCGAGACCTTGCCCGCTCACCGGCAATTCAGCATGATGAATACATCGATCGTGCGCCCCACGGCGCGGGGCGTCAAGAGCACGGAGGACAAAAGAACATGATGAATGCCCATATCAGCCAAGAAAAGCGGCGGTGACCTTGGTGGCCGGCCCCGGGCGTGGTATGGCCTCCAATCGCGCCGAACAGGCGGCCGAGCGGGTCGCCGAGCTGGTGGACAGCGTGCCGCCGGGCTCCCGTCTAGGCACGAAGGAGGAGCTGCGGACGCTCTGTGCCGTCTCGGTCGGGACGTTCAACGAGGCGCTGCGGCTGTTGCAGGCCCGAGGCCTGGTCACCGTGCGCCCGGGTCCCGGCGGCGGCCTGTTCAGCGCCGAGCAGTCCCCCATCGTGCGCCTCGGCAACTCCGTACTGGCCCTGGACGCCCGGCAGCATGACGTCACCGAGGCCGTGCGCATCCGGGACGCCCTCGAACCCCTGCTCGTCGAGGACGCGCTCTGGCACGCCTCGCCCGCCGACGTCGCCGGTCTGCGCGAGCACATCGCCGCCATGGCGGCGGCGATGGACGCGGCCGACGCGGTGGCCTTCGTCCGCGCCAATTGGCGGTTGCACGCCGCCATCGCCGCCATCAGCCCGAACGCCCTGCTCAGCTCGCTCTACGCCAGCCTGCTCGACCTCATCGAGAGCCACACGCTGTCCGTCCTGCCCGCCGGCGGACAGCCGCTGGGCGAGTACATCGCGCAACGCCTCGCGCTGCACCGCGAGCTGGTCGACGCCCTGGACCGGCGCGACCGCGAGGAGGCGTTCCGGCTGATCCGCGAGCACTCCACGACCACCGGCCGGCATGGCGACGCGCCCCCGTCACCCTCATGACATACGTCACCCATGCACTTGGCCGATTCTCACCCACGTCATGACACCTATACCTTCATGCTGTCTTACGTTTTCTCGGTTTAACTCATTCTTTGGAGAGGCAGGCTGACCCGCATGAGCAAGCTTGAGATCATCGTGGCGAGCACACGTCCCGGGCGTGTCGGTCCGAGCGTCGCGGACTGGATCGAGAAGGAAGCGGCGGAGCACGGGGGCTTCTCGGAGATCGAGGTGGTCGACCTCGCCGAGGTGAACCTGCCCTTCATGAACGAGCCCCACCACCCGCGGCTCGGCCGTTACACCCACCAGCACACCCGCGACTGGAGCGCCAAGATCTCCGAGGCCGACGCCTTCGTCTTCGTGATGCCGGAGTACAACTTCGGCTACAACGCGGAACTCAAGAACGCGATCGACTACCTGCACAGCGAGTGGCAGTACAAGCCGGTCGGCATGGTCAGCTACGGCGGTGTCGCCGCGGGGACCCGGGCGGTGCAGATGATCAAGCAGGTGGTCACCACCCTGAAGATGACCCCGGTCTTCGAGGCGGTGTCCATCCCCTTCGTGCATCAGTTCATCGACGACGACAAGCGTCTGGTGCCCAACGAGATCATGCGCGGTGCCGCCAAGGCCATGCTCGACGAACTCGTACGGATGACGGAGGCGCTGCGCCCGCTGCGGGAGTCGGCCGCGTCGTGACGTCCGGGCGGGTGGCCGGCAAGCCGGACGGGCAGGGTACCCGGCCCGCGGGTCGCCCGTCCGAGCCCGCGCGTAGGGCATTCCCCACGTGTGCCCGGTCCTGTTGCTGGTGCTCCCTCCATGGCTGACCGGCCGCAGCGCGGGAGAAGGTGGAGGACGGTCCGAGCCGGCTGCGCGGGGGTGGCGTTGAACCTCCCCGGGTGACCTCCCCCGCGGCGGCGGGGGAGCCCGGTTCGGCGCCGTGTCCGATCCGGTCAGCCCTCGGAGTGCACTCGATGAGTCATGACGTCCACGATCACCGCCCCGCCACGACGGCCCACGACGGCACACCCCCCGCACGAGGCGACAGCAGACAGTGGTGGGTGCTGGGCGTCATCGCCCTGGCCCAGCTGATGGTGGTGCTGGACGCCACCATCGTGAACATCGCGCTGCCGTCGGCCCAGAAGGAGCTGGGCTTCAGCGACGGCAACCGGCAGTGGGTGGTCACCGCCTACTCCCTCGCGTTCGGCAGCCTGCTCCTGCTCGGCGGCCGGCTGGCCGACCTGATCGGCCGCAAGGCGGTGTTCCTGGCCGGCGTGGTCGGTTTCGCGGCCTCCTCGGCGCTGGCCGGCGCCGCCCAGAACTTCACGGTGCTGATCGTCGGCCGCACGCTCCAGGGCCTGTTCGGCGCCCTGCTCGCCCCGGCCGCCCTGGCGCTCCTCAACATCACCTTCGCCGGTACGCGGCACCGGGCCAAGGCTTTCGGTGTCTACGGCGCCATCGCCGGTGCGGGCGGCGGCATCGGCCTGCTGCTGGGCGGGGTGCTGACCGAACACCTCAGCTGGCGCTGGACCCTCTACGTCAACCTGGTCTTCGCCGTGCTGGCCGTCGTGGGAGGCTCCGTCTTCCTGCGCGGGGGCCGTCCCGACGACCGTCCCTCGCTCGACATACCCGGTACGCTCCTGGCGTCGGGCGGGCTGTTCTCGCTGGTCTACGGCTTCTCCAACGCCGAGCGCCATCACTGGTCCTCCCCGCTGACCTGGGGCTTCCTGACAGCCGCCGGGGTCCTGCTGGCCGCCTTCGCGGCGTGGCAGGGCAGGGCGGGACACCCGCTGCTCCCACTGCGCGTACTGGCCGACCGTGACCGAGCCGCCTCCTTCAGCGTGGTAGCGGTCTGCGGTGCCGGACTGTTCGGTGTGTTCCTGTTCCTGACCTACTACTTGCAGACCTCTCTCGGGTTCGACCCGGTGAAGACCGGTCTCGCCTTCCTGCCGATGATCGGCGTGCTGATGGTCACGGCACAGGTCTCCACGATCGTGCTCGTGCCCCGCCTCGGACCCAAGTACATCATCCCGGCCGGTGCCCTGATCGCGGCGTTCGCCCTGACCAGGTTCACCGGACTGGGCCTGAGCAGCGGCTACGCCGCCGACATCCTCCCCTGGCTGATGGTGATGGGCCTGGGCATCGGCCTGGTGCTGCCACCCGCCGTGAGCCTCGCCACCAGCGGCCTCGCTCCCGAGGACACCGGCGTCGGCTCGGCCACCGTCAACACCATGCAGCAGATCGGCGGCGCCGTCGGCACCGCTCTGCTGAACACCCTGGCCACCAGCGCGGCGACCGCCTACGCGCGCGGCAAGCAGCCGACGCCGCAGCTCCTGGCCCAGGCGCAGCTGCACAGCTACGCCACCGCCTACTGGTGGTCAGCCGGTTTCTTCCTCGCAGGAGCCGTCATCAGTGTCCTCCTCTACCGCGGGGGCCGCGCCGGGGTCCGGTACGACGACGAGACCGCCCGTGGATGAGAGCACGACATCTGACTCAGTCGCGCTGACTTACTTACTTAGTTGCGTCTTACTGATATCAACTACTATCACTCACTATGAACCACTCCCTCTCAGGGGTTGCCGACGTGGCGTCCACCACCGCCACGGCGCTGACCGACACCCTGTACGAAGGCCGCTTCGACACCCTGCACACGCCCTGGCGCGAGCTGTTCGCGACCGAACCGTTCCGCTTCCGGGAGGGGCTGGCGCCACTGGAGCGGACCGAGCTGTCCTACGACCGGCTGCGGTTGGTCAACGACGTGGTCGGCAAGCCCGTGGACCTGGTGCGGGACATCGAGGAACTCACCGCGCTGCACGAGTGGATCGGCGTGTCCGACGTAGGGCTGTGCACTGTCAGCTCGATCCACTACAACCTCTTCCTGGGCAGCCTCGTCGATCACGACGGTGAGCGGCGGGACCTGACTCCGTACACCGGCATGACCAGGATCGGCACGTTCCTGTGCACGGAGGCGGGCCACGGCAACAGCGTCTCGCAGCTGGAGACGACCGCCACCTACGACCCCGTCGCGGGCGTCTTCGAGCTGCACACACCGACGCCCACCGCGGCCAAGTTCATGCCCAACACCAGTTCCACCGGCGGGGCCAAGGACGCCGTCGTGGCCGCCCGGCTGATCGTGGACGGCATCGACCACGGCGTCTTCCTCTTCCTCACCCCGCTGCACGACGATGCCGGCCGCCCGCTGCCCGGCATCACCGTGACCCGGCTGCCGCAGACCTCCACCAGTCCCGTCGACCACTGCCGCACCACCTTCGACCGGGTCCGGCTGCCGTACGAGGCCATGCTCCAAGCCGACCACGGCCGACTCGCGCCGGACGGCACCTTCACGAGCGCCGTCGGGAGCAAGCGGAAGCGCTTCCTCGCCTCCGTCGGCCGGGTGACCGCCGGCAAGCTGTGCATGAGCGCGTTCAGCCTCGGCGTCACCCGCAACGCCCTCGCCGTCGCCGTGGCCCACGCGCACAACCGGCGGACGAGCGGTGTCCGCACCGGCGAGACCGTGCCCCTGTTCGCCTACCGCAGCCACCACGCCCCGTTGATCGAGGCCCTCGCCACCACCTACGCGGCGTCGTTCCTCCAGCGCTGGGCGGTCCGGCGGTGGGCCGAGGCCACGGAGCCCGAGGGGCAGGAGGACGCCGAGCGCGCCATCGCCGTCGCCAAGGGCTGGATCACCTGGCAGGGACGCGCGGTGATGACGGAGTGCCGGGAACGCTGCGGCGCGCAGGGCCTGTTCCTCGTCAACGGTATCGCCGGGCAGATACCGGCCCACGAGGGCGCCATCACCGCCGAGGGCGACAACCTGGTCATCTGGGCCAAGGCAGCGGGCGAGCTGCTGCTCGGCCACTTCACCCCGCAGCCGCCGGTGCCCGTGGCGGACGGCGCGGACCGGCTCACCTCGCCCGGACGCTTGCAGGCCCTGCTCGGTGACATCGAGCGTGTCTGGCACCAGCGCGCCCGCACCCGACTGCGGGCCGGCCGGCCCGGCGACCCGCTGGGCCGCTGGAACCAGGCATCCAGCCCGGCGCTGCGGCTGGTGGAGGCGCATGCACGGCGGCTGGCCGGCGCGGCCCTGCTGGAGGCCGCCGACCGTACGGCCGACGCACAGGCACAGGCCCTGCTGTACGCGCTGCACCGGCTGTTCGCCCTGCGGAGCATCGCCCCGCACACCGGGGACCTGCTGGTGGCCGACCGGCTGCGTCCCGAGGAGGCCGTCGCGCTGCCGGACGCCACGGACGAGGTCATCGGGGAACTGGTTCCCGCCGCGCTCACGCTGGTGGCCGGCTTCGGCATCGCCGAGGAGGTGCTGAGCGGCTACCCGATCGCGACGCGCGGCACGGGAGAGCTGCCGTACTGACGCCGACGGGCGCGGCCGTCAGGGGCTTCGCGGCTCAGGCCGCGAAGCCGATGTTGGTGACGTACTCGTACTGGCCCCACTCGGATCCGAGGTCCACCACCGCGTCGTGGATCCAGGCGTCGTCCAGCGCCTGCGCGTCGCCCGCCGCCCAGGCCTCGACGATGCGGTCCCAGCGGCGGACGTTGAGCGTGCGGTAGGCGACCACCCGCTGACGGGGGCGGAGGACCTGGGACTGGTTGAGCGGGTGGAACTCCACGCGGGTGCCACGGCCCTCGCGGTTGAGGCGTGCCAGCAGGTAGCGGGAGACGTTCTGGCGGCGGACCGCGCGGTACGCCGTCTCGATCCGCTCCAGGTTCGTCTTCGACGGGTTCCGTTCGCCCCGCAGCCAGGCCCGGAGCGTGCGGTCGGTGACGGTCAGGCCGGCCGCGCGGGCCGCCTGGCGGGACTGGTCGCTGCGGGTGAGGTACCGCAGGCGGGCGAGCAGGCCGCGCCGGGCCGTGACCGGGGTGGCGACGAACCCGGCCAGCGCGTCCAGCTGCCGGGCGACGGCCTCGTACCCCTTGATGCCACGCGCCCCGTACGCGCCGAAGTTGAGCGTCCTCTCCGGCATCTCCCCGTCTCCTGCCGCTCCTCGACCCGATACGACCTCACGTACGCGTCACGCTACACGTCCTGGCCGGCCGCCACCGGGGTGCCGACGGTGTACACGTCCTTCACCTTCACCTCGCTGACCCCGCGCCCCTCGGGGAACACCGCGCGCCACTCGCCGATCACGTGGAGTTCGTCGGTGCCCATCGCGCGGACGACCATCAGCCCCTCGTCGTAGGCGCGGTGCGCCTTCCACCACAGGTTCGCGAAGGCCTGGGAGCGGATCAGGTGCATCCAGTCGGTGCGGTACAGCTCCCGGTTGTAGTTCGACTCCCCCATCGTGGAGACGAACTTGGAGTACATGGCCTTGACGTACTCCAGCGTCACGTCGTCGTTCTCGGCGATCGCGCGGTCCCGGGCGTCCTTCAGGGCCACGCGGAACTTCTCCAGCAGACCCTCGGTGGCGCCGGAGGTCCAGGACTCGTGGATCTCCGGGGGGTCGCACAGGCCGTACTTCGGTCCCGACAGGCGCAGCAGCAGGCGCAGCGTCGGCTCGGTCACCCAGAGCGGGCCCGGCTCGTCGCGGCTGCCGATGGGGTGGGGCAGGTAGGCGTCGTGCTCCCAGGCGGGCGGGGTGATCAGGTGGACGCCCGCGCGGCGGCGGTCGTGCCGGCCGCCGGTGGAGTGTTCCAGCTGGCCGAGCGGCAGGTGCGTCTTGAGCGCGGACAGGTAGGCGCCGTTGACGTCGAGCGCCGTGACCTCGTACGCGCCGGGCGGCAGTTCGGGACGGGTCCACTTGGGGCGGGCCTCCCAGATCTGGTCCGGGCCGCGGGAGGTCTGCTTGCGCAGGACGTCGGGCAGCCAGGGGTGCGCGACGATGTCGTACCGGCCGCCCTTGCGGGTCTGGTCCAGCAACGCCATCGCGTCCGGGATGGCCCGCCTGACCAGCGCGGCGGTCGCCGCCTCGACGTCACCGCCGTGCTGGTCGAGGGCGGCCGACACGGCGGTGGCGATCAGGTCGGGGTCGTCGGCGGTCTTGAGCCTGCGGCCGGCGGGGACGACCTTGACACCGCCGCCCGTCCGCGGGCGGGGGTGTGCGGCGGCGGGCGGGGGCGGGGGCTCGGTCGGCGGCGCCTGGTGGGCCGTGGGCGTGCGCTCGGGTGTGCCGCAGTGTGAGGGGTCCAGGTGCTGGGGGAATCCGGCCACCTGGTGGCGGGCGGGCCGTCCGCACAGGACGCAGGGCTGGGGCGTGGACAGGGCCACCACGTCTTCATCGCCGTCGTCGCCGCTGCCGTGGGCGGGGAGCCGGTCGGTCCCGGCCTCCGCCGGTTCGGTCCCCTCCGGCCGGTCGGCCCCGGCCTCCGTCGGTTCGGTCTCCTCCGGCTGCTCGGCCGGGGCCACCGCGGCCAGTTTCGTCCGCGCTCCCTTGAGGAAGTACGCGTACTTCTCCCGGACTTCGCCGCTCGGGTCGCGTCCGGACTCCCACCCCGCGACCGTGGACGGGCTGACCTCCAGGGCCCGTGCGAGCTGGGTGCGGGAGAGGTTCAGTCCCTCGCGCAGGGCACGCCGTTCCCCGGCGGGCGGCAGCGGGACCTCCTGCCTGGCGCCGGCGAGCAGGGCGTCGATCGCGTCGAAGTCCGTCATCGGGTTCCCCCGTCCGGTACGGCCGCGGGGCGGGCGGTGGCGATGGGGCCGCCGGGGAGGCGCCGGCGTGCCGCGGGCAGCGCCTCGACGGCGCGGGTGGGTCCGGCGAGGAGGTCGAGGACGTCCACGCCGTAGTGTGCGGCGACCGCGTCGCAGTCGGCGAGGCTCCAGGCCGCGCTGCCGGACTGACGGCGGCTCACCTGGGCCTGGCTCACCCCGAGCGCGGCGGCGAGAGCGGTCTGCGACTCGCCGGTCGCGTGCAGCAACGCGGCCACCGCGGACCGTACTCGCTCGACCAGGCCCATACTCATAAGGCCGAACCTAGCACGCCGTGCACATTCCTCATGCGTGAGACGCATGGTGTCCGGCCGGTGGACGGCATGGAGACGTCGCGGCACCTCACATGTTCAGGTGAGGACGGCATGAGGACGCCGACCTAGCATCGGCGTGTGTGTCCTCATGGGAAAGACGAGAAGCCCTTCGGTACGCGTGTGCGCGGGCGGCTGGAGGCCGCCGCCGCGGGCGCGGCGCTGCTGCTGGCCGGTGTCTACGGCGCGTTCGTGCGGACGGCGACCGGACAGCGCTGGGAGAACGCGGTGCTGGCGGGGCGGCGCGAGGACGAGACCCTGGCCGCCGCTCGGGCCGCGAACGGCGTGCTGGACCACATCACCCTGTCCTCGCTCGGCGCGGCGGTGGCGGTGCTGCTCCTGATCGGGCTGGCGCGGCGCCGCTCCGCCCTGACGGTGGCCGCGGTCGGTACGGTGGGCGTCTCCCTGCTGCTCGCCGAGGTGCTCAAGCGGTACGTGCTGCCCCGTCCGGATCTCGTGAACGCCCCGGAGCGGCGGCTGCTGGGCAACAGCTTCCCGAGCGGGCACACCACCATCGCGATGAGCGTGCTGTTCGGGCTCACCCTGGTGGTTCCCTACCGGTGGCGGGGCGTCGCCGTCGGCGTCTGCGCACTGTGGGCCACCTTCGTCGGCGCCTACACGGTGGCGGCGGGCTGGCACCGGCCCAGTGACACCATCGGGGCCGACCTGCTCGTGCTGGCCGTCGCCTGCGCGCTCACCGCGCTCCTGGCGCGCAGCGGGCGGGTGCGTCCCGTCGCCGACCGCCCGCGTCCGTTGCGCGCGCTGTTCGTGATCGCCCCGCTGTGCGGTGTGGCGCTGGCCGGGCTCGGCTGCGGCACGGTGCTGCTGGTGGACTCGATGTTCCGCCTGCCGCCCGGCGACCCGGCGGTGCCGCGCCTGGCGTACGCGGGCGGTCACGTGCTGGCCGCGGGGGCCAGTGCGGCGGTCACCCTCGTGCTGCTCGCCCTGCTGCACCGGGTCGACCTGGACCGGCCCCGGGAACCAGCGACGCATGAGTCACCTCATAAACGTGGCTTATGAGGTCATACAGCGGAGGCTGCTGCCGACGCTGGCCGGCCAGTGCCAAGGTGACGTCATGACGGCTTCAGCACAGTCGATTGCCGAGAACGTGACACGGGGCCAGGGTGTCAGGCGGACGGGCGCGGACGCGTCGACGCCTCCCGCCGCCGCAGCCCAACGACGCCGGCAGGCCGCGCGTGCGTTGAGGGACGGGGCCCAGGAACGGCTGGTGTCCCTCCTGCTCGGTCTGCGGATGGCTCGCGAGCAAATGGGCGAGGCGCCCTCACCGGTCGCCGCCGAACTCCTCGACGGCGCGGTCCGGGACGCCGAGGCGGCGCTCGCACAGGTTCGGGAAGTGGCGGCGGGGCTGTGTCCGCAGGTGCTCGAGTTGCGCGGACTGGTCCCGGCCGTCACCGCGCTCGCGGCGGCGAGCCCGGTTCCCGTGACCGTCCGCTCCGGTCGGATCCGGCTGTCACGGGTGGTGGAGACCCATGTGTTCTTCCTGGTCACGGAGGCGCTGGCCCACGCAGTGGACGACTCCGGCGCGAGCCGGGCCGAGGTGGAGCTGACACACATCGGCTCCGGGCTCGTGGTGAGCGTGACCAGTGACGCGTGCCCGCCGTGCGGAGCCGGTGCCGAAGCCCGAGTGGGCGTCATGACGGAGTGCGTGACCCTGCTGGAGGGCACGCTGACGGTGACGTGTTCCTCGGCCGCGGGCACCACCGTCCGTGCCGTGCTGCCGGTACCGGCCGGGGCGGCGTGACACCACGACGGTGGTTCACCCTGACGGTGACCTGGAGGTAGCCGCGTAGCGCGCCCCCAGGTCACGCCTCCTGTGACGCCGTGGCCCTCAGGCCGCCGGGGCGATGACCGCGGCGGTGCCATAGGCGCGGATCTCGGTGCCCGAGTCCTGAGCCGCCGTCACGTCGTACCGCACGGCGAGTACCGCGCTGGCGCCCCGGGCGCGGGCCGTCTCGATCAGACGGTCCATGGCCTCGGTGTCTCCCGGTCGGCTTCCTTGATCTCCTCGTCGAGCGCCTGGTAGCGGCGGGCGAGCCGCCGCAGTGCGGTCCTCACCGCGCAGGCTGGCCGACCACCGCCATGTCCTGTGCTGCCAAGCTGTTGTGTGCTGCCCCTCCAGCGCGCGCTGATGGGAGGGCCCGTTTCCACCGCCGCACGCTCTCGGCACTGACCCCCGGCATTCGTGCGATCTCCGCATGCGAGCGTCCCCGCTCGAACAACTCGGCTGCCCGCACACGCCGGGCTTCGGCCATGGGTGCCGGTGCGGGGCAGAGGGCTCACCGCGACTCCTACCACCATGGTTGCAGTGTGCTCCGCGTCCGTGCCCTGGGGCATCGCACGCATATGTGCTTCGGCGCGGGCGTCCCGGCCGTTCGGCGGAGGAGGGCGCGCCGTCAAATGACGGATGCTCCGGCGCCAGGACCCCGTCTAGGTTGAAGGGGTACGACGCAGTGTTCGCCGTGCTCCATGGAGGGCCCGGGGGAGCGGTCCTTCTCCGAGTGAGGCAGGCGGTCGTGCGGCAGGCTTCTCACGCCACGACCTCTCCGGCCGAAAAGACCGGCGGTAACCAGTCCGGCGGGTACGCGCGTGAGCGCCGGACGCCCGCCGTCTCACTCCGCGCGGTCCTCGCGGGGCACGGCCGCGTGCGTGACAAGCCATCCGGACACGGTGAGGACGTTCATCGATGGGAAGAGCAGCGGTCAGCCGCAAGGTCGTCAGAGTGCGTCAGGGGAACGTCTCGGCCAGGGCGGACACGGTGGCCGCCGAAGAGCCGCTGGAGATCCGTCTGAACGGGGAGGCGCTGGCCATCACGATGCGGACGCCTGGCGACGACTTCGCGCTGGCGGCCGGGTTCCTCGTCAGCGAGGGTGTGCTCGGCTCGGTCGAGGACCTGCGGACCATCGCCTACTGCGCCGGTGCCACCGAGGACGGCCGCAACACCTACAACGTGGTCGACGTACGGACGGCGGAGGGGGTCGCACCCGACCGGTTCGCGCTGCAACGCAACTTCTACACCACTTCCTCCTGTGGCCTGTGCGGCAAGGCGAGCCTCGACGCCGTACGGACCACTGCCCGTTGGCCGTTGGCCGATGACCCCTGCCTCACCCTGTCCCCCCGGTTGCTGGCCTCCCTGCCGGAGAGCTTGCGGGAAGGACAGAAGGTGTTCTCCCGGACCGGCGGACTGCACGCGGCCGGGCTCTTCGACGAAGAGGGAACACTGCTGGATCTCCAAGAGGACGTCGGCCGGCACAACGCGGTCGACAAACTGGTCGGACGGGCTTTCCAGAAGGGCCTGTTGCCGCTCTCCCGGTCCGTGCTGATGGTGTCGGGGCGGGCCTCGTTCGAACTGGTGCAGAAGGCCGTCATGGCCGGCATCCCGGTTCTCGCGGCGGTTTCCGCTCCCTCGTCACTGGCGTGCGACCTCGCCGACGAGACGGGTATGACGCTCGTCGGCTTCCTGCGCGGTGACTCCATGAACATCTACAGTGGCGAAGGGCGGATCAGGCTCTGACGTCGGCAGAGCACAGGGATTGGCCAGTAGGGACGGTACGGCGGTCAGAACGCTCCGGCCGCCGTCCTGCTGGACCACCCACGCCGAACACACCGACTGGTACGACGACACCGCCCGTAACACGAGGAAGCGCGTGTCCTGTCGGTCCAGGGTGGTGAGGTCAAGTCCGGTGACCGGCTGGGCGAAGAGTTCGTCGAAGTACCGGCGCGCGTACTGGGGCCCCACGGTGTCGCTGCCGAACAGTCGCTCGAACGCCGTCGGGTCATGAGCTCGGACGGCGTCCCTCGCCTCGGTCAGCAACTGCGACGAGTTGGCGGCCCCGCGCTGCTGCGGCGTGTGTTCGGCCTGTCGTTCGATGCAGTAGCAGATCACCGCGAGCCATGCGGCGAAGACCCCGAACACCACCCAGGTCCACGGGATTATCGGTCTGCGGCCGGGCATTGCGGTATCTCCAGTCGGTGCGGGGCACGGTGGGACCAGTTGGTGCGGTGAGAAGGAAGAGCCCTAGTGCAGGGGGAAGTCGTGCTCGGGTCCGCGTTCGGTCGCCGGCCGGGGACCGAAGAAGCGCCGACCGGACTCGGTGATCTCCACGTCGTTGATGCTGGCCTCACGCCTGCGCATCAGCCCGTGATCGTCGAACTCCCACAGCTCGTTGCCGTAGCTGCGGAACCACTGACCCTCCCGGTCATGCCACTCGTACTGGAAGCGCACGGCTATGCGACGGTCGTCGTACGCCCAGAGACTCTTGCGCAGCACGTAGTCGAGTTCCCGCTCCCACTTGGCGGTGAGGAACTCGACGATAGCGGTCCGTCCCCTGATGAACTCGTCACGGTTACGCCAGACCGAGTCCGCAGTGTACGCCAGAGCGACCCTGTGCGGATCCCGGCTGTTCCACGCGTCCTCGGCGGCCTGCACCTTGGCCCAGGCGCCGTCCCGGTCGAACGGCGGGAACGGGGGACGTGATTCCGTCATGTCTGTGCTCTCCTTCGAACAGATGGGAGTACGTGGGGTACGCGAAGGGGTGTCACCGGGCACTCTTCCCATCCCTCACGAGTGCCCGGTGACCAGCCGCGGTGCCCCACCCACGATGCCGAGGGCCCGCGGCCGACAGGGGGGTCAGGCCGCTCCTGACCGTTGCTCGTGCCGCTGCGCGTCGGAGAGCCGCCATTCCGGGCGTACCCAGTGGCAGGTGTATCCGCCGGGATGCTTGCGCAGGTAGTCCTGGTGCTCCTCCTCGGCGGACCAGAAGGGGCCGGCCGGTTCCACCGCCGTCACCACCTTGCCCGGCCAGCGGCCGGAGGCGTCGATGTCGGCGATCGTCCGCAGCGCGGTACGCCGCTGCTCGTCGTTCGTGTAGAAGATGGCCGAGCGGTAGCTGCGTCCGATGTCGTTGCCCTGCCGGTCGCGTGTGGTGGGGTCGTGGAACTGGAAGAAGAACTCCAGAAGCTCGCGGTACGGCAGACGCTTCGGATCGAAGACGATCTCCACCGCCTCCGCGTGGTCGCCGTGGTTCCGGTAGGTCGCGTGCGGAGTGTCGCCACCGGTATATCCGACCTGCGTGCGCAGGACGCCGGGAAGGTCCCGCAGGAGTTCCTGGGCGCCCCAGAAGCACCCGCCCGCAAGGAGCGCACGTTCAGTTGCCATGGTTCAACACACCTTCGATCGCTTGCGATTCTCTGGTCACGTCCGGCCGCCGGACCTGGGAACGCTTCGGTGGCCGGACGCCTTCGCGCGGCTGACGCGATGTACTCCAGATTCCCTCGTGGACCTTCACGCCGCGATGGAGCAGACCCCATGGCCGTGCGGCGTGGCACCTGGGGCCATCCCCATGGGCTCCATGGGGGTGCTGTCCGACGACATTATCCGCGATTTTGAAAACACATAACTCAACTAGTGTGTCTGATGCCTGTATGTAACAGGTACACTCAGATCGTGATTGTCAGTCGTATGCTTCTCATGTCGGTGGAACGGCCCGATCTCCCCCGTCCGGGCCGTTCCGCCGGTCTCTGAGTTCGCTGTGGCGCCACGTGGGGGTCGCCCCAGCGATGAGCAGCGGGTCGGCGGACGGCATTTCGCGTGGTGCGCGCCCTCACGCCGTCCGTCGGCTCGTCATGTCTGTCAGCCCGTTCGCCGTCACGCGGACAGGTACGGCACTTCCCGCGGGAACAGGTGCCCCAGGCGCACCAACGAGCGGCAGAAGGACGTGGGACATGCAGATCGATCCGACCGGACGTACCACCTTGGCCACCGGTTCCACGCAGGGTATCGGTGCCGCCACCGTCCAGGAGCTGGCGCGTGCGGGGGCACGCGGGGCGGTCAACGGCCACGAAGAGGCACGGGCACGGGGGGCCACCGCCCGGGTGGGTGAACGGCGTGTATGAGCTCGTCGACCGTTCCCTGCCCTGGGAGGAGGCCCAGCGCGAGTACCGGCCGCGGTCCCTGCTGCAACGGCTGATCGAGTTCGAGGAGATCGCCCACATGGTCGTCTACCTCAGCTCCGAGCAGGTGTCCGCGACGACCGGTGGTGCGCTGCGCGTCGACGGCGGTCACATCGACGCCATCCTGCCCTGACCCACCTTTTCGCGGCGGTTGAGTCAAGAGGAGTTCCCAAGTGCAATCGATCCGTATGGTCCTGCCCGCCATCCTGGACAGCGTCTCGCAGGTCGTCTGGGTCGTCGACCACGGGGGGAAAATCCTCTACACCAATCCGGCCGGTGTGGCGGCGCTCGGCTACGACGACGCCGACGAGCTGGTGGGCTTGTCGAGCCACGAGACCCTGCACCCCTACCGCCCGGACGGCACTCCCTTCCCCGCCGCCGAGTGCTCGATGCTCCGTCCGGCGATCACGGGGGTACCGGCGCACGGCAATGACGAGTGGTTCAAGCGGCGGGACGGCTCCTTCTTCCCCGCCTCCTGGTGGGCCGCACCCATCGATCTTCCGGACGGGCGCGGGGTGGTCTACTCCTTCTTCGACGCCACCGAGAACCGTGAGCTGGAGCGGGCCCGGCGCGAACGCGACGCGGCCCGCATCCGGGCGGACGAGTCGCGGGCCGCGCAGCGGCGGATCATGCAGAGCATCGAGTCGGTACGCCGGCAGACGGCCCGCGACCTGCACGACGGCGCGCAGCAACGCCTGGTCAGCCTGCTGATCGGACTGCGTCTGACCCGCGATCTGATACCGGACTCCGCCACCGCGGCCGTCGGCCTCCTCGACCAGGCGATCATCGACGCGCAGACCGCGATCGACGAGCTGCGCGAGCTGGCCTACGGCGTCTACCCCTCGGTGCTCCAGGCCCAGGGTCTGATGGCGGCCGTGACGTCACTGGCCGAGCGCTGCGCGGTGCCGACGACCGTGGAGGGTGAGTACCCGCGCCGGCTGCCCGCCGAGGTCGAGTCGAACGCGTACTTCGTCATCGCCGAGGCGCTGACCAACGCGGTGAAGCACGCGGAGGCGTCACACGTCCGCATCTCCATCGAACTGAAGGACGCGTTGCGCATCGAAGTGGCCGACGACGGTATCGGCGGGGTACCGAAGAACGCCGTCAGCAGTGGCCTGACCGGCCTCGGGGACCGTGTCGGCACCTTCGACGGCGTCCTCGTCATCGATTCACCGCCGGGCCGGGGCACCTCGGTGCGCGCGGAGATTCCCGTACAGGAATGAGCGGCACATCGTGGGGATGCCCCTATGGCCTGTCCTTCGCGATCCCGGGCATCCTGATAGACATGTCCGTCAACATCGTGGTCGTCGACGACGACCCTGGGTTCCGTCGCATCGCGAAGACGCTGCTGACAGCGCGCGGTATGCGCGTCGTCGCCGAGTCGGAGGATGGCGCTTCGGCCCTGGCGGCGGTACGTGAACACCGGCCGGACGGCCTTCTGCTGGACTTGCATCTGCCGGATCACGACGGAGTGTCCGTCGCCCGTATGCTGCGTGCGGAGGATCAGCCGCCGCGGATCGTGCTGACCTCCACCGAGCAGTCGTTCTGGTCCGCGGACGAACTGCGGCAGGCGGGGATCGAGTCTTTCATCGCCAAGGACCGGCTGTTTGACGCCGACCTCAAGGGAATCTTCGGCGCGACGGCCTGAGCCCGCCGCGCCCGGCTCTCACCTACTGCTTGAGGTGCCGCAGGACGGCCAGCACCCGCCGGTGCTGGTCCGAGCCGGCGTGGCTGAGGCCGAGCTTCATGAAGATCCCCGTCACATGGCGCTCCACCGCCGGTACGGTCACGACGAGCTTGCGTGCGATGCCGCTGTTGGAGTGGCCCTCGGCCATCAGGGACAGAACCTCCTTCTCCTTCGGCGTCAGCGCCGCCAGTGGGTCCTGCTTGCGTTTGCGCCCGACAAGGGTGGAGATGACATCGGGATCGAGGGCGGACTCGCCGGCGACCACCCGCTCCACGGCGTCGGTCAGGATCTGGGGGCTGGCGACCTTCTCCTTGAGGAGGTATCCCACGCCGCTGGGATCGTCGCCGACCAGGTCCAGGGCGTACGAGGCGTCGAGGAACTGGGAGAGCACGATGACGGCGGTCTCCGGCTGCGCGGCCCGGATCTCCTGCGCCGCCCGCAGACCGTCGGCGTCCAGATTGGGCGGCATCTGGATGTCGGTGATCACGACGTCGGGCCGCTGCTCCTTGGTGACCCGGACGAGGTCCACCGCGTTGTCCACCGCCGCGGCCACGGTGATGCCGGCGCTGCGCAGGATGGTCGCGATACCCTCGCGGACGATCGCCTGGTCTTCTCCGAGTACCGCTCGCAGTGGTTCACTCATGACTGCATCCTAGTCCCTAACCCATGAAGTCGGGGTAACCCAAGAAGTCGGGTCTATGGGTGTGGTACTGACAGATGATGTGCGACATGGCAGTCATATGACATCTGCATCGGTCATGTCCTGCTCCACCCAGATGGTTTTGCCGTCGTCCGAGTACCGGGTGCCCCACCGCCGGGCCAGTGCGGCGGCGATCAGCAGGCCCCTGCCGTTCTCGTCCTGGGCCCGGGCGTGCCGGAGGTGCGGCGCCGTCGCGGACCGGTCGGAGACCTCCACCGTGAGGCCGCCGTCCTTGATCAGCCGTACGCACGGCTCCCCTGAGGCGTGCCGGAGCACATTGGTGACGAGCTCGCTCACGATGGTCTCGGTCGCGAAGGCCCGATCGGTCAGCTCCCACCGGGCCAGCCGTTCACGGACCCACCGCCGGCAGGCGGCCACGCCGGCCGGATCCCGCGATCCCGTCCACGTCGCGACGCAGTCGCCGGCGAGCCGGTGCGTCGCCGCGGTGAGTACCGCCGCGCCTCGCTCGCGTGGTCCGCCCATCATCCGGTACACGACGGTGTCGCAGGTGCCCTGGGCGTCGCCCGGTGCGGCGGCCACCGCGTGCCGGAGCCGGGCGGCCGGCTCGTCGCAGGGCGGCTCCCGCAGGAGTGAGGCCGAGTAGAGCGTCAGCACGCTGCCGGGAGCGAGCCGTGTCCGGGCGGTCTCGTAACCGACGCCGCTGCCCAGCGCCGGGCCACGGGGCACCGGCAGCTCGCGCACCGCGCCGTCCGGCGCGGTCACCAGGGGGCCGGGCCAGCCCGCGGAGGCCACGGCGAGGTCGCCGGTGACGGGGTCGTAGACGCAGTACTGGCAGCGGGCCCGCTCGTCGGCGGTCCGGGTGTCCACAGGGCCGCAGGCCGTGTCCGCGAGGCCCAGGCGCGGGACCACGTCGTCCAGGTGGGCGAGCACCTCCTCCGGCGGCAGTTCCAGCCCCGCGAGCGTGGTCACCGCGGTCCGCAGCAGGCCCATGTCCACCGAGGCGTCCAGACCCTGCTCCGGCACCTCGCCGATGACCAGGGCGACCCGGGCGCTGGACAGCGGCAGGACGTCGAACCAGGCGGTCCGGCGGCGTTCCGGCCGCCAGAAGTGCGCCGTGGTCACCGCCGTCACCTCCGGCAGGGACCGTGGCAGCAGCCGCCGTTGCAGCGTCACCGCCGTGGTGTGCTCGCGCGTGAACCTGCGCGCGTTCTCGATGTGCGCCGATGCCTTGGCCATGACCTGCTCGACCAGCGCCAGGTCCTGCGCGTCGAAGGGGACGGGGTGTCTCGGGCCGCGGTAGAAGCACGCTAGGCCCAGTACACGGTCCTGGTGGACCAGCGGGGCGACGATCATGGAGTGGACGCGGGCGGCGCGCAGCGCCCCGGCGCGGGCCGCGTCGTGCATGAGCCAGTCGGCGAGTGCTGCGGAGGGATCGACCAGCCGGGCGGTCAGGTCACCGAGAACCTGGGTGTAGGGGGTGGGGAACAAGAAGTGGCTGGGCTCGCCGACGGCGTACACGCCGTCCAGCCCGCCGGGACTCTCGAAGGCCGTGCGGCGCAGGGGGGTCGAGGCGTCCAGCGGGGCACCGGGCGGCTCCGTCCCGTGCAGAATGCCGTCGACCAGGTCGACGGACACGGCGTCGGCGAAGTCCTCGGTGAGGGTGGAGGCCAGCTCCTGGCTGGTGCGGGCCGCGCTGAGCGTCGTACCGATCCGGCGGTGCGCCGCCGACAGCAGTCGCTCCGCGGCGTGCGAGCGGGACTCGCCGGTCACGTCGTGGATGAACGTGGCAGCCCCGACGACCGTGCCGCCGTCCCGCAGGCACATGGCGGTGACCCGGTAGACCCGGTGTCCGGCGCCCTTGGTCGGCACGCTGACGAAGCGCTCGGCCACCTGGTCCGGCCCCTGGACGACCTCCCGCAGCAGTCGGCTCGCCGGCAGGCTGCCGTCCAGGTCGGCCACGGGGCGGTGCAACACTTGTGCGGCCGTACGGCCACGGATGCGCAGGGCCGCCGCGTTGCTGCGCAGCACCCTCAACTCCGCGTCGTACAACTCCATTCCGGCCGCGGCGTGCTCGAAGGCCGAGCGGGTGTACGCGGCCTGGACGCGCGCGAACGCGGCGGTGGGCGCGGTTCCCGCGACGGCGACATGGGTGTGTGACGAGTCGCGCCACACGTCGAGTTGGAGCACGGCGGACGCGTCGCAGCCTGCCCGGTCGAGCAGTTCGCCGAAGAAGCGGTGGGTGGGCTCGTGCCCGAGATCGTCCGGCTGCCCTCTGCTTTCCGGCCGGACCGATGTGCCTTCCGCGTCGAAGGCGAAGGACTGCTCGTGTGCCATGTCGGGGAGACCTCCTCGGCCGGTCGTCCGGTGGCGCTGTTCTGACTTTCGCCCGAAATGTCCGGATCGATGTGGCTCCACGGTGACCACCGCCGGGCCGTAGGGCAACCGATCGTCCAGAAGATGAGACAGAGGCGCCCGCGCCTCGGCACGCCTGCGGCGGATTCCGGCGCGATTCACTTGTTCATGCGATGCGGGAACCGGAAAACCGGCCGAATCTTGGAGTCAGAATTCCTACGACGAAGGGTGTGTGTCATGGGTTTTGTGACGGTGGGCCGGGAGAACTCCGAGGCGATCGAG
>NZ_BMVN01000066.1:0-33298 GCF_014650735.1 Streptomyces canarius
GTCAGAGGCACTTTTCGCTTACCTGCCCGTCTGTCGGACAGCCCGCTTCATGAAAGCGCGAGGCTAATGGGTCGTGTCCGGATGCGGTTGAAGGACAAGCGGGTGCTTGCGCTGGTGAAGGCGTTCCTCAAGGCCGGCCGGCTCTCCCGGCCTCGGACTACTACGGCGGCTCCGCCCCTTGCCCAGTCTGTTCGGCAGACGATATGCCCAGCCCGTCCCGGCCGCGCTGGCAGCGCGACCGAGGGGCGAGACCGGGAAGGTTCCCGTGTTCACCAATCGATCGATCGACGGATATGAATCCAGGCGGTGTCGGTGGTGCCGTGGCTGCGGTGGCGGGTGCACTGGGTGCAGGCGCGGACGGGCTGCTGCTCGGCCTCGAGCCGTTTCCAGCGCGCGGCCGCCTCGGTTCCGTGGGCGGCGTCGTTGGGGGCGAGGCGGGGCAGGGCGCGTGTCAGGTGGGGGAGTGGGATGCGGGCCAGGGCGGCGAGGTGGTGGCAGGCGGCGGGGCTGAGGTGGAGTTCAACGGTCGGTGGCGTGCCGTAGCCGGTCAGGGTGATGCCAGCGCCGTCCAGGAGTTGGGGAAGCGCCAGCTGGTAGGTGTCGGCCAGGCGTTGCACATAGGAGGCGGTCGCTTCGCCGGTCAGCGGCCGTACGCGGAACACGCCCGGTGCCGCTGACGGGATCCGCAGCCACGCCCCTGCGGTGACGACGATGGGCTGCGCGGGGACGCTCGCGGCTCGGGCACGGGCCGTGACGTCTGTCCGGCTCACGGGATGCTGGTATTCCGGCTCCGGGGCCGGGTGCGGGGTTGGTAGTGCTGTTCGGCGAGGTGGTCAAGACGGATGGCGTCGAGGGTGGTTCTGGTGATGCGTTCGGTGCCGTCGATCAGCGCGGTGATGGCGGCCTGGCGGATGAGGCGGGCGAGGCTGCCGATGCGGCCGGCGGTGCGCTCGTGAAGGTAGGGGGCCAGCTGGGGGAGGGTTCCGGTGCGGTGGTGGCGCATGTCGAGCGCGCCTTCCATGGCGGTGATGAGGTCGCGGAAGGGCTCTTCGTCGCCGAGGCGGGCGGGGAAGGCGGTGCAGTCGATGAGGGAGGCGCGTCCGGCGAGCTGGGCGCCGCGTACCCCGGTGAACAGGGGTGTGGTGGTGACGTCGATGCCGGCGTAGATGAAGGTGGCGCCGATGCGTTCGGTGAGGTCTTTGATCAGGTCGGCGCTCTGGGCGCCGGTGGTGGTGCGGGGGTTGAGCCGGTGGATCTCGTCGATCATCACCAGCTGCACGCCCGCGGCGGTGTAGGTGTGGCAGACGGCGTTGGTGATCTGGGCCTGGGACATGCCGGCGGTGACGGGGATGCCGAGGTAGCGGGCGAACTCGATGGCGAGGATCTTGGCGCTGGCGGCGGGTGGGACCAGAACGTAGGCGACCGGGGCCTGTCCGGCTGTGGCAGCAGCGCCGTGGCGGCGGGTGTGGGCGAGGTGGCAGGCGCGTCCGACCTGGAGCAGGTCGGTGGTTTTCCCGGCGCCGGCGGGGCCTGTGACGATCAGCGACGGTCGTGCGGTGGCGGCCTGGTGGCGGCCGAGGATCATCAGGGTGCGCACGGTGACGAACCGCGAGTGGTAGGCCAGGCGCTCCTCCAGACTGCGAGAGGGCGCATCGGGCGGGGGAGGAGCGGCCACTGGGGTGGTGGCGAAGGCCTGGAAGCCGTCCCAGGTGGTCACCGACTGAGACTGCGGATCAGGGGCGTCGTCGACGGTGTTTGCCGCGGCACCGTGAGCCGCGGTACGGGTCGAGGATGTCGTGGTTGTAGGTGCGGTAGTCGAGGCGGATGCCGCGTTCGGTGATGGGCTGCCAGCGCACCGGCAGCAGCTCGAGGTAGTCGGCCCCGGTCAGCGGGACGGGCACGAAGCCGCTGATGGTGATGAGCGCGGCCCACATCTGGTTCGGCGTGAGCGCGGTTTTGGGAAGGACAGGGTGACGCAGGCCGTCGTGGGGCCGGTTCTGCCAGCCGCAGGTAATCCATTCGTCGAGGAAGTCCTGCAGCTGCGGGATCGTCCACCGTGCCTCGGCCGCTGTCTTGGAGCCGCGGCGCTGGGGGTTGGATCCGGTGTGGCCGGCGACGTGCTGGCAGAACAGGTCGTTGATCGCGCGGAAGGTACGCTCCACCACGGCCTTGGCCTGCGGTCGCCTCGGAGGGGCGGGCTGCACGCTCACCCCGAGCGTCTCGCAGGCGGCGACGAAGCCCTGCGACAGGTAGATCTTGCCTCGGTCGACGACGATCGTCTCGGGCACGACCACCGGTCGCGCGGCCGCGCCCTCCAGCCGCTCGTCCAGCGACAGCATCCGCTCATAAGGCACTTCGGTCCGCGACAGATGCAGCGCTGCGGGCCAGGCCGGCCGGGCAGGATGCGGAACAGCCATCTCGGCCAGGAGCAGGGCTGCGTCGACGGCTTTGGTGCTGTGCGGGCGCAGGACGGCGGCCAGGACGGAGCGGGTGGCGACGTCGACGGCAATGGTGAGCTCCGGCCGGCCCAGGCTGCCGTCCTCGAGGACGGCAATGATGTCCAGGCGGGTGGTGTCGATCTGCACCTGCTCCCGGGGCCGCAGCACCACCGGCGCCTGCGAGGCGTGGACGGGTGCGGTGGGCGGTGCGTGCCGGGTGTCCTGGACGATCGGCCGGGTCGGCTAGCACGCTCACCAGCCGGTAGAACGTCGACCGTGAGGGCATCTCCACCACCCCGCGCCCGTGCGTGTCCTCCAGGATCTGCGCGACCAGTACCTGTAGTCCCTTCACGGTCCCCTTCGACCGGCCTCGCTGGCGCCGCAGCGCCTCCAGGACCGCGGCCACGACCCGCTCGTCGGCGTACCCCGTCGGATGACGCCCGCGTGTCGGCACCGTGCGTTTGTCGACCAGCCCCCACAAGCCCTGCTTGCGGTAGGCGTGCCGCATCCGCTCGACCGTCGTGCGGGTCACCCGGGTGAAGCCGAGCGCGGTCAGTTCCTTCGCCTTGGCCGCGTCCCGCTGCGCCAGGGTCCACCGCTCCGGGTCGTACTCCGGCCGCATCGCCTGCCCCTCGTGGCTGCCCTCAGGGTGTGGCCACCCGGTCTCGACCTCCCGGATGTGGGGCAGCCAGGCCAGCGCCCGCTGCTGGGCCGCCAGCGGAACGGTCTCGAACGGACCCGGGGGTGCGGCCTGGGCGGGGCCGGGCCCTGTTCGGCCATCCGCACACACGTGGGAGCCTGCCGTGCCCGGCGAGCCGAGCGCGGCACGACACCGTGTCAGGCCAGGAAAGACTCTGCCGAGCAGCGGCCCGGTGCGCGTGGCGGGCCTGGAAGGACTCGGCCGCCCACACCGACCCTCATGACGTGCCCTGCAAGCCGCTGCACAACCGTCCTGACCCCCAGGATCAGCGACGGCAACCTGCGCCAGATCCTGGCCTACCTCGACAGCGCGCACACCGGTATCGCCCCGACCGCGCGCCGCACGACGACTCTGCACCTGGCGGTCCTCAAGGCGATGACCGCCGCGACCACAGAAGGGCCCGCCGACCGCACCCTGTCGACGGAGCGGACATGTAAAGGAGATGAAACAAGGTTTTCAGCCAACATGTATGCTCTTTCGTGCAAAGACGGCAAACGTGCAGTTGAGACACGTATCTACATCTACGGGCAGGCGGAGGCGCTGACGATGACGAATCCGTTCGAGGACCAGGACGCCAGGTTCGTGGTGCTGGTGAACGCGGAACGGCAGTATTCGTTGTGGCCGGTCTTCGCCGATGTTCCGGCCGGCTGGGACGTCGCCTTCGGCGAGGCCTCGCGTCAGGAGTGTCTGGACTACGTCGAGCGCACCTGGACCGATCTGCGGCCCAAAAGCCTGGCCGACGCCATGGACGGCGACTAAGCCGGCGCCGGACCCTCGTCCCAGCAACGTCACAGGTGGAGAGAATGGTCGAGTACGCGGACTACAGGTGGCCGTTGACCGCCGGACAGCTCGGGATATGGAACGTCCAGCAGCTCGAACCCCACAGCGCCGCCTACAACATCGCCGAGTACGTGGAGTTCCGGGGCGCGCTGGATGTCGGCATGTTCCTGACCGCGCTGCGCCGGCTGGTCGAGGAGGCCGATCTCGCGCATGTCCGGTTCGAGACCGCGGAGGACGGCTCGGTCGCTCAGCGGTTCGCCCGGGACCCGCGATGGCGCCCCGTCTTCGTGGACGTGCGCGGCGAGGCGGAGCCGCGGGCGGCGGCGGAAGCGTGGATGCGAGCCGACGTGGGACGCCCCGTCGACCTGTGGGAAGGCCCCTTGTTCACGCAGGCGCTGCTCGCGGTGGGAGACAGCCGCTACTTCTGGTACCAGCGGGTGCACCACATCATCGGTGACGGCTACAGCGGATCGCTGATGGTGGCGCGCTGCGCGGAGATCTACACAGCCCTGACCCGCGGCACTCCGGTCGAGGAAGGTGCTTTCCCCTCGTCGGTTCTGCTGATCGAGGGCGATCGCGCGTACCGGGCGTCAGCGCAATTCCAGGCCGACCGGGATTTCTGGCGCGCGGCTTTCGCCGACCGGCCCGAGCTGCCTGTCGTGCGCGATCGCAGCGAGTCCGCCCTGTCGGGCGGTCCGGCCCGCAGGTCGGACGAGATCGAGGCCGGGATCGCGGAGGACCTGAGAACGCTGGCCCGAAAGCTGCGGACGAGTTTCTCCGCCGTGCTCATCGCGGCCGCGGCGATGAGCACGGGCGCCCGCACCGGTGCGGACGAGGTCGTACTGGGCATTCCGGTCCTCGGCCGCAAGGGCCGTGTGCAGCTCGGCACCCCGGGCATGATGTCGAACATCCTGCCGGTCCGCTTCCGCCTGCGGCCGGAGCAGACGGTGGCGGAGTTCGTCCGTAGCGTCACGCACACGCTGCGCGCGGCCCTGCGGCACGACCGGTACCGCTATGAGGACATCGTCCGGGACCTGCATCTCGTCGGCCGGGGGCCGCTGTTCGCTGCTGTGGTCAACGTGATGCCGTTCGACCACGACGTCAGCTTCGGTGACATCCCGGCCCAGGTGCACGGCCTTTCGGGCGGGGAGTTCCACGACCTGTCGATCACTGTCCGGGCGCCTCGGCCAGGGGCCCCGGTGACCGTCACGGTCGACGCCCGTGCCGCCGTATCGGCGGGAGAAAGGAGCGAGCGTACCGCCGAGTACTTCCGCAAGGCCCTGCACGGGCTGGCGGCGGCGGCACCCGATGATGTCATCGGCAGGTTCACGCTGCTCGGCGACGCCGAGCGTGAACGGATGCTGGCCTGGGGAACCGGTCTCTCGTCCGAGGTACCGGTTCGTACGTTGCCGGAGCTGTTCGAGGAGCAGGTCGCCCGGACTCCGGCGGCGACGGCGGTGGTGTTCGAGGAAGTCCGTTGGACGTACGCGGAGTTGAACGCGCGGGCGAACCGGCTGGCGCGGCTGTTGGTGGCCAGGGGGGTTGCCGCGGGGGACCGGGTGGCGGTCGTGCTGGAGCGTTCGGCCGATCTGGTCGTCGCGCTGCTCGCCGTCGTCAAGTCCGGTGCCGCCTATGTGCCCGTCGACCCGGCGTATCCGGCCGACCGGATCGGCTACCTCCTCGCCGACGCCGCCCCCAGCGCGGCGATCGTCTCCGCCGGCACGGCTGCCTCCGTCCCGGCCGGCCTCACCCGCGTCGTTCTCGACCATCCGGCCACGCGGGCGGCTCTGGATTCCTGCGGCGGCGGCAACCTGACGGACGACGACCGGCACGGCCGTCTGCTGCCCGCGCAACCGGCATACGTCATCCACACCTCCGGATCGACCGGACGACCCAAGGGCGTGACGGTTCCGCACAGCGGTGTGGTGAACCGTCTGGCGTGGATGCAAGACATGTTCCGACTCCGCGCGAGCGACCGCGTCGTGCAGAAGACACCCTTCTCGTTCGACGTTTCGGTGTGGGAGTTCTTCTGGCCGCTCGCCGAGGGGGCCACACTGGTGGTGGCCCGTCCGGGCGGGCACCGTGACCCCGATTACCTGGCCGACTTGATCGAGCGCGAAGGCGTGTCGGTCGGGCACTTCGTGCCGTCGATGCTGAGCGCCTTCACGGCGGCGGCCGAGGCGTCGGGGCGGAGCCTGCCGTCGCTGCGAGCCGTGGTCAGCAGCGGTGAGGCGCTCTCCGCGCGGCTGCGGGACCGTTTCCTGGACTGCTTCGGTGTGCCGCTGCACAACCTCTACGGCCCCACCGAGGCCTCGGTCGACGTCACGGCCTGGGCCTGTCGTCCGGACGAGGAGCGCGGGGCGACGGTTCCCCTCGGCCGTCCGGTGTGGAACACCCAGGTGTACGTGCTGGACGGCTGGCTGCGGCCGGTGCCCGTGGGAGCGGCGGGTGAACTGTATCTGGCGGGGGTGCAGCTGGCGCAGGCCTATCACGGGCGGCCGGGGCTGACGGCGGAGCGGTTCCTCGCCAACCCGTACGGCGCTCCCGGCGAGCGTATGTACCGGACCGGTGATCTGGCGCGGTGGGACCAAGAGGGTTGGCTGGAGTACCTGGGCCGCACCGACGACCAGGTGAAGCTGCGTGGTGCGCGGATCGAACCCGGTGAGATCGCAGCGGCCCTGCTCACCCATACGGACGTACTGGAGGCCGTGGTGGTAGTCCGGGAGGACCAGCCCGGTCACCAGCGGCTGGTCGCTTACGTGGTGCCGACGGGTGATGCCGACGCCGTGGACCCGTCCGTCCTGCGGTCCCATGCCGACGCCGTGCTGCCGGATCACATGGTGCCCTCGGCGTTCGAAGTGCTGGACGCCCTGCCCCTGACGGTGAACGGAAAGCTGGACCGAGCAGCGTTGCCGGCGCCCCGCCCCACCGCGTACGACGCCACCGGCCGGAAGCCGGCCACCGAGCGAGAGGAACTGCTGTGTGCGCTGTTCGCGGACGTACTGGGCCTGCCGGCGGTCGGGGTCGACGACAATTTCTTCACCCTGGGCGGGCACTCCCTGCTGGCCGTGGCGCTGGTGGAACGGGCGCGTGAGCACGGCATCGGCATCGACGTGCGGACACTGTTCTCCGCCCCCACCGTGGCGCAGGTAGCGGCCACGGTCGGAGCGCGACCGCGGCCCGCCGAGCCGGCAGGGCAGGGCATTCCGGCGGGCGTCACCCGGATCACGCCGGAGATGGTGCCGTCGGCCGGTCTGACAGACGAGGAGCTCGAGCGGGTCGCCGCCGAAGTGCCGGGCGGCGTGGGCAACATCGCCGACATCTACCCTCTGGCACCGCTCCAGGAGGGCATCTTCTTCCACTCCGTGCTGGAGGGCGAAAGCGCCGACCCGTACGTCCTGCCGGTGGTACTGGTGGCGGACGGCCGGGCTCGGCTGGACGCGTTCCTCGCCGCCGTGCAGCGTGTGGTGGACCGTCATGACGTCCTGCGGACCTCCTTCGTGGGGGAGGGGGTCAAGGAGCCGGTCCAGGTGGTGTGGCGCATTGCCGAGCTGGAGGTGGCGGAGACAGCATGGCCGGCTGACCCGCTGGGGGAGCAGGACGCGGCGGAGCGGCTGATGGCGGCGTGTACACCCCGTATGGATCTCTCCAGGGCCCCGCTGGTGCGTGCGCATGTCACACAGGAGCCCGGACAGGACCGGTGGTGGCTGCTGCTGCACATCCACCACCTGGTGCAGGACCACACCGCGCTGGACGTGCTCCTCGGTGAGATCGCCGCGTTCCTCGACGGACGCGAGGACGGTCTGCCCGAGCCGCTGCCCTTCCGGGAGTTCGTGGCACGAGCGCGTCGGGGGACCGCACGGGAGGAGCACGAGCGGTACTTCGCCCAGCTGCTGGGCGACGTGACGGAGCCGACGGCGCCGTTCGGCGTGCTGGACGTGCACGGCGACGGGCGGGACATGGCGGAACTCGGCGTGCCGCTGGCGGACGCGGTGGCCCGCAGGATCAGGGTCCAGGCCCGGCGGCTGGGGGTGAGCCCCGCGGTGCTGTTCCACGTGGCCTGGGCGCGTGTGGTGGCGGCGTCGTCGGGCCGCGACGACGTGGTGTTCGGCACCGTGCTGTTCGGGCGGATGAACGCCGGCACCGGCTCGGACCGTGTGCCGGGGCTGTTCATCAACACGCTTCCGGCCCGTCTGGACACCGGCACGGTGAGCGTCACGGAGGCGGTGGAGCGGATGCGGCGGCAGCTTGCCGATCTGCTGCCCCACGAACACGCGCCACTGGCACTGGCCCAACAGGCCGGCGGTGTGCCCGCCCGGACGCCGCTGTTCACCTCTCTGCTCAACTACCGGCACGGCGGCGGACACGAGACGGATCTTCCCCTGAAGGGTGTCGAGTTCCGGCAGGCGCGAGAACGCACGAACTACCCGGTCAGCATGAACATCGAGGATACCGGGACCGGTTTCCGCCTGGTCGCCCAGACCACGGTGCCGGTCGGTCCGGGCGCCGTGACGGCTCTGCTGGCCACCGCGACGGAGCGTCTGACCACGGCGCTGGAGACCGCGCCCGACACCGCGTTGCGCCGGGTCGGCGTTCTCGACGACGCACGGCTCCAGCACGTCCTGCACACTCTCAACGACACCTCCCGCGACGTGCCGGTGGCGACCCTGACCGGGTTGTTCGAGGAGCAGGTCGCCCGGACTCCGGCGGCGACGGCGGTGGTGTTCGAGGAAGTCCGTTGGACGTACGCGGAGTTGAACGCGCGGGCGAACCGGCTGGCGCGGCTGTTGGTGGCCAGGGGGGTTGCCGCGGGGGACCGGGTGGCGGTCGTGCTGGAGCGTTCGGCCGATCTGGTCGTCGCGCTGCTCGCCGTCGTCAAGTCCGGTGCCGCCTATGTGCCCGTCGACCCGGCGTATCCGGCCGACCGGATCGGCTACCTCCTCGCCGACGCCGCCCCCAGCGCGGCGATCGTCTCCGCCGGCACGGCTGCCTCCGTCCCGGCCGGCCTCACCCGCGTCGTTCTCGACCATCCGGCCACGCGGGCGGCTCTGGATTCCTGCGGCGGCGGCAACCTGACGGACGACGACCGGCACGGCCGTCTGCTGCCCGCGCAACCGGCATACGTCATCCACACCTCCGGATCGACCGGACGACCCAAGGGCGTGACGGTCAGTCACCAGGCGGTGTGCCACTACCTGATGTGGGCCGCGCACACCTACCCGGGGCTGTCGGGAACGGCACTGCTGCATTCCTCGGTGGCGTTCGACCTGACCGTGACCGCCCTGTTCGGGACGCTGACGTGCGGCGGCACCCTGCTCGGCGGCGACGTCCGGGAGAGGCTTCCCGAGGGGCGGGAGCTGAGCTTCCTCAAGGCGACGCCGAGCCACCTGGCGCTGCTGTCCGGCCGGAACGCGGCAGAGCTGCTGGGGGGCGAGGTGGTGCTCGGTGGCGAGGGGCTGCACGGCGAACAGCTGGCCTGGCTGCGAGCGACGCGTCCGCAGGTGACCGTCGTCAACGAGTACGGCCCCACCGAGGCCGCCGTCGGATGCGTGGCGTTCGGTGTCCGAGCGGCTGACGCGCCTGCCGAGGGCGGGGTGCCGATCGGCCGGCCCGTGTGGAACACGCGGGCGTACGTGCTGGACGGCGGCCTGTGTCCGGTGCCTGTGGGGGCGGCGGGTGAGCTGTACCTGGCCGGTGCGCAGTTGGCGCAGGGATATCTGGGCCGGCCGGGTCTGACCGCGGAGCGTTTCGTGGCCTGCCCGTACGGGGCGCCGGGTGAGCGGATGTACCGCACCGGAGATCTCGTCCGGTGGCGGGCGGACGGTCATCTGGAGTACCTGGGCCGCACCGACGACCAGGTGAAGGTGCGTGGTTTCCGGATCGAACTCGGCGAGGTGGAGGCGGCGCTGCTGGCGCACCCGGACGTGACCGGGGCGGCGGCCGTGGTGCGCGGGGACGGTCCCGGCGACGGGCGGCTCATCGGTTACGTGGTACGGGCGGACGGCTCGGGCGCGGTGGGGGACGGCGACATACGGGCCCACGTCGCCCGGATGCTGCCCGCCCACATGGTGCCCGCTGCCGTGGTGGTCCTGGACGAGCTGTCGTTGACGGCGAACGGCAAACTCGACCGGGGCGCGCTGCCCGAGCCCGACTTCACGTCGCGGACCTCGCAGGACGGGCCCCGAACCGCGCTGGAGGAGATCCTGTGCGCGGCGTTCGCCGATCTGCTCGGTGTGCGCCGGGTGGGGATTCACGACTCCTTCTTCGACCTGGGCGGCCACTCCCTGCTGGCGACCCGCCTGGCCGGCCGCGTCCGGGCCGCGACCGGCGCGGAGCTGCCGCTGGCGGACATCTTCACGCATCCCACCGTCGCGGAGCTGGCCGCGCGCCTGGACGGGCTCTTCACACCGCGGCGACCCCCGTTGGAACGGCTTCCGCGCCCGGCACACGCACCCGTGTCCCCTGCCCAGCGCAGACTGTGGTTCCTCGGGCGACTGGAAGGCCCCAGCGCCACGTACAACGTCACGGCGGCCATGCGGTTGGAGGGTTCACTGGACGTCTCGGCGCTTGCTGCCGCACTGCGTGACGTGAGGGAGCGGCACGAGATCCTGCGCACGGTGATCGAGACGGTGGCGGGTGAACCGCGACAGCGGCTGCTTCCGTCGAGCGACCGCTTCGAGGTACTGACGGTGGAGCCCGGTCCGTTCGACGACGCGGAACTCGCGCAGCGGATCGAGGAGACGGTGTCCCACCGGTTCGATCTCGCGCGCGAGGCCCCCTTGCGGGTCGGCCTCTTCGGCGTGCGGGCCGACGCCTGGGTGCTGGTGCTGAACGTGCACCACGTCGCGAGCGACGGATGGTCCACTGCGGTCCTGGCACAGGATGTCTCGACGGCCTACCGGGCCCGCGTCGCGGGCCGGGCACCGGACTGGCCCGAACTGCCCGTTCAATACGCGGACTACGCCCTGTGGCAGTCCCGGCTGCTCGATGCTGGGAACGGTCCCGGCAGTGTGCGCCACCGCCAACTGGCGTACTGGCGAACGGTTCTGGAGGCGAGTCCGCGGGAGACGCAGCTGCCGCTGGACCGAGCGCGCCGTGCCACGGCCGGCCACGAGGGCGCGAGCGTGGACCTGTGCGTGTCCGCGTCCGTGCACCAGCGCCTCACCGCGCTCGCCCGGTCCCACGACGTCACGCCGTTCATGATCCTCCAGGCCGCCCTCGCCGCCTTGCTGCTGCGCCTGGGCGGCGTACCCGATCTGCCCATCGGCACGGTGGTCGCCGGCCGCACAGACGAGAAGCTCGACAGGTTGGTGGGGCCGTTCATCAACACCCTGGTGCTGCGGCACGACCTGAGCGGCAACCCCTCGTTCGCGCAGCTCCTGGCCCGGACCAGGGATGTGGTACTGGGTGCCCTCGCCCATCAGGACCTGCCGTTCGAAGACCTGGTGGAGGACCTGTCCCCGGAACGGTCCACGGCGGTGCACCCCCTGTTCCAGGTGATGCTCCTGCTCCAGAACCACGCCGAAGCCGTCGTCGACCTTCCCGGCGTCACGGCGCGGACCGTGCCGACCGGACACACCCCGGCCAAGCTCGATCTGACCTTCGAGCTCAAGGAGGTGTTCGGCGACGGTCAGCCCGCGGGCCTCGCCGGCACCCTCACGTACGCCACGGCCCTTTTCACGGAGGACTCCGCGCACTTGCTCGTGCGGCGCTTCGTACACGTCCTGGAGCTGCTGACCGAAGATCCCGGGCTGCGGATCGACGACATCGACCCGCTGCTGGCGGGGGAGCGGTCACAGCTCCTGGGGGCGCGGCCCGCCCCGGGCCCCGAGGTGCCGCCGAGCACGCTGCACGCGATGGTCGAGCAGCAGGCAGCCCGGGTACCCGACGCCGTGGCCGTGGTCCGCGACGGACGCGCACTCCGCTACCGGGAACTGAACGAGCGCGCCAACCGCCTGGCACGGCTCCTGATCGCCCGGGGCGCCGGTCCCGGAGACCTCGTGGGTGTGGCCCTGGACCGCTCCGAAGACCTGGTGGTCGCCGCTCTGGCGGTGATGAAGGCCGGAGCCGCCTATCTGCCGATCGACCCCGGCTACCCCACGGAGCGCATCGCCTACACCCTGCGCGACGCCGGGGCCGTCGTCGTCATCACCCACTCCGCCACGGAGGCCTGCCTCGCCGAGAGCGACGGCGTGGACCGTGTCTGCCTGGACGACGCGGCGACCGTCCGGTTCCGCGCCGCGGCCGACGGCAGTGACGTCACCGACTCCGAACGCGCCGGCACGCTCACCGCCGAGCACCCCGCCTACGCGATCTACACCTCCGGCTCCACCGGCAGACCGAAGGGCGTGCTCGTCACCCACGCGAACGTGGCCGCTCTGCTGCGCTCCACGCGCGACACCTTCCGGTTCACCGGCGACGACGTGTGGGCGTGGTTCCACTCGTTCGCCTTCGACTTCTCGGTGTGGGAGATCTGGGGCGCGCTGACCCACGGCGGCCGGCTCGTCGTCGTCCCCTTCGACACCTCCCGTTCTCCCCGCGACCTGCTGCGTCTCCTGGCCCGTGAGCGGGTCACCGTCCTCAACCAGACGCCCAGCGCCTTCTACCAGCTGGATCTGGCGGACTCCGCGGATCGGCGGACCAGCGCGCAGCTCTGCCTGCGCGTAGTGATCTTCGGCGGCGAGGCGCTGGACACCACCCGGCTCACGGCTTGGTACGACCGGCACGCCGCGACCACCCCGCAGCTGGTGAACATGTACGGAATCACCGAGACGACGGTGCACGTCACACATGTCTCCCTCACGGTCGGCGCCACCGGCAGGACGGGGCACGGCAGCCTGATCGGGCGCCCCGTCCCCGGGGTGCGAGCCTACGTTCTGGACGCCGGGATGCGGCCCCTGCCACCCGGTGCCGCGGGCGAGTTGTACGTAGGCGGCAGCGGGGTGGCGCTGGGGTACCTGGGGCGCCCCGCGCTGACGGCCGGACGTTTCCTCGCGGACCCCTTCGGCCGCCCCGGGGACCGGATGTACCGCACCGGGGACATCGCGCGGTGGAACACCGCAGGCGAACTGGAGTACCTGGGGCGCAGCGACGACCAGGTCAAGATCCGCGGCTTCCGGATCGAACCGGGTGAGATCGAGACCGCGCTGGCGTCGCACCCGGCGGTCACCCAGGCGGCCGCGCTGGTGCGCGAGGAGCACGACGGAGACCAGCGGCTCGTGGCCTACGCGGTACTCGCCCCCACCGCCGCCGACGTGACCGGCCAGACCCTGCGCGCCCACCTGACGCACCTTCTGCCTTCGTACATGGTGCCGTCTGTCATGGTGGTCGAAGAGCTGCCCCTGACGGTGAACGGCAAGCTCGACCGTGGCGCCCTGCCCGCGCCGGAACCCGCCGGCCAGAACACCGACGGCCCGCGCGACGAGACGGAGGAACTGCTGTGCGCGGTCTTCGCCGACGTGCTCGGCGTGGCGCGTATCGGCATCCACGACTCCTTCTTCGAGCTGGGCGGGCACTCCCTGGCCGCGGTCACCCTGATCGAGCGGCTCAGGGAACAAGGCGTCGCGGTGGACATCCGCAGCCTGTTCGTCTCCCCGACCGTCGCGGGTCTGGCCGCGGCGAGCACCCGGCCGGCCGACGCGGAGGAGCCGGAGCCTGGTCCTGTGTGGCCCGCGGGGGCGGAAGAAGCGGCGGGCGCCTCTTCGCCGTCGGCCGGTCTGATGGAGGTTGTCGCGCGGCGGATACCCGGTGGCCCGGCGAACGTGGCCGACGTCTATCCGCTGGCTCCGCTCCAGGAAGGCATCTTCTTCCACTCCTTGATGAGCGCGGACGGCGACAGCGACGTGTACGTGCTGCCGACCGTCCTCGCCTTCGACACCCGTGACCGGCGATCGGCCTTTCTGGCCGCTTTGCAGCGGGTGGTGGACCGTCACGACGTACTGCGCACGGCCATGGTGTGGGACGGACCGGCGGAGCCCGTGCAGGTGGTGGTGCGCCAGGCGGTGGTGCCGGTACGCGAAGTCCCCCTGCCGGGCAGCCGCGCGGACGTCGCCACGGAGCTCCTGGCCGCCGCGGGCTCCCGTATGCCGCTCGGGCAGGCCCCGCTGCTGCGCGTGACCATGAGCCGTGAACGGGTTGACGGCCACTGGCCGCTGCTGGTGCAGGTGCACCACCTCATCCAGGATCACACCGGTCTCGACACGCTGATCGGCGAGATCGCGGCGGTCATGGAGGGCCGGGAAGACCTGCTTCCGGCTCCGGTCCCGTTCCGCGAGTTCGTCATGCGGGCGCGTCGGCAGACACCGCGCGAGGAACACGAGGCGTTCTTCCGCGATCGCCTGGCCGGCGTCACCGAGCCGACGGCTCCGTTCGGCCTGGTCGACGTCCGCGGCGACGGGTCCACGGTCCGGGACGCCGCACGGCAGGTGGACCCGGTTCTGGCCGGACAGGTGCGAGAGACGGCACGCGACCTGGGCGTGAGTCCGGCCGTCCTCTTCCACGTGGCCTGGGCGCGGGTGGTCGCGGCGACCTCGGCACGGCAGGACGTCGTCTTCGGCACGTTGTTGTTCGGGCGCCTGCGGGGCGGCGAAGGAGCGGACCGGGTCCCCGGGCTGTTCATCAACACGCTGCCGGTCCGCATGGACACCGGCGCGCACGGGGTGCACGACGCCGTAGCGGACATGCGACGCGGTCTGGCCGAGCTGCTCGCGCACGAACACGCGCCGCTGGCGGTGGCCCAGCAGGCCAGCGGGCTACCGCCGCAGAGCCCGCTCTTCACCTCCCTGTTCAACTACCGCTACGGCAACCCGCCCGGCACCCGCACGGGGCTGGACGGCGCGCGGGTGCTGTTCTCACAGGAGCGGAACAACTACCCGCTGACCGTTTCCGTCGACGACTTCACCACCGGCTTCTCCGTGACCGTCCAGGCGGTGGAGTCCGTCGACGCCGACCTGGTCGGCGCCCTGCTGGAGAACACGGTCGGCGCTCTCGTCACCGCCTTGAGGGAGGACCCCGGCCTGCCGTTGCACGAGGTGCCGGTGCTCGGTGACGCACAGCGCCGGCACCTCCTCGCAGCGGTCCCGGACCCGCGCGCGGAAGCCGCCGAGCGGGCCGCGGTCCCGGCGGTCACCGTCCCCGCCCTGTTCGAGCGCTACGTGGCAGCTGCCCCTGACCGCCCGGCTCTGGTCCACCGGGGCACCCAGTGGACCTACGGGGACCTGAACGCGCGCGCCAACCAGCTGGCCCGGGTGCTCATCCGGCACGGAGTGGGGCCGGAACGCCTGGTCGCGGTCGCCATGGACAATTCCCCCCTGCTCGTCACGGCGCTGCTGGCCGTACTGAAAGCGGGAGGGGCCTACCTGCCGCTCGACGCGGCCTATCCCGCGGACCGCATCACCTACATGACCGACGATGCCCGGCCCGTCCTCGTACTGACCACGTCCCGCGTCCGCGAGGGGCTGCCGGAGCTGGACATCCCCACGCTGGACCTCGACGAGTCCGGTCTGCCGACGAGCGTGCCCGACGACCTGGCCGACGACGACCTGACCGACGACGACCGCACGTCCCCACTCGTCGCCGGCCATCCCGCCTACGTCATGTACACGTCCGGGTCCACCGGACGCCCCAAGGGCACCACCGTGACACACGGCGCGGTGACCGACCTGATCACCCCCGCCGACCACGTCGCGCTCGCACCGGGTGACACGGTCGCCCAGCTCGCCTCGGTCTCCTTCGACGCCGCGACGTTCGAGATCTGGGGAGCGCTGCTCAACGGAGCCCGCCTGGCCCTGCCCGGCACACGCGGTATGGGACCGGTGGAGCTGAAGGAGTTCCTCTCCGATCACCGGGTCACCGTCTGCTGGCTGACGGCAGGCCTCTTCCACGAGATGGTGGACGCCGATCCGGAGATCTTCCGCCCGGTACGCCACCTGCTGGCCGGCGGCGACGTCCTGTCGGCCGCCCACTGCCGCACCCTGCTGGGCCGCCTTCCCCACCTGCGCCTGGTCAACGGCTATGGCCCCACAGAGAACACTACGTTCTCCACCACCCACACGGTGCGCGCGGAAGACCTGGACGGAGCCGCCAGCGTGCCCATCGGCCGCCCGCTGCCGGGGTCCCGGGCCTATGTGCTCGACGCGCGCCTGCAGCTCTGCCCGCCCGGCGTGGCGGGCGAACTCCACGTGGCGGGGCCGGGACTGGCCCGCGGCTATCTGAACCGTCCCGGACTGACGGCACAGAGGTTCGTCGCCGACCCCTACGGGCGGCCCGGCGAGCGGATGTACCGCACGGGCGATGTGGCGCGCTGGGGCCGCGACGGACAGCTGGAGTTCCTGGGACGCACGGACCGGCAGGTCAAGGTCCGCGGCTACCGCGTCGAGCCGGGAGAGATCGAGAACGCGTTGCTCTCCCTTGCCTGCGTGCGGCAGGCCGCGGTCACCGTGCGGGACGACGGTCCCGCGGGACGTCTGCTCGCCGCCTGGGTGGTCCCCGCGCCAGGCCTCGACGTCCGGGAGGAACAAGTCCGTGCGGAGCTGGCCGACCTGCTCCCCGCCCACCTGCTCCCCGCGACCCTCACCGTCCTGGACGCGCTGCCGCTGACGGCCAACGGCAAAGTGGACCGGGACGCACTGCCGTTCGCCGGTCTCGCCGCCGGCACACCGTCCGGTGAGCCGCGCACCGTGCGGGAAAAGATCCTCTGCGAGTTGTTCGCCGAAGTCCTCGGCATCCCCCGGATGGGCATCCACGACTCCTTCTTCGAAATGGGCGGACACTCGCTGCTCGTGGCCCGGCTCATCACGGTGATCCGCAAGAGGCTGCACGTCGACGTGCCCTTCCGCGCCCTGTTCGCGGCGCCGACCGTCGCGCAGCTCGCCCCGCGGCTGGGACCGTCGACCCAGTGGGAGGCCTTCCGCACCGTCCTTCCCCTTCGGAGCACGGGAACGGACACCCCGCTGTTCTGTGTCCACCCCCTGGCCGGACTGAGCTGGGCCTACGCGCCGCTCGCGCGTCACATTCCCGCCTCGGTACCCCTCTACGGACTTCAGGCCCGCGGCTTCTACGACAGTGACCCGCTGCCCGGTTCCCTGCGGGAGATGGCCGCCCACTACCTCCAGGAGATGCGCAGGGTCCAGCCGGCCGGCCCGTACCATCTCCTGGGCTGGTCCCTGGGCGGTGTCATCGCCCAGGAGATGGCGGTGCAGCTCCAGGAGGCCGGCGAACGCACCGCGTCCCTCGTCCTGCTCGACTCGTTCCCTTCCCTGGAGACAGAGCGGCAGAACCAGGAAGCCGGACAGGACACGGCCGCGGACCCCACCGGCCCGGCATCCGACGAGGCTTCGCCGAACCCCGCGGGTAACGGATTCCGGCTGGAGAACCTGGACGACTACATCCGGGCCAACCCGGTGAGTCTGACCGAGGAGGAGTTCGCCGTGGCACGCCGCATCATCCGCAACAACGGCCGCCTGTACCTCACGCACACACCGCGGACATACGAGGGGGACGCGTTCCTGGTGGTGGCGACCGCCGACAAACCTCCGCACACCGACCCGGTCAAGGACTGGGCGCCGACCATCACCGGCCACATCGAGGAACTCAGACTGGCCTGCGGACACCACGACGTCGTCCTCCCGGAGCACCTGGAACGGATCTGGACGGCTTTCCGCGAACACAGCCGCGATGGCTGGCCGCGGTGAACCGGCAAGAGGTGGTCGTCACAGACACGGACCGCGTGCCGTGCGCACCAGGACGAGAACGAGTACGCCGGCTCCGGCCGCACGAACGGCTGATCAGACGGGCCGTCATCGGTACCCGGGCACGGATTCTCGCTGCGGTCCGGGCAGCGGCCGACGACGTCGACGACATACTTGCCGGCATCCAGGCTCTGGCGGATCGCGGTGGGGATCTGCCGCCAGGAGTCATCGGGGTCGTCCGGGTGGGCCAGCCGCCTCACGGGCTCCGACGCGGCCGCGTCGGACGACGTCGCGTCCCGGATCACCACGCCGTCCGGCAAGGCCGGGACGGTTCACGGGGATGATCTGGCCCGGCTGCACCGCGGCCCTGGAGACCGTTCCCGCGTGGACAGTTGGCTAGCCGTCGACCTCGGCGGCACGCGAACGGTGGACCGCTTGACGCTGCGCTGGGAGGCGGCGGCCGGACGCGCCTACACGGTGCAGGGATCGGCGGACGGGCAGGAGTGGACCGACCTCGCCTCATGGCCGGTGCCCGATGTGACGAGCCGGGGAGGCCGGCTCGACGTCGACGGACGGGCCGGCTTCGTGGTGCGGAGCTCGGCGCACCCGGTCGCCGTGTACGGCGACACCATCGTCCTCGGCGACGGCCCGGCCGCCCCGCTGCTGGTCGAAGCGCTCCCGGGAGCCTTCGCCGAGACGCTGCGGGAACTCTCCGCCAGTGACGTCCCGCAATTTCGGGACGACGCCCTCCGAGCGGCTCTGACGGAGGACCACCTCAGCCTGTTCAACCTGTCCGACCAGCGGGTCACGACACGCGTGGACATCCCTTCAGGGGCCCTCCCGCACCCTCCTCTTCGAAGCCGGCAGACGCTGACCGCCCACGGCAGCTCGTTCGAGGCGGAACTCGACGCGGCCACGGCAGCGCTGCTGCCGCCGCGGGTGACGCTGCACCCGCTCGACGGCGGCCGACTGCCCGCAGGCCTGCTCGCGTGAGGCACCCGTGGGCAGCACAACCACGATCGCCGACGGCGACTTCAGGTCGGTCTCGGCCTTTCCTCGGGCGCGGCCCCTGGATCCGGGTGTCACCCGGTCGTACGACGGCGGGGTGCGACCACCGCCGGGGTGAGTACCACCATGACTCGGCCCTGGTGGGAGGTGGTGGCCAGGGCCGCACTGAGAGCCGCGATGCCGTTCACGCCGGCCGTTGGGCCGAGGTCGCGCAGCATCGCCGCGGCCGAGGTGGCCACGCCCAGTTGCTCGGGCGGCGACTGGTCCTGGATGAGGGCGAGCGTCGTCGCCGTGACAGCGCCGGTACCGATGCCCGCCGTCACGCCTGCCAGCCGGGTGCTGAACGTGGACACGGCGATGAGGGCCTGTGCGGATCAGCTGTGCAGCGCTTGTCCGTCCAGCCCTTGTAGCCGTGCGTTCCTGTGCTCACTCGGCGGCTGAGGACCGAGGTGGGCCCCGCGCAGGCAGCGACGGTCAGAGTCCCGGGGCCCCTGGTCGTCGCCGCCCGCGCGGGGCACCTTGACCGTTATGGCACGAGGTCCGTCAGCTCCCGGGGGTGCGAGAGATGCGGGAAGTGGCTGGTTGACGGGATGACGCTGAAGACGGCGTCCGGCAGGCAGGAGCGGAGCCATGCGCGATAGGGCTCGGGCAGCTCACTCGCGCTCACATGCCGGTAGGAGACGCCCCGGTCGCGCAGGGCGGTCAGGTCCTGTTCACGACGCGCGCGGATCTCGTCCGCCGACCGACCTGGACAGCAGGTCGTGCCAGTAGCCGAGGAACAGGTCCTGCCGGGGAGTGGTGGCGGTGCGGACCAGGTCCCGAGCCGCGGGCGTGAGGCTGTCGATCCCCATGCCGGCGGTCAGCCGCTCCCACAGACGTAGATACTCCGGGCCGCGGAGCAGTTCTTCGTTCTGCCGCAGCAGTTCGCCGAACGGGCCGGGCAGCAGCGGCTGGTCGATGTTGACGACGCCGCGCACGGGGTGCCCGGCGGCGTAGACGGTGGCCAGCAGGCCGCCGATCGAGTGCCCGACCACTATGGGGGTGTCGAGGCCCGCGGCGGTGACGGCCCGGTGCACCGCCGCCGCGACGTCGTCCGGGGCGTAGGAGGTGCTCTGGGGCGAGGCGCCGTGGCCGGGCAGGTCGACGGCCAGCACCCGGCGGCCCGCGGGCAGCTGGGCGAGGAAGGGCCCCCAGTGCCGCCGGTCGAACGTCAGCCCGTACAGAAGGAGCAGAGGCGGTCGTACGTCGTCGGCGGTCCCGTGAAGCTCACCAGCCGGATCGCCGAACACGTGTGTGTCGATGTGTGTCGTGTCCACCCTGTGTCGCTGATGTGTCGGATGTCGTGAAAGTCATTCGAGAAGGTCGGTGCGGGTGGTCTCGGAGTGTGTCGGCCTCCACTGCGCGGTGATGGACGGTTCTGCTTCACCATCGACCAGAAGTCCGGCGTTGCCGGAGACACGTTGCCGCCCTTCATGCGCGAGGGCATCACCGTGGAGACTGCCGACGGCTGACCCGGCGGCTGGTGCACCGAACGGAGCTACGCCGGCCATGGGACAACTTTCCGCAACACCACGTTGGTATGAATTGTCGGATCTTCCTCATATTAACGTGTCTCCGTGGGCGATCGAAAGCGACCCTTGCGGCACACATGTGTCGGCGACGGCCAGGCGCCGCCTTGGCGCGCCGGCAGGCGGTCCGGGCATGAACAAGGGAGCCTGGCGGCAGTGAGCGAGCCGGTGTTCGTTCCGCGGCGCGGCGCACGGGACGAGGACGACGGCTACGTCCTGTCGTAGGTGAACGACCCCGGGCGCGGCGCGACCGACCTGTTCATCCTCGCGGCCCAGACTTCGGTGGTCACCCGCTTACCGCGTCCACCTGCCCGGCCGTGGGCCGTTGGGCTCTCGGTCAGGACCTGGCCGTGCCCTGTCAAGCGGTCCTACGCTGGACGCATGAGCGTGGGCAGCCGCTTCCACCTCGCCCAGGACGGCCACTCCGTCACGGTTCAGCCGGCACGCGCCTCGGGCTCGGTCGAGGTGCTGGTCGACGGGAAGGTGGTCGGCCAGGGAAAGGTACCGAGGGCGGGTACCGCCGTGCTGCGTGCCGAATTCCCGGGAGACCCGCCGCGTCCTGTGACCATCAGGCTGGGAGAGATGGGCGGGGTGGTTCTGTGCGAGATGGAGGTCGGCCGGGCTCGCTACCTCATGCCGCGGGTCCCGCTGCTACCACAGCGGCCGCCCGTCTGGTGGCCTCCGCCGCACCCCTTCCTGCGCTTGGGCAAGTCGCTTCGCAGGGCCGTGCTCCGAGCCGTGCGCAGGTTTCCTCTCCGCGGGCGCTGACTTCCCTCCAGTCTGCTCGCGGCGCCCGTGAGGCGGCGAAGAAGAACGGCGGCACCCAGACGAAGAAAGCTGATGCGGCGCACCGGCACCTCGTACGTCGTTACGGCCGTGAGCCACTCGGGCTCGGTGCGGCGATCGGCATGATGACGACCGAACGCGGCATGATCGCCCCGGCCGCCGGCGGCAACGCGTCCAGGCCGTGAGGTTCGACGCGGACACCGGCCGCCTGGACGCCGCCCCCGATGCGCCCGCGTACGGCACAAAGCTGCGCTGGAGCGCGCCGAAACTGGTCGCGGCACCCGACGAGAAAGTGCGCGGCGCGAACGTCCGCCCACGCCGCACGTCCCGGCACCCGCACCGGTGAAGACCGGCCCCGCCGCGACAGCCGCCCCCCGGCCCCGCCCACCGTGCCCGCCGCGCCAGTGCAACGACGGACCCCGACGGACGGCTGACGCCGTGCCCTCGAAGCGCACCGCCAGGCCGCCCGGCCGTATCGGGGGACCCGGCCATCGCCGAAGCGGTGGAGCGGCAGACCGATGAGATGCGGGAGCTGAGCCGGCGCGCGTTCCCCGAGCAGGACGTCGTCCCGGACGACGCGCCGACCTCGATCGAGGTGACCCGTCCGGCCTGTCCGGCGGTGAGAAGGAACGCCACAGGCCGGCAGCAGCCGTCGGCGGCGAGGTGAATCTTCGTGGTCAGTCCGCCGCGGGAGCGGCCGATGGCAAGGTCGTCCGACTCGCCGGCCGGGGCCCTTTTTGTGTGCCCCGGCCGCGTGCTGGTGGGCCCGCACGACGGTGAAGTCGACCGAGACGGCGCAGTTGCGGTCTTCGTCCGCGTCGGCCTGGGCGACCAGGGCGGTGAACACCCGCTCTTAACCTCGCGCTTTCACGAAGTGGGCTGTCCAGTAGGTGACCAAAACAGCAGAAAGTGCCTCTGACCAGCAATGCCGGCGATTTAGGGTGTTTCCGCAGGTGAGGGTGCGTGTCCCGGGTTCCGCGTGACTTTGAGTGAGTAGCTGACGCGGCTGGGAGGGCGGGGCTCGTCCCGGCGTTTGGCTTCGAATGTGTTCCTCGGTGGTTTCTTCAGTCGTTGGCAGCGGCGGTCGCGGCGTGGGGGCAGGCGGTCGTTGAGGAGTTCCTGGACGACTTCGCGTCGGGCGGCGCACAGGATCTGCGGGTTCGCTGCGGTCTGTCCGGCGGTGGTGAGCCGGGCGAGCCGCACGGTCGTGATGAAGGAGATCCGGTCGGGATCAATCTCTCCCTGTTCGGCTGCGTGGACTTTGAGCGCGCACAGGGCCTGGTAGACGGTGAGCAGCGCGTAGATTTCCTGGCAGATGAGCTCGGGGGTCTTGGAACGCAGGATGAAGCCGGCGCCCCGCAGGCGGTTTTTGAGTTCGGCGAAGCCGTTCTCGATCTCCCAGCGCTGGTGGTAGAGCTGGGCCAACTGCCGTGCGGGCGCTTGCCGGTGGTCGAGCAGGCTGGTCGCGAGGCGGAACTTCTCGGTCTGGACCGGCCCGTGCTGGGGTCGGACGGTGACGGTGTAGTCGATGATGCGCACGAGGTGTCCGTCGGGCAGCCCTGTCGGCGTGCGGCCCTGGAAGCGGGCGTTGCCCAGGCGCTGGCCCTCGGCGGGTGTGGGCATGACGGACACGTACGAGCCGTCGGGCAAGACCCACAGCGGTGGCAGGACGAGGTTCTTCTTGATCCGCCAGGCGAGGTGGCAGCCGGTCGCCTCGACCAGGCCCCACAGTTCATGGCTGGCGAAGTTGCGGTCGGCCAGCAGCAGTATGTCGGGCCGCAGGGAAGCGAGCAGGCGGCGGGCGAGCTTGTGCTCGCTGAACCTGGCGATCGAGTCGAAGGCCGCGTCGATGACGGCATGGGTGCCGCACTCGATCAGGGCCATCAGTCTGACCTGTGGGTTTCCGCTTTTGTTGGTGCCGTCGCGGCCAGTGAATCCGAACGTGGCGGCGTTCTCGGGGGTGTCCGGAACATCCAGCGCGGTGCCGTCCCAGGCGACCAGCCGCAAACCGAAGGCGAATGCTCCCGGAGTCGTGGGTGTCGCCTGGGCGCCGCACCGGCGTTCGAAGAGGGCCTGCAACGGCTTGTCTCCCAGGCGCTGGCGGGCTCGGGTGAGGGCCGAACTGGTGGGCAGATGCTGAACGAGCCCGCCCGGCAGGTGCCGCAGTTTATCGGTCAGGGTCCGCAGGACCGCCCGGTATCCCGGCGGCCCGGCGCTGTCGGAGCTGCTGAACAGGCACAGGGCCAGGACGAAGTAGACCACCGCGCGGGCCGGGAGAAGCCTGCGGCGGCGCTCGGCTCTTCCGGTCAACTCCAGTACCTCGTCTACTACTTCGGGTGTGATCTCCTCAGTGAGTACGCCGAGCCGGATCCGGTCGCCGAACTGCGGCTCCAACCGCCTCCGGGGGCTTCGGGATGGCACCGGACGGACCGCCGTGGTGACGGCTGGGGCAATAGCGATGGCAGACTGAGCGCCCAACGGGGCTCCCTCGCAGACAGTCGGATCTTGGTCGATCTCCTGTCCTATCGGGAGCCCCGTTGCCCTGTCCCGAGATCACTTGGCGCATCATCAGATCGTGGCGGACCGCCTGTGCATCCCAGGGTCCTACTCACCCAGAACAGTCGTCATCGCGCGGTCTACCTGCACTGATGCCCTAAATCACCGGCATTGCTCTGACCAGCGAGAATGAGGATTGTCTAGGCCCTTGTTCCCGCTCTGTCGGAGGCACTTCCCAGGTGAAGAAGCGTATCGGGTCGTACCCGCGTGTCCGCGTCGAGGGCGGTGGTGGCGGGGTGGTCTCGCAGGCCGGTGCCGTGCTGCTGGTGGAGACGGTCCGCAAGTCCGGTCTGGATCAGGCGATATCGACGGCATTGGCACCCTGGCGGAAGTCCCGCGCGGTGCACGATCCGGGAAAGATCCTTCTGGATGTCGCGCTCGCGGTCGCGCTCGGCGGCGACTGCCTCGCCGATGTTGACATGCTGCGGGCCGAGCCCGGCGTGTTCGGGTCAGTGGCCTCGGACCCGACTGTCTCCCGGCTCATCGACATTCTCGCCACTGCTGGGCCGAAGGCCCTGGCCGCGATCCAGCCCGCGCGGGCCGAAACCCGCGAGCGCGTCTGGAGTCTGGCCAAGAATGCGGCCCCCGACGCCGCGGGGCAGGTGATCGTGGACCTGGACGGGGTGCTGGTGCTGGCCCACTCCGAGGAGCAAGACGCCGCCGCGACGTGGAAGAAGACCTACGGCCATCACCCGCTCATGGCCTTCGTCGACCACGGCCCCGGCGGCACCGGAGAGCCCGTCGCGGCCCTGCTCAGGCCGGGCAACGCGGGCTCGAACACCGCCGCCGACCACATCACCACCGCCCAACTCGCCCTGGCCCAACTGCCGAAGCACTACCGGCGCGGCCGGCGGACCCTGATCCGCACGGACTCCGTGGGCGGCACCCACGACTTCGTGGCCTGGCTCGCCCGGCGGGGGCGGTGGCTGTCCTACTCGGTCGGCATGGTGATCACTGACGTGATCCACCAGCACGTCCTGAAGGTTCCCGCGTCCGCCTGGACGCCGGCCGTCGAAGCCGATGGAGAAATGCGGGACGGGGCCTGGGTCGCCGAGCTCACCGGCGACGTCCTGGGCGGCTGGCCGGAGGGCATGCGGCTGATCGTGAGGAAAGAGCGTCCGCATCCCGGTGCCCAGTTGAGGCTCACGGACGCGGACGGCATGAGGCTGACCTGTTTCGCGACCAACACCGCCAGCCGGCCGATCGCCGAACTCGAGCTCCGTCACCGGCTGCGGGCGAGGGCCGAGGACCGTGTCCGGGCCGCCCGGGCCACCGGCCTGCGGAACCTGCCCCTGCACCGCACGGCCTAGAACAAGGTCTGGCTGGAGATCATGCAGATCGCTCTCGACCTGCTGGCCTGGATGCCGATGCTCGCGTTGACCGGCAAGGCCCGACTCTGGGAGCCCCGCCGCCTGCGGCTTCGCCTGTTCACCGCGGCCGGACAGCTCGTGACCACCGGCCGCCGGCGGATCCTCCGGCTGGCCCGGCACTGGCCCTGGACCCACCACATCACCGCCGCGCTCGAACGGCTCGCACTCCTGCCGAACCCCGGCTGACGAGCGGATTCCCCGTCCCTACGACAGTCCTTCCCCACCCGGAGCAGTGGAACCCGGCGCTACCCCGAGACGACACTCGGGCCCTCAGCCTGTCCCGCCCCAGCCCTCAACACGAAAACGGGCCACCGACTCCGTCCGCGACCCATCATGAAATTTCGAGGTTAAGGATCACTGAATTCCCAGGTAAATGCTTCGCTCGATTCACTGGCTTCTCACTGGCTTCACCCGGTCAGCGGCATGCCATTGGCGGCCCCGGTTCTGTCCGCACATCATGGATGAGACCGCTCACCGCCTTCGGCTGATCGGAATGTCGCCCACTCAGGCTTCGCCGGCCGGGAAAGAAGTATCACCCATGTGAAGTTACGTAGCGGAGTCGCGGTCTCCAACTTCCGGCGGCCACCCGCCCAGTTGTACGCGCCGTGTATGAGCGGGAAACCGCCCGCCACGGCATATCAAGGCGATCAGTTTCGTCGCACCATCAACGCGTGAAAGGGGGGCCCGTGCCCCAAGAGCCGTCTGTAAACGAACCCAGCGAGGGCATAGTCGACGCCCGCACCTCCCGGCGCCACGTGGTGCGGGCAACTGCCGCGGTGGCGTTGGCCCTCGGCTTGGGCGGAGCCTCGCTGGCCGCGGTCGGGGTCTCGGACTCTTCGCCTGCGCCCGTGTTCGCCTCGGAAGAGTCCGACTGCGTCTTCCCGCCGCCCAACCTGCCGCATGGGTTCACCAAGACGTTCACCAGCCGGTTCATCGACGCAGGTGGGCTGCGCCAGCATGCGTACATCGGCGGCGAAGGGCCGCCGCTGCTGTTGGTCCACGGCTGGCCGGAGAACTGGTATGGCTGGCGCCTGATCATGCCCGAGTTGGCGAAGAACTTCACAGTGATCGCCGTCGACCAGCGCGGCATCGGGCTGACCGACAAGCCCAGGGGCGGGTACGACACCGGCACTCTCGCCAACGACCTGGTGGCACTGATGGACGCGCTCGGACACCAGCGGTTCGCCGTAGTCGGCCACGACACCGGAATGTCGATCGGCTACGCGCTGGCCGCGGACCACCCGGAGCGGGTCGATCGCCTGGCCGTCGTCGACTCCTTCATCCCGGGTGTGACTCCGTCGCCGCCTCTGGTGGGCTCCTCGGAAGCCAACAAAAAGACATACCATCTTGGCTTCAACCGGGTCCCCGAGGTGAACGAAAAGCTCGTCAGGGGGCGGGAAGACGTCTATTTCGGCTTCCAGTACGACATTGAGGCCGCGAAGTCGAAGAAACTCCCCGACTATGCCGTCAAGTACTACACCGACATCCTCTCCTGCGGCCGCAACACCCTGCACGGCAGCTTCGGATGGTACGAAGCGCTTGATACCACCATCGCGCAGAACCAGCGGCGCAAGACCAAGCGGCTCACCATGCCCGTCCTGGGGATCGGCGGAGCGGAAAGCCAAGGGGCAGCGGTCGGAAAAACGATGAAGCTCACCGCGGACAACGTACAGAGCCTGGTCGTTCCCGGCTCCGGTCACTGGGTCGCCGAAGAGGCTCCCGAAAAGATGCTGGCGGGACTGAATTCTTTCCTGGCCCCGTATCGCAGCTCATGGCAGAGCACACAGACCTCGTCGCGTCCCAGTGGCGGCAGAGGAAAAAGCGCGCTTCATCCTGAATAGTCACAGGTCAGTAGCACGTGGATGGCTTGGACGGTGCGGCTGACGCGGCGGGTGGAGGAGCGTGCCCTGCGCATGATGCGCCAGGACTTGAGTCGGGCGAAGGCGCGTTCACCGGGGGCTCGGAGTCGAGCGTGGTCGCGGTTGAAGTGCTGGTAGTGCTCGGGCTGTTCGCTGTGGTGGTAGTACGGGGTGCGGAAGGTGGCGCCGGCGCCCTGGTAGGCGCGGTCTGCCAGCACAAGGATCTGTCGGGTGCCAGTTTCCGCCAGCTCCACTGCCCGTCGAGGTCGAACTGGTTGACGGGGTCACCGTTGCAGTACTTGTAGGCGTTGGCGCTGCCGCCGGGGACGGGGTCGGTGGACAGGAAGCGTCCGGTGGCGGGGTCGTAGAGGCGTACTCCCATGAGGGTGAGGCCGGTGAGGGTTTCGCTGGAGCGCTGCTTGCCGCCGAGCCAGCCGTAGCGGACGGTGTCCTGTCCAGCGCGCGGGTTGCCGTACTCGTCGTAGTCGAGGACGGTCGGTGCGACGCTGCTGTCGGCAGGCAGTTGCAAGGCGGTGTCGCCGTGCAGGTCCGACAGGGTCAGGACAGTGCCGCCGCTCTTGTTGGTGGTGGCGGCGAGGTTTCCGTCGAGGCCGTCGACGTTGCGGGTGAGTGTTCCGGTGGCGGTGTCCTCGACCGTCCAGCGGGGGTTGTCGCTGTCGTAGTGGTTGAGCTTGGAGGCGGTCTGCGTCCAGTTGCCGGAGGTGTCCGCCGAACAGCGCCGACCGCGCCCAAAGGCCGGAAAGATCGGGCATAACCCCGAGCTGCGGGGCTTCATCCAGGCTCACCTGGCGATGCGGTGGAGCCCGGAGCAGATCTGTCACGCTCTTCGCAGACGGTCTCCCGACCGGCTGGAGATGCACGTGGCCCACGAGACGATCTACCAGGCCCTCTGCATCCAGGGCCGCGGGGAACTGCGCCGTGAACTGGCCAGAGCTCTGCGCACAGGACATGCCCGTCGCCGGCCGCACCGCCAGGCCGCCTCCCGGCAGCCGCGCTTCTCCCACCCCATAGTCATGATCAGCGAGCGGCCCGCGCAATCAAACGACCGGGCCGTGCCCGGCCACTGGGAAGGCAACCTGATCATCGGTAAGGACGGCGCCTCCGCCATCGGCACCCAGGTCGAGCGGGCCACCCGCTACGTCATGCTCGTCCACCTGCCAGGCGTCCGCGGCGCCGAAGACGTCAGCACGGCCCTACAGACCACCGTCCAGATCCTGCCGCGACACCTGACCAAGTCACTGACCTGGGATCAAGGCTCCGAGATGGCCGCCCACCACGCCTTCACCGTCGCCACTGGCATCGCCGTCTACTTTTGCGACCCGATCAGCCCCTGGCAGCGCGGCTCGAACGAGAACATCAACGGCTTGCTACGACAGTACTTCCCGACTTGTATAGGGGGCGGCGGTGTTCGTGATCGGGTTGGCCGCCCGTAACGTGCCGCAGGACGCCGGGCAGGCTGACTCGAGTACTTCCTGCCGCCCTCGCGGGCTGGCTCTCTTTGGGTGTGTCGACCTGCCCGGCGCCCGTTCGCGGCTTGACTCAACAGAGGCATGACCATCGGCCACCCCACGTTTCTCGAAGTCGGGATGTCAGCCGCGGATCACACTGACCCGACGTCCGAGGAGAGTGCCGCCGATGATGCTGATCGGCATCGACCCGCACAAGTCGACCCACACGGCCACCGCTGTCGATCCTGAGACCAATCGTGATCACGGCTCGATACGCATCGATGCGACGCTTGAGGAATACCAGCGCATGCTGGACTGGGCACGCCAGTGGCCCGATCGGCGCTGGGCCATAGAGAACGCCCGGGGGCTGGGACACCACGTGACCTCATGGCTGCTCGCCCGGGGAGAAAAGGTCGTTGACGTCCCGCCCAGCGCGACCGCACGGGTTCGACAGCTCTCACGCGGCGCGGGCCGCAAGAACGACCGCATCGACGCGGCGGCTGCGGCGTGCGTCGCCGCTCTCCAGGGCGACGCACGGCCAGTGCAGCCCGAGGGCTCAACAAACGCACTGGCTCTGCTGGACGAGCGTCGAAGCAACCTTGCCCAAGCCCGAGTCCGCGCGGTCAACCAGCTCCACGTGCTGCTGCGCGCTCTTCTGCCTGGAGGGGCACCGCGCGACCTGTCCGCGGTCAAAGCCGAGCAGCTGCTGGAGTCGGTCGTCCCCGTCGGTCCGGCCGAGCTCACCCGCCACACCCTTGCCTCCGACCTGATTGCCGAGGTTCGGACCTGGGACACGAAGCTGAAGGAAAACGCCAAGGCCATGGCCGCACTGGTTGCAGGTTCCGAAAGCCGGCTGACCGACACACCGGGCATCGGGGCCGTGACCGCCGCCCGCCTCCTGGGCCGAACTGGCAACCCCACCCGCTTCCCGACCGCCAGCGCCTTCGCGCAGTACACCGGCACCGCTCCCATCGAGATCGCCAGCGCCGACCGCGCACGCCACCGCCTGTCCCGACGCGGCGACCGCCAGCTCAACGCGGCACTCCACACCGTTGCGATCACGCAGATCCGCATGCCCGGCACCCGAGGCCACGCCTACTACCAGGCCAAACTTGCAGAAGGAAAGACATCCCGGGAAGCGCAACGCTGCCTCAAACGCCGCCTGGCCGATCACGTCTGGCGCACGATGGTCGCCGATGAACGCCGCCGCGAGCTCACGACGGGCCCGGGAGGACAAACGGGGGCGGCTACAGCATCCAGCGCGGCCGGCCCAACCCCGACGGCCGACTCTTCGGACAAGTCACTTCCCGGACCCGCCAGGAACGAGCCTACGCCACCACCTCAACCGGCTTGACAAAACACAGAGGCGCCCAAGGGCACCGATCTGTCGACCCCGAACACCTGGCCGCGGTCGCCGCCTTACTCAACAGCCGCCCACGCGAAACGCTCGACTGGGAAACCCCAGCCGAGCTCCTCCATAAACTTCTCGCGGTCTGATCAACCAACCACGTGTTTCAACCACTCCTGGAAACCGCCCTGTGCGGTGGAGGTTTTGTCGTCCCCAGCTCAACAGGCGTCGTACTTCCAGGTGCCGCCCTCACGCGTCCACGGCTGCGCCTGCTGGTCAAACTTCGGCAGGCCGCGCACCTTGTACGAGACGCGGGCCAGCGTCCCGGACACCTGCGCCTGCATGTCGGTCGCCGGGTGCCCGGTGCCGTAGTCGGCCGCGGCCCGCTTCACGATCTGCTCGTACGCCTCGGACGGCATCTTGCTCTTGCAGCGCTTCGACAGCGCGGCGTACGCGGTGGTGGCGTCGCCCTTGAAGTACGCCTCCGTATACGCCTGGACGGCCTGCTGCAGCTCGGTGGCGCCGGCCGCGCTGGGCGTGGTGCGCGGCTGCGCGCTGGGGCTGGTGGCCTGCGCGGTGTGCGTGCCCCTGATCTCGTCGGTGTGGCTGCTCGAGGAGCAGGCGGAGAGCGCGAGGAGCGCGGCGGCGGCGAGCGTGATGGTGGCGCAGGTGCGCATGTGACCCCCGTGGGTGCTGTGGCTGAGAGGGCATCGTGCCACGGTGGCATGGGTCGGGCCCCGCCTACGGGGGATTTTGACAAGGCCCGGGCTTCAGTGTGGCACGTCTTGGCGTCTCCCAGCGCCCACAGCACGATCAGGAACACCCAGACGCTCCACGCCGTCGGCGACGACCACCCACCGCCGCCGCCCGCCCGGCGAACCAGCCGATGCTGATTCGGCGAGCACGTCCACACGCTGGTACGCCTGGCCTGGCAGACTGCCCTGGACGGTGAACTCTTGCCCTCCGGTTCTGCCAGCAGGACCAGCAGTGCGCCGCAGTCGCGGATGCTGCGGCGCACTGGTCAGCGATGTCCGCTACTTGCCCGTGGTCGGTGTCTGTGGCGCGTAGAGCGCTTCACGCAGTGCCGCTGTGCTCTCGGCGACAGCGCTCTTGTTGGCCCGAGTGTTCCGCAGCGGGTTCAACATCATGAAGTCGTGAGTTACGGCGTTGTAGTGAGTGGAGGTCACCTGAACACCGGCCGTCCGCAGCTTCGCAACATAAGCGTCAGCCGCATCCTTCAGCGCGTCGGAGTCGGTGATCACCAGAGCGGGTGGTGGGCCGGTTGTGTCGGAGTCATCGGTGCTTTTGCCTGCGTCGGCTGGCTGGGACAGCGTTCGGACCGACGACCCGCGCTGGGTCCGCCACCTGCCGGGGCTGGCGGGCTGTCCGTCCTGGCGGCCAGCGTCGCGGACGGAATCGGCGGCACACTGCCGATCGTCATCCCCTCGCCGGTATACGCCCCTGAATCCAAGGCCGCCAGTTTCTCCCGCCGGACGCCGCAAGGTCCGAGCCGGGCGCGCAGGATGCCAGGTGAGGGATCTGATGGCGGCGCAGGATGCGGCTGACGGTCCGTGCGGGGACGCCGGTTTCCGCGGCGAGGAACTCCGGCCCCCGCCGGTGGGTGCGCCGTGCGCCGAGCACCGCGGCCTCGATGTGTTCGGGTGTGCGCCTCGGGCAGATGCGGGGGCGGCTGGAGCGGTCGTGCAGGCCATCCCATCCCTCGGCCCGGAAACGGGCCACCCATCGGTGCGCGCACTGGCGCGACACCCCCAGCTCCTTGGCCACGTGTGCCACCGGACGCAGATCGTGCACGACACGGCGCACCAGAAGACATCTGCCGTGAAAGGTCAGCCGGGCATTAGCGTGGGTCACCAAGACCTCCGGTTGTGGTGAGAAGCCGTTGTCTTACCGGATGTGATCACTGAGTTTCCGCTGTTCAGGCATGGTTCCGGTGTCGTCGTGGGAGCGTTCGGGCGATCAGTTCGTCCTTGACGATGCGGAGGTGGCCGGTGGCGTCGGTGATGGGTTTGCTGGAGGAGCGGGAGGCCGCTGCCCGGGTGCGTGTGGAGGAGCTTCAGGCGGAGGCTGACCGGGTTCTGTCCGAACTCGCTGTGGCCGAGGCGGTGTTGGAACGCCGGTCGATCGCTCGGGTTGAACTGGCCGAGGCCCTGGCCGCTCCCGGTGATGCGGCGGATGCGGCCGTGCAGGAGGCGCCGGAGCCGGTGCCGGCGGCCAAAGCGGTGAAGGTGCCGGTCGCGGGGTCGATCGTGCCGCACTTCGGGGAGGGGATGACGGTGCAGGCGCTCGCGCCGGATTCCCGGCGGATCGTGGAGCTGGTGGAGTCCGGTCCGGAAGGCGGCGAGGGGATGTCGGCGAAAGAGATTGCGGCCGGGCTGGGGCTGGAGTTGGTGCCGGCGAAGATCGAGGGGGTGCGGTCCAAGGCGAGGCGTCTGGCCGAACGGGGCTGGCTGGCCGTGTCGCCGTCCGGACGGTTCACGCCGCGGCAGCCCACCGTGACTGCTCTGGCCGCCGCGGGGAAGCCGGGCGGGCGAGGCGCCGGCTCATGAGCATGGCCTGCGAGAAGTAGATGAACGCCTCGCTGCTGGCGGGCAGTGTCTCGAAGTCCCGCACCAGGCGGCGCGATCGCATCAGCCAGCCCAGCGTGCGCTCTACTACCCACCTTCTTGGCAAGACCACGAACCCCTTCATGTCGTCGCTGCGTTTGACGATCTGCAGCGTGAGCTGGAGTTTCTCCTTCGCCCAGGTGACCAGGCGGCCGGTGTAGCCGCCGTCGGCCCACACCAGTGTGATCTTGGGGAACCGTGCCCGCAGGCGGGGCAGCATGACGCGGGCGGCCTGGCGGTCGGTGACGTCGGCGGCACACACCAGCACCATCAGGATGAGGCCGAGGCAGTCCGTGATGACGTGCCGACGCCTTCCGTTGATCTTCTTGCCGCCGTCATAGCCGCGCGTGGCGGCGGGCACCGAGGCGGCGGCCTTGACCGACTGCGAGTCGATGACCGCCGCGGTCGGCTCTGCCTCGCGGTGCTCGGCCTCGCGGGCCCGGCAGCGCAGCCGGTCGTGGAACTCCTTGACCAGGCCGTGCTCCCGCCACCTGCGGAAGAAGGCATACACCCGGTCCCAGGCAGGGAAGTCGACGGGCATAGAACGCCACTTGATGCCGTTGTCGGTGACGTACCGGATCGCATCCAGCATCACGCGGTGGCAGTAGCCCTCCGGCTGCCCGCCCCGGCCCTCCAGCCAGGCCGGCACCGGCATCGCATCCCTCACCACCGCCCACTCCGCGTCCGTCATGTCCGACGGATACACCGGAACCCTCACCGGACGGTCGGCCGCGTTCCCGAACCTGTGCGCGAGACAATCGCACGACGACACGCGGGAGTTGGACGAGACAGGGACCAGCACGCAAGACTGGAACAACAGGGCCTCCTGGCACTCGAGTGGTCGCAAACCCGAGCTACCAAGGGGCCCTGCACTCATGCATCCACCCGGCCGAGATTACCCGGCCAAGGACCATGTTCGACCAGAACCGTCCTCATGATCGATAGAGATACGGCTACTGAAGACAGGCATCTCCACTACGCCCGGAGGTCTTCTCTTGATCAACTACCGACGCGCGTCACCAACCTCTTGGCCGAATACACTTAGACGTCATCTCATTTGGTGAATCTGCGGTAGCAGATGAGGGTGCAGGCGATGCTGGTGAA
>NZ_BMVN01000067.1:0-32069 GCF_014650735.1 Streptomyces canarius
CACCTGCGGCCGACCCCTCACCACCAGCAGAACCAGACCCAGAACCTAACGAAGCACTACTAGGGCTGGTCCGGCGGATCATGGGCCGAGCCAGGGCCGGACCGAGGCGAGGGCCGGCCCGTGCCCTAATCGTGTTGACGGTCCCCGGCAGGCAGTGCTGGAGTCGGCGCGTGGACAGCATCCCCGCCAACCGGCGGTTCTGGAACCAGATCAGCAGCGCCTACCAGCACGAGCACGACCCGCAGATCGGCGCAGCGCCCCGGCTGTGGGGCATGTACTCCATCCCCGACGCGCACCTGCACGCCCTGGGCGACGTCACCGGCAAGCGCGTCCTCGAACTCGGCTGCGGCGCCGGCCAGTGGTCCAGGGCGCTCGCCGCCGAGGGCGCCACCGTGGTCGGGCTCGACTTGTCCGAGGCCCAACTCGCCGCAGCGGCCCGCGAGATGGGAGCGGCCCGCTACCCGCTGGTGCAAGGCGCCGCCGAACAACTCCCCTTCGCCGCCGACAGCTTCGACCTGGTGTTCTGCGACTTCGGTGGGCTCAGCTGGGCGCCGCCGCACCTGGCCGTCCCGCAGGCCGCACGCGTCCTGCGCCGCGGTGGGCGCCTGGTGTTCAACGTCGCCAGCCCATGGTTCGAAGCTTGCTACGACGAAGCCGCCAGCCGCGTGACCAGGACGCTGCAACAGGACTACTTCGGGCTGAACACCATCGCCGAAGACGACGGCGCGACCAGCTATCAGCTCACCTACGGCGGCTGGGTCAAGGTCCTGCGCGGCGCGGGTCTCGTCATCGACGACCTCATCGAGCCGCGGCCCGAACTCGGAACACCCAACGGCTACAACGAAACCGACCCACCCGACTGGGCACACCGCTGGCCGGCGGAACTGCTCTGGGTAACCCACAAGCCGTAAGTTCCGCCGCGCCGAGACGTGAAGGCATCCCCTCGCCGGGCAGGCCTATGTGCGATACCAGTGACTTCGGTGGGTTGTGGTGGTTGGGCGGGGTGTGTCAAGGCCGGGTCAGGTGAAGTCGTCGGGGGTTGATCGGTTCTCGGATCGGAGTCGTCGTTGCCGGTGGTGTGGCCGTCGGAGTAGAAGTCGCAGGTGTGGTTCCACTGGTAGGGGGTGTCCGGTTCGGCATAGCGGCAGAACCGGTGGGCCACGCGAAGCGGCAGGGCCCAGCGTGGGTGGCACAGTCGCTGAAGGAGCTGGTCGTGCCAGCGGGCCCGGGGATGGGCGGTGCGGGCGTCGATCTTCCAGCTGTCGCCGTCGTCCCAGCACTGGACCCGGTAGAAGGCGGTGACGGCGTGGAAGAGCGCGATACGCCGCAGCAGCCCGCCGCCCACCGCGGCCCGCCTGGCCCGTGAGCCTTCGAGACTGGGATAGGCGCGATTCCACGCCGTCGAGCTGCGGGGTCGTCCACAGTGGCCGCAGGCCGTTGTCTTCGCACCAGTGGCGGTGCCGGCGCTCGATGCCCGTCCAGTCCTCCGTCAGCCCCTTGGGCAGGGCGGGTACGAGCGTGGCCGTCTGCCCAGGATCTTTCACCGTGTGCAGGTGCGGGTGCCGACCGTCGGCCTCGACGCCGCTCATCCGAAGGCCGGGGGTCCCGTGCGTGTCGTCACCGCTTCCTGGTGCGGGAGCCGCGGGCAGCAGCCGGCTCAGACAGTGCTCGGGGAACGGACTGGCCACTGCACTCGACCCCGTAGCGGAGTTCGCGGGATTCCCACGAGGACACGGAAGTGCCTTCCTGACTGACGCGCCTCTGCCCGATCCCGGCACGTCAACGAACACTGACGAGCTGCTGTGTGTGATCCCGTGGTGCAGGCCGGTGCCATGCCACGCTCCTTGCGTTCCAGTACTCCGGATCGGGCGGCGGTTGGAACGTGGCCCGCCTCGGGTCACCGGCCCTCATCCAGCCGGTGTCCGGGTCAGGTCGGGTGACACCGTCACGGGTTCACTGGGACGGGCGGGAGCCCGAGGCCCGCAGGGGCAGCTGAGGGGAGGACACGGTCGGTCAGCTGCCCGGTGAGGCGGGTGTCGGTGAGCCGGTCCGCTGCGGTCAACTGGTCGACCATGTGCTCCAGCTCGCCGACATCGACCGGGACCCAGGCGGTGAGGGCGTGCAGGGCGATGCCATGGCCGCCCGGGACCGAGGTGACCGGAAGCGTCGGTCTGGGTGGCCAGCGTCAGGGGGAGCAGCCGGGTGCCGGCGGTGGCCTTGGCCTTGCGGAGCTTCTTGTCCGAGATGACCCTCTGAGCCCATCCGGAGAGTTTGGGCCACGCATCTTCTTGCCGAACGTGAACGGGCCCGTCCTCGCGGGGGACAGAGGGGCCGGGAGGCGAGCAGGTCGCCGGCGGTGCCCGGACAGCACACCTAGCCAGCCGCAGCCAGTCAGCTTCTCGACCAGGTCCTCCCGGGTCGCTCAGGCCCAGCGCGGTGAGGTCCTGGCCGACGAGGTTGCCGGTGCCGGTGCCGGTGCCGGTGTGCGCGGTGCTCAGGGCAGCATCAGCAGCCGGGCCAGGCAGCCGGGCCACGGTCGGTCCGTCGCCGTCGGTGATGCCGCCGGTGCGCCGCTGGTGCTGAAGGCGGGCGGCGGCAGCGGCCTGCTCGGTGCGCCGGACCTCAAGCCGCAGGCTCCCTTTGGTGAATCGGCCGGTGTGGTGGGCGCCTGCGACCGCGCCGCCGCGCGAGCGGCAGGGCGAGCCGGGTGGCTGACCCTTCCCGCGTAAGGTCGGTGTCGTACGTCGAGGATTGCCGAAGCCCTGGCTCGGGCGCCGAGGAGCAGTCGATGCTGGACCAGGATTTGCTGCGGGCCGCGCGCCTGGCGGGCTACGGGACCGTGAGCACTCAGCTCTCCTTACTGAGCGACCACCGGCTCGGGGAGGCCGTGGCAGCCGCTACCCCGCTCGGGTCGGGCATCGGCGGCAGGTCGGCAGAGCTGGACATCAACGGAATACGCGTCTTCGTCAAGCGGATCCCTTTGACGGACACCGAATTGCGCCCGGAGAACGTGCGGTCGACGGCGAACGTCTTCGAACTGCCGATGTTCTACCAGTACGGGGTGGGCTCGGCCGGGTTCGGTGCCTGGCGGGAGCTTGCCGTGCACACCATGACCACGAACTGGGTCCTCGGTGGCGAGTATGCGGGATTCCCCCTGATGTACCACTGGCGGGTGCTGCCTGATTCCCCTCCCGAAGGATTCACCGACGAGTTCGGGGGCCTGGAGGGGGCTGTCGCTCACTGGGAGGGATCACCCGCCGTTCGCGACCGGCTGGAGGCCATCGGCCGGTCCTCGTGCAGCCTGGTGGTCTTCCTGGAGTACTTCCCGCACACACTCGCCGGATGGCTGGCCGACCACCGCAAAAGCGCCGTGCCGGAAGGCGGCGACGGCTCACGCTTCCGCTGGGTGGAGGAAGCTCTGATGAGCGGAACTACCTTCATGAGTTCTCGCGGACTTGTCCACTTCGATGCTCACTTCGCCAATATCCTGACCGACGGCCGTCAGCTCTACTTCGCTGACTTCGGACTTGCCCTGAGCTCCCGCTTCGACCTTTCGGCGGATGAGTCCAACTTCCTCACGGACCACCTCGCGTACGACCGCTGCTACACCGCGAGCCACCTGCTCCAGTACCACTTGCTCGACGGCGTGCGCGGTGACACCGAACGCGACGTCTTCCTGTACGACTGGGTTGCGGGCCGGCGGCCTGGCGACATCCCGCCCGAGATCACGGCCATCATCGACCGGCACGCACGTCCTACCGTCTTCGTGGACTCCTTCTTCCGCCGTCTGCTCACCGAGAGCAAGCAGACGCCCTTCCCTGCGGCGGAGATCGAGCGGCAGTTGGGCGCTGGTGCCACCATCCCGAGCTGATGCACGCCCTCGCCTCGGCTGTCGGGCATCCGCTGCAACGGCCACTGCCTATCGACGGATCCCGGTGTGATCGAGCGCCTCGGGCTGCCGCACACCTGCTTCCCGGGGGCCGGCGACGAGAGCGTCCGGGAGGCCCATCCGCAGGGCCACCACGTCCCGGAGCCTGGCGGGCCGCTGACCGACGTGACCGAGCTCGATCCCTCCTGGGCATGGGCCGCCGGGCAGTCGGTCTCCACACCGGCGACCCGAACCGCTTCTTCTCCGCGCTGATGGGCGGCAAGCTGCCCAAGCCCGCCCAGGCGGCCTCCAGTACGGGCCCGGCATCATCCGTACGCCGCTGAGCCGCGGCGAGGCCGCCTGGGGGCACGGCGGCGCGATACCGGGCTACCACACCTTCCCGGGGGTGACCGGCGACGGCCGCGCCGCCGCCATCGCCATCGCCGTCACCTCGAACATCGCGCCGAGCCCGCGGGGCCACCCGCACACCGAGGCGCTGTTCGACGAGGTGCTCTGCGCCAAGTGAGCCGGGGTGCGCACGCCGAGCCCTGACCCTTCTCGCCTACTGCCTCCGTGCGGCCTGGTCGCCGCCCCCCGAACGGGCGGTGACCAGGCCGGACTCGTACGCCGCGATGACCGCTTGGGCGCGGTCGCGCACGTCGAGCTTGCCGAAGAGGCTGGTGATGTGGTTCTTCACCGTGGAGTGGCTGATGTCCATGGTCCGGGCGATCGCGGCGTTGTCCAGGCCGGTGGCCATCAGCCGCCACACCTCCACCTCGCGGGGCGTGAGCTCCCCCGCCTCGACGTCGGGCGGTGGCGGGGCGCCGAGCGGTGTCCGGACGTAGGCGGAGATCAGCCGGGTCAGCAGGCGCGGGGCGACCACCGCCTCCCCGGCGTGGACGGTGCGGATCGCCGCGGCGAGGTCCTCCGGCGAGACGTCCTTGGGCAGGAACCCGTACGCGCCGGCGCGCAGCGCGGCCACCACGTACTCGTCCATGTCGAAGGTGCTCAGTGCCAGGACCCGGCATCCGGGCAGCGTGCGGGCCAGCTCCTCGGTCGCGCCGACCCCGTCCAGGACGGGCATCCGGATGTCCATCACCACGACGTCGGGGCTCAGCCGCTGGGCGAGCATGACGGCCTGCGCGCCGTCCTCCGCCTCGCCCACCACCTCGAAGGCGGGGTCCGGCGAGAGGATCAGCGACAGGCCGCGCCGGACCAGCGGCTGGTCGTCCGCGATGAGGACCCGGATCCCGGGCGTCACGGCCGTCACCGGTACACCGCCTGCCCGCGCAGCCCGCCGTCGACGCGCTCGGTGGGCTCCCCGCTCTGGACGGCCGCCTCGGCCGTCTCCTCGGCCGCCAGCGGCAGCTCGGCCACCACGGCGAAGCCGCCCTCCGGCCGCGGCCCCGCCTCCAGGGTGCCGCCGTGCAGGGCGACCCGCTCGCGCATGCCGATGAGGCCGTAGCCGCTCCGCACCGGTTCGTGCCTCGCGTCCTGGGACGGCACGCCCCGGCCGTCGTCGCGCACCTCGACGGTGACCCCGTCCGCGCGGTAGGTCAGCACGACGGACGCGCTGGCCGGCCCCGCGTACTTGCGCGCGTTGGTCAGGCCCTCCTGGACGATCCGGAACACCGTCAGGCCGACGGTCGGCGGCAGCGGCCGACGCGGCCCGTGCACGCTGAACGCGGTCGGCAGCCCGGCCCGGCGGGACTCGTCCACCAACCGGCCGAGGTCGTCGGCCCCGGGCTGGGGCGAGGCCGGGGTGGCGTCCGGTTCGTCACCAGCCCGCAGGACGTCCAGCAGCTGGCGCATCTCGCGCAGGGCCAGCCGCCCGGAGGACTCCAGGGTGACCAGGGCCTCTCGCACCACCTCCGGGTCGGCGAGGTTGGCGCGGGCGCCACCGGCCATCAGCTGCATGGTGGTGATGTGGTGGGCCACGATGTCGTGCAACTCCCGGGCGATGCGGCGGCGCTCCTCGGCCACCGCGCGGTCGGCCAGCAGCCGGCGGTTGGCGTCCACCTGGCGCTGCCAGCGGGCGGCCGTGAGGCCGCTGCCGGCCACGAGCGCGGTGGAGGCGACGGCCGCGAAGCCCGCCTCCGCGGAAGGCACCGGGAAGTCGCTCTGGCTCAGCACCGTCACCAGCGCCGTAGCCGCGGCGGCGCCTGCGGTGACCGGCCAGGCGCGGTTCCGGGCGACCGAGTACACCGCCACTGTCAGGACGGCGCCGAAGTGGGTGCCCATCGGGGTCGACAGGTCGATCGCGGACTGGAGCACCAGCACGGCGGCGAGCGCCTGTACCGGGTGGCGGCGCCGGGCGAGCAGCGGCACGCCCGACAGTACGAGCAGGACGAAGCCCGGCACGCCGATGCCGCGGGTGCCCTCCACCTGGCTGACGACCAGGTGGGCGAGCAGGTCCAGCGAGCCGGTTCCGACGGCCATCAGCGCGTCCGCCTGGGTCCACGGCAGGCCGTCCGCGCGGTTCTGCGGCACCTCGTCCACGGCCGCGCCGGGGTGTTGACGCCCGTCCATCCTCGTCCTCCCGGTCGACCAGCGTTGATGCCACATTCTGGCACCGGCCCGCCCGGCCCCGGATGGTCCCTCCGGCCGAGGGCGGGCGGGCGGACCAGGAGCACGGTCCTGGTTCCGGCCCGCCGGGGGACCGGGGGCCCCGGACCGGATCGTCCGCTGTCCGGACGCCCGGCACCCCTTCGCCTGATGGTCTGGAAGCCTGCCGGGAACCCCCGGCGACAAGACCGACGTTCGCGTCCATCAGCCGGAGGGCACCGTGATCCGCGCACTGACCGGATTCTCCACCAGACACGCCTGGAAGGTCATCGCCCTCTGGGCGGTGCTGGGACTGGCGCTGGGCGCGCTGAGCCCGATGCTGCTCGGCCGGGTCACCCAGTCCCAGACCGGTGACTTCCTGCCGAAGAGCTACGACTCGGCCGCCGCCCTGCGGATCGCCGAGGAGGAGTTCGGGGTGAAGCCCGACGCCACCACGGTCACGGTGCTGGTCGCCCGGAGCGACGGCAAGGCGCTCACCGGCGGCGACCAGCGGCGGATCGAGGCCGAGGCGGCGGAGCTCGGCAAGCGCCGGGTCACCATGCCGAGGGAGGAGGACGAGCCGGCGTTCCTCAAGCCCGACCGCTCGCAGACCCCCCGGGTCGCCCCGGCGATGACGGCGCCCGACCGGAGCTTCGAGCTGCTCTCCGTCGAACTGACCGGCAGCGCCGTGGACGAGGGCGTCCAGGAGGTCTACCGGACCTTCCGGGACTCCGCCCGCGCGGAGTTCGCCGCCGCCGGGATGCGCACCGGGTTCACCGGCGGACTGGCCGAGGCCGCCGACAGCGCGGACGACAACCGGGTCGCCGCGCTGATCGGCAGCAGCCTGGTCACCGTGCTGATCGTCCTGCTCAACGTGCTGGTGTTCCGCAGCGTGCTCGCGGCCGTGCTGCCACTGCTCGCCGTCACCATGATCGGCGCCGTGGCCGCCGGAGCCGTGGCCGGCGTCGCGACGCTCACCGGCCTGCGACTGGACGTCTCCACCCCGAGCCTGATCTCCGTGGTGCTGCTCGGCATCGGCGTCGACTACCTGCTGTTCCTGCTCTTCCGGTTCCGCGAGCACCTGCGCGCCCGGCCTGACCAGCCCGCCCGCGAGGCAGCCGCCGAGGTGTCCGGCCGGGTCGGCACCGCGATCACCTCGGCCGCGCTGACCATCGTGGCCGCCTTCGCCACCCTGGGCGTGGCGAGCTTCGGGCAGTTCCGCTCGCTCGGCCCGGCGATCGCCGTCGCCGTCCTGATCATGCTGCTGGGCAGTCTCACCCTGATGCCGGCCCTGCTCGCCGCCTGTGGCCGCAAGATGTTCTGGCCCTCCCGCAGCCTGGACCGGGAGCCGCGGGCGGGCGCGGCTGCCCGCTACGGCGCCTTCGTCGCCCGTCGTCCGATGGTCCTGCTGCTCGGCTCCGTCGCGCTCCTCGGCGCCCTCGCCGCCGGGATGACCGGGATCCGGATGGACTACGGCCAGGGCGGCGACTCCGGGACGGCGGCCGCGGCAACCGCCAAGGAGATCGCACGCGCCCTGCCGGCCGGCGTGTCCGACCCGACCACCGTCTACGTCACCGCCGCGGACGGCGGCACCCTCGATCCCGCCCGGCTCGACGGCCTCTCCCGCGCCCTCGCCGAGACCGAGGGCGTCGGCCAGGTCAGCGGCACCGTCCTGAACAAGGACCACCGCGCCGCCCGGATCGACCTCTTCCTCACCGCCGACCCGCAGAGCGCACGGGCCCGCGACCTGGTCTCCGGCCCGGTCCGCGCCGCCGTCGCCGCCCACACGCCCGCCGGGACGAGCGCCCACGTCGGCGGCACGGCGGCGGTCTTCGCCGACATCTCCGTCGCCGTGGACCACGACCTGGCGGTCGTCTTCCCGGTCGCCGCCGCCCTGATCGCCCTGATCCTGCTGCTGCTCCTGCGCAGCCTGCTCGCCCCGGTGGTCCTGATGCTCTCCGTCGGGCTCGGCTTCGCCGCCACCCTCGGCGCCGCCACCCTGCTGTTCCAGCACGTGCTGGACGAGCCCGGCGTCAGCTTCACCCTCCCGCTGGTGCTGTTCCTGTTCGTCGTCGCGCTGGGCACCGACTACAACATCCTCATCACCGACCGGATCCGCGAGGAGATGCACCACCCCGGTCCGGCCCGCGCCGCCGTTGCCCGCGCCGTCCGCCACACCACGCCCGCCGTCGCCACCGCCGGCCTGGTCCTGGCCGGCTCCTTCGCCACCCTCGCCACCACCCCCGGCAGCGCACAGATCGCCTTCGCGCTGACGCTCGGCATCCTCCTCTCCGCCGTCGTCCTCTCGCTCGCCCTGGTCCCGGCCCTGGCCACCCTCCTGGGCCGCGCCCTCTGGTGGCCCTTCCGCCCCACCGGCCACCACACCCCCACCGCCCCCGACTCGCGTCTTCCCGGCGGAAGGCTCAGCACCGAGCGCCTGGACCGGTGCCCGGCCGGCCGGCCGGTACCGCCAGCGAGGTGACCAGTAGCCCGTCCCGCACCAGCCAGCGTCCCCGTGTGCCGGTGAGCCACGAGGACGGGGGCGCCTGCTCGGGCAGGATCAGGCGGCAGGTGAAGGTGTGCGACTGCGGACAGACCGTGACCTCCGCCTGCTCGAAGCCGAGCTCGTAGCGGGTTCGCGGGTACCACGCCTTGAAGACGCTCTCCTTGATGCTGAAGAGCAGCCGGTCCCAGCTCACCTCGGCCCTGGCCGCCGTCAGGTCGGATATCCACGCCCGCTCCGCCGGCAGGGAGACGGCTTCCAGGACGCCGTCGGGAAGCGGGGCGTCGGGCTCCGCGTCGATGCCGACGGCGATCACGTCGACGGCGCGCGCGAGCGCCACGGCCCGGTACCCGTCGCAGTGCGTCATGCTGCCGACCAGGCCTTCCGGCCAGCCCGGTGCCCCCCGGCGGTTCGGTAGCACGGGAGCGGGGGGACAGCCCAGTGCGTGCATTGCGGTGCGGGCCAGTGCCCGTACGGTGGTGAACTCGCGGCGGCGCTTCTCCACGGCGGCGGCGACCACGGCGTGCTCCTCGGGGAGGAGGGCGTCGTGCGGAGCGTCCGTGAAGGTGTCGTAGGCGACCACGGGCGAGGGGAGCACATCGGCGATCACGATGCCTCCTTCAGGGGGACCCGGCGCAGTCCCGGGGCGCCGGCCGGGCGGCGCCGCCACTCACGGGGGTAGCCCACCGACACTTCCGTGAAGGGCACCCCGTCGTGCCAGGTGGTGCGGGGTATGTGCAGGTGGCCGTAGACCGCTGCGGTGGCCCGGAAGCGGCGGTGCCAGTCGGCTGTCAGGGTCGTCCCGCACCACTGCGCGAACTCCGGGTGGTACAGGACCTCGGTGGGGTGGCGCAGCAGCGGCCAATGGCTGACGAGAATGGTCGGCAGGTCCGGGTCGCAGGCGGCCAGCCGTCGCTCGGTCTCCGCCACCCTGGCCCGGCACCAGGCCTCGCGGGTCGGATACGGGTCGGGGTGCAGCAGGAATTCGTCGGTGCAGACGATGCCGGCCTCATGGGCCTTGCGCAGGGATTCCTCCTTCGTCGACATACCGGGCATGCGGAACGAGTAGTCGTACAGCAGGAACAGTGGGGCGACAGTCGCCGGCCCGCCCTCTCCCTTCCACTGCGGATAGGGGTCCTCCGGAGTCACCACGTCGATGCCGCGGCACAACTCGACCAGGTACCGGTAGCGCTCCTCTCCCCGCAGTTGCACGGGATCGCTCGGGTGAGTCCACAGCTCGTGATTGCCCGGCGTCCATATCACCTTGCTGAAACGCCTCGCCAGTCGGGTGAGCGCCCACTCGATGTCCGTGCTGATCTCGGCGACGTCTCCGGCCACGATGAGCCAGTCGTCCGCGGACTGCGGACGAAGCCCTTCCAGGACTGTCCGGTTGTCGGCATGGGCGGCGTGCAAGTCGCTGATGGCGAGCAGTCGGCCGCCGGACGGGACAGAGGGGGTACCTGAAGGGTGACTGATCATCGGGGCTTCTCTCGTACGGGCTCAGGTCCGGACGCCGGGACGCCGGGACGCCGGGACAACGTGTCCTCGGCGCGCGGGGGCGTCCGGCACTACGCCGGTCCACCGCCGCAGCGCGGCCCCGCGCCCGGTCCGAGGCCGGATGGGGCGACCGCGCCGTCGCGCTGCGGCAGTTGGGCCGGCTGAACTCTCATGGCGGACGGGTTGCGGGAAGGCGGCGCGGTCCGTCCTGACGGCGACCCGGACTCACCTGCACCGTGATGGAAACGGGCGGCTCCTTCCGCGTGTCGCCGCGGACCAACCGCGGCGACACGCCTGAGGATGCGGGGACACGACCGTCATGTGCTCAGGCGCACGGCCGCACGTACGGTCACGACACCGCCCCGAGGAGCCGCTCAGCGAGCAGAGCGTTGATCTCCTCCTGGTGGTCCGTCAGGTAGAAATGGCCTCCGGAGAACTCGCGGTAGTCGAACGGGCCCGTGGTGTGCGAGCTCCAGAGGCGGGCCTCGTCGGACGTCACCTGGGGATCCTCGGTTCCCACGAGAACGGTGAGGGGACAGCCCACGACGTCACTCTCCGAGCCGCGGTAACCCTCGATCGCCCGGTAGTCGGCACGGATGGCGGGCATGATCATCCGCACCAGCTCGTCGTCCTCCAGGAGCTGCTCGTTCGTACCGCTCAGTGTGCGCAGTTCGGCCAGGATCCCTTCGTCGGTGCGCAGGTGCACCGCCTCCTGGCGCCGTGTCCTGGGGGCTCTGCGCCCGGACACGAACAGCTGCACCGGGCCGGTGCCGTGGTTCCGCTCCAGCCGCACGGCCACCTCGAACGCGGTGACCGCCCCCATGCTGTGACCGAAGAACGCCATCGGGCGGTCGGTGCACGTGGCCAGTGCCGCGTGGATGTGGTCAGCCAGTGCGCCGATGTCCTCGACGAACGGTTCGTGACGCCGGTCCTGTCGTCCGGGGTACTGGACCGCGATCACGTCGATCCGCGGTGCCAGGGCCGCGGCGACCGGCATGTAGTAGCTCGCGGCGCCGCCGGCATGGGGGAAGCAGACCAGTTGCACCGCCGCGTCGGGAGCGGGGCGGAACCGGCGCAGCCATGCGCCGGGATCGCTGAGGGGAACGTGAGGGGAGTTGACGGTCACGTCTGTCGGTTCCTTGTTCGGCTGGATGTCGGGTGTGCGGGAACGCGCCACTTCGGGCGAGTGGGAAAGCCGACGTCGTGGCGGGGACAGGACCGGTGAGGCGGAAGGTGTGGGAGCGCCTGCGTCCGCAGGTAGTGGACCATGGAGAGGCCATGTCCCACCGGTACCGGCCACGGCATCAGTTGTCGGAGGGGTGTCGTCACGGGGTTCACGCGACCTGAGGAGCCTTTTCGCACAGGGCGATCGACTGTTCCCTGGCGTACGCCTGGGTCAGGTTCGACAGCAAGTACCGCCCGGAGCTGTCCTGTTGGAGGAGGTTGGCGTCCACCAAGCGGTCCAGGGCGTCCTCAGCCTCGATGGAGGAGCATCCGAGCCGCTCGACCAGCACAGCGGTGCTGAGGATGCCGGTCTCGAGTGTACCCAGGATCCGCAGCGCCGATTTCGCGTGGATGCCATGCCTCGGCGCGGCGCCGAGAGTCTGGTAGCCGGCGTCGAAGCAGCGGCGTACCGACAGGTCGCCGACACTGAGCTCGTCCAGCAGCCGGTCGGCTCTCGCCAACCGGTCGGCCATGCCGGCGAGGGAGCGGTGCGGCCGACCGAGCAGTCTGATGCCGACGATCCGCAGGGCCAGGGGCAGACCATTGCATATTCGGACGATCTGCCGCGCTGCCGCGAGCTCCGCGTCGACACGTGCCCGGCCGATGATGGTGGACAGTAGCCGCAGGGAGCTGTCCTCGGTCATGCACCCGAGAACGACGGTCCGCGCGCCCTCCAGGTCCGCGAGTCGGTTCCGGCTGGTGATGAGCACTCTGCTGTGTATGCCGCCGGGGATGAGCGGGCGCACCTGCGCGGCGCTGTGCGCGTCGTCGAGGACGACGAGCAGCTTGCTGTCAGCCACCACCGAGCGGTAAAGGCCTTCGAGTTCCGCATCGTCCTGGGGGATCCTGGCCTGCGGTACACCGAGATCGCGCAGAAACCGGGTCAGCAGGTCGGACGGCCGGACGGGGCGGTCGCTGCTGCCGCGCAGGGAGGCGTAGAGCTGGCCCCGGGTGTATTCCTTGCGGCAGGCGTGCGCCCAGTGCACCGCCAGGCACGTCTTGCCGACACCGCCGCTGCCGCTGATCACCGTGGTCGTCTCCCGTGGCGGAGCCGTGGAGTCGGAGAGCATGCTCGCGGGACCGTCCACGGGCGACCTCGGCCCGGCGGGCGGCCAGGGGAGGAAGTCGGGGAGCACGGCGGGGAGTTGGGCCGGACGTGGCGGTGACGGGGCGGCGATCCGGGTGACGGGCCGGACGCCCGCCGGTCCTGGCCCGGCGAGCCGTGCGTCCTCCGAGGCCAGGATCTGTTGCTGCACCTGCTGGAGTTCCGTGCCCGGTTCGGTGGCCAGTTTCTCGATCAGCGCGGCCCGGATCTGATGAAACACGTTCAACGCGTCGGACTGGCGTCCGGAGCGGAACAGCGCCAGCATGAGTTTCGCCGCCAGGCCTTCGTGGAGGGGGTTCTCACGGGTCAGCCGCCACAGTTCGGGCACGAGGTCGGCGTGCCGGCCCAGCCGCATGTCCAGGTCCAACCGCCAACTGAGGGCCTGGAAGTACCGCTCTTCGAGGTGCCGCACCTCGATGTCACGCAGGGTGCTGGACTGGACGTCCTGCAACGGACTCTGGTGCCACATCGACAGCGCGGTGCTCAGTTCCGCCGATGCGCCGGCGAGGTCCCCCGCCATGGCCAGTGCGGACGCCCTCTCGCGGTGACTGTCGAACCGGCCGAGGTCGGTCTCCTGACCGTCCACCTCGACCAGGTAACCCGGCGCCCGGGTGACGATCCGTGCGCCGGCCTCCGGCCCGAGTGCCTGTCGCAGCCGCATCACGTACGTACGTATCACCGCCGGGCCGCTGCTCGGTGGTGTGTCGTCCCAGACGAAGTCCTCCAGTCGGTCCACTGACACCACCCGATTGGCGTTCAGTAACAGGGCGGCGAGGACAACCCGTTGCCGCGGCGCAGCCACCGTCACACGGTGTCCGTCGACTTCGACGGTAAGTAACCCTAACATCCTGAAATACAGCAAATGTGTCCCCTCGGGGATTCCAACGTCGTGCCAGCGGGACGACTTCCTCCCGCCCGTCCGGTTGACCTCTGGTAGTGGAACGTGTCGGAGTACAGACAGGTTCATGATGCACGCCGGTTCCCTCGCTGGTCACTCCTGTAGCGAACCGCACTGCGTCAGGGGCCGGATCGCCTCCGTCGGCGAGCGGCGCTCGCCGGTCGCGTCCTCGGGGCCCGCCACCCGTTGTGACAGTCGTGCGGACCCCCGACGCGGACCCTGTCGCATCGCGCGTCATCGAGACGATACGCGGCCCCGGAAGACTGGGCGTTCAGGCCGGGCGCGACACCTGACGCAAGCACCGCGCAGGTCATGACCCGGAGTACCGGGGCGGGGTGTCGAACCAGGGCGGCGGTCGGTGTGGTGAGCGGCAAGGAGTGGCGGGAACACGTGGAGCGGGCGACGGCGTACGTGTGCCGGACCATGCGGCTTGCGCGCCAACCTGGGCCTGAGAGGACCGAGTTGACCACGGCCCTGTGCGTGGGCCGGAGCTGCCCGGGCGGTGTCGGAGCCGCCGGTGCCGCGTCGCGCTCGATCAGCCGCGCCACTGGGGGACGCGCCGGATCACCCGTCCGCCCCGGACCCGGTGCCCCGAGGCCGTCCGCTGCGGCGACGGCCGGGCGGCGCAGTGGCCGGCCGGCACCGCGGCGGTGAGGATCGTGTGTACTGCTCGCCGCCGCGCCACGGAGCTCACGACGGGTCGAGTCGGTGTGCCGCTCGCTGCCGGCCGGTCGGCGGAGCGTGGGCGAACGGCAAGCCACTCACCGATCCTCCCCGCACAGCGCAGGGTGAGCGCCGCCATCACACGTGTCCGCACATGGCCCACGAGACATTCCGCGTGATCCGGAAGCCCATGTTCGAAGCCCGGTTGCAGTACGTTGAGGAGCAAGCGTTGACCAGGACGGACCCGTCGCAGGCTGCCATCGCCGTCATCGGTTACTCGTGCCGGCTGCCGGGCGCGCCCGACCCCGACGCCTTCTGGCGGCTGATGCTCGACAAGCGGCACGCCATCACCGAGGCGCCCGCCGATCGGTGGACGTCGGTCCAGCTCAAGGCCGCGAAGACCCCGCACGCGGCCAGCGCGCGCTGGGGCGGGTTCATCGAACATCCCGACGCGTTCGACGCAACCTTCTTCAATGTCTCGCCCCGCGAGGCCGCCGCCATGGACCCGCAGCAGCGCCTCGTACTGGAACTGGGCTGGGAGGCCGTCGAGCACGGGGGCCTGCTGCCCGCCGAACTCGCCGGCAGCCGCACGGGCGTGTTCGTCGCCGCGGGCTGGGACGACTACGCCACGCTGCGGCGCGAGTCGGCCGGCGACATCACCCACCACACGCTCGTCGGCACACAGCGCGCCCTCATCGCCAACCGGCTCTCACACATGCTGGGTGTGCGCGGCCCGAGCCAGCTCGTCGACACCGGTCAGTCCTCGTCACTGGTCGCCGTGCACCTGGCCTGCCAGAGCCTGCGCTCCGGCGAGTCCACCACCGCGCTGGCCGGCGGTGTCAACCTCAACCTGGCACTCGACACCGCGCTGGTCATCGCAGGCGTCGGCGCCCTCTCCCCGGAGGGGCGGTGCCATACCTTCGACGCGCGGGCCGACGGCTACGTGCGCGGCGAGGGAGGCGCGCTGGTGCTGCTGAAGCTGCTCGACCAGGCCATCGCCGACGGCGACACCATCCACGGCGTGCTCCTCGGCAGCGCCGTCAACCACGACGGCGACGCAAGCGCACTGACCGTGCCCGACGCCGAAGCCCAACGTGAACTGGTCACGCTGGCCCAGCGGGCCGCCGGCGTCTCACCCGCTGACGTCGACTACGTGGAGCTGCACGGTACGGGCACCAAGGTCGGCGACCCGGTGGAGGCTGCCGCGCTGGGAGCCTCCACCGGCTCCGCGCGGCCGGCCGGCTCGCCCCTGCTGGTCGGCTCGGCCAAGACCAACATCGGTCATCTGGAAAGCGCCGCAGGTGTCGTCGGCCTGCTCAAGGCCGTCCTCGCGGTGCGGCACGGCGAGATCCCGGCGAGCCTCAACTTCGACACGCCGCCGCCCGGCATCCCCCTCGACGAGCTGAACCTCGAGGTGCTCACCGAGCGCACCCCCTGGGGCGCGGACCGCCGGATCGCCGGCGTCACCTCCCTCGGCCTGGGCGGCGCCAACTGCCACGTCGTGGTGGCGTCCTACCAGCCGCCCGGAATCGAGGTGCCGACCGCCCCGCAGCGGCCCGCGGTACCCGGCGCCGTGCCCCTCGTGGTGTCCGGGCGGACCCCGGCCGCACTGCGCGCGCAGGCCGCGCGGCTGGCCGACTGGATCGACGACCACCCCGGGACGGACCACGTCGATCTCGGCGGTTCCCTGCTGTCGTCCCGTACGCTTTTCGAACACCGGGCGGTTTCCCTGGGCGCCGGCGGACTGCGCACGCTGGCAGCCGGCCGGGCGGATGGGGACGTGGTCACCGGCTCCGCCGCCGCACCCGTGGGCAAGACGGTCTTCGTCTTCCCCGGACAGGGCTCGCAGTGGGTGGGCATGGGGCGTGAACTCCTGCTCGAATCACCGGTGTTCCGCGCCCGCATGGCCGAGTGCGAACAGGCTCTGGCACCGTTCACGGACTGGCGCCTCTCCGACGCGCTGCGCGACGCTGACGCGCTTCGGCGCACGGAGGTCGTCCAGCCCGTCCTGTGGGCGATCATGGTGTCGCTCGCGGCCGTGTGGCGGTCACTGGGCGTCGTCCCGGACGCGGTGCTCGGCCACTCCCAGGGCGAGGTCGCGGCAGCCGTGGTAGCGGGGGCCCTGTCGCTGGAGGACGGCGCCCGCCTCGTGGCCCTGCGCAGCAAGGCCCTGCGGGAACTGACCGGACGCGGCGGTATGACCGCGCTGGCGCTGTCGGTCTCGGACGCCCGGGCACTGATGGGGCCGGAACTCTCGATCGCCGCGGTCAACGGTCCGTCGTCGGTCGTCGTGGCGGGCCCCCCCGCGGCCCTGGCCGAGGTGGAAGCCCTGGCCGAGGCGCGTGACGTCCGCGCGCGCCGGGTCCCCATCAGTTACGCCTCCCACTCCGCCCAGATCGACGAGATCAAGGAGGAGCTGCTGCACGCCTTCGGCGAGGTGACGCCCCGCGAGTGCGGCGTCGCGATGTTCTCCACCGTGGACGTGGACTGGGTGGACGGCACGGCTCTCGACGCCGGGTACTGGTACCGCAACCTGCGCCGTACCGTCGAGTTCGAGCCGGCCGTACGGCACCTGTCGGAGGCGGGTTACGGCGTGTTCATCGAGGTCAGCGCCCATCCCGTGCTGGCGTCGGCGGTGGAGGAGAGCGTCGGTGACGTGATCGTGGCCGGGACGCTGCGCCGGGACGACGGGGGATGGGACCGGCTGAAGCGCGCGGCGGCCGAACTCTTCGTGCGGGGAGTCGACGTCGACTGGTCACCCCTGCTGTCGGGCGCCGCCCGAGTGGCACTGCCCACCTACTCGTTCCAGCGCCAGTCGTACTGGTTCGACCGGGCCGCCGAACCCGTCCCGGCCGCGACCGTGGTGGCCGACACCGGTCTACCCGCCCTGACAGACCTGGTCAGGTCGCACGCCGCCGCAGTCCTCGGCTACTCGGCCGCGGAGGAGGTCGACGTCCGCCTGGCCTTCAAGGCCCTCGGATTCGACTCCACCTCGTCACTGGAGCTGCGCGGCCGACTGGCCGCCGCCACGGGGCTACGGCTGCCGGCCGCCCTGGTCTACAACCACCCGACCGTCGAGGGCGTCGCGGCCTTCCTGCACCGCGCTCTGACCGGTGCAGACGACACCGGCACGGCCGCCGGCCCGGCCGACAGGCCCCAGGACGAGCCCGTGGCGATCGTCGCCATGAGCTGCCGACTGCCCGGCGGGGTGCGGTCTCCCGCGGACCTGTGGCGGCTCGTGGAGAGCGCGACCGACGCCGTCGGACCCCTGCCCGAGGACCGCGGCTGGGACCTGGAAGCCCTGCTCGGCGAGGGCGGCAACGGCACGTCCGACAGCGGCTTCGGTGGATTCCTGCAAGGGGTGGGCGAGTTCGACGCCGACTTCTTCGGCATCTCGCCGCGCGAGGCGGCGGCCATGGACCCCCAGCAGCGGCTGCTCCTCGAAACGAGCTGGGAAGCGTTCGAGCGGGCCGGCATCGTCCCGTCCTCGCTACGCGGCAGTGCCACCGGTGTGTTCGTCGGTGCCATGGGCCAGGACTACCTGCCCCGGCTGCACGAGCTGCCGGCCGAGGCCGAGGGGTACGGTCTGGTCGGCGGCGCCGGCAGCGTCGCCTCGGGTCGCCTCTCCTACACGTTCGGTCTGCGCGGTCCGGCCGTGACCGTCGACACGGCCTGTTCGTCGTCGCTGGTGGCGCTGCACATGGCGGCCCGCTCGCTGCGGGCGGGCGAGTGCTCGCTGGCCCTGGCCGCCGGTGCCACGGTGATGGCGGGCCCCGGCATGCTGCTGGAGTTCAGTCGGCAGAACGGCCTGGCCACGGACGGGCGGTGCCGCTCCTTCAGCGACGATGCCGCGGGCACCGGCTGGAGCGAAGGCGTCGCCGTGCTGGTGCTGGAGCGGCTGTCGGACGCCCGGCGCAACGGGCATCCGGTGCTCGCGCTGGTGCGCGGCAGCGCCGTCAACCAGGACGGCGCGTCCAACGGACTGACCGCACCGCACGGTCCGTCGCAGGAGGACGTCATCCGCGAGGCCCTGGCGAACGCCCGGCTGACGGCCGCCGAGGTCGACGCCGTCGAGGCCCACGGCACCGGTACCCGGCTGGGCGACCCGATCGAGGCCGAAGCCCTGATCGCCACCTACGGGCAGGACCGTGAAGGGCCCGTGTGGCTCGGCTCGTTGAAGTCGAACATCGGCCACACCCAGGCCGCGGCGGGCATCGCCGGCGTCATCAAGATGGTGGAGGCGATGCGGCACGCGACGCTGCCCAGGACGCTGCACGTCCGTACGCCGTCGTCCCGAGTGGACTGGTCGGCCGGCGCCGTACGGCTCCTCACGGAACAACTGCCGTGGCGGACCACGGGTCGACCCCGCCGCGCCGGCGTCTCCTCCTTCGGCGTGAGCGGCACCAACGCCCACGTCGTGCTTGAGGAGGCCCCGCCGGCCGCACCGACGGTCGCGGACGACCGTCCGGACGCGTCGGCCTCCCTGCCGTGGATCCTCTCCGCCCGTAGCGCCCAGGCTCTGCGCCGGCAGGCCGCCGGGCTGGCCGCCCACCTCGCCACCGCCGTACCGCGGCCGCGTCCGCTGGACGTCGGCTACTCGCTGGCGACCGAGCGCACCGCGTTCGAGGACCGCGCCGTTCTGCTGGGCGGGCCGGACGCGCTGCCGTCGCTCGCCCAGGCGGCGCCCGACGAGGCGATGACGCCGCCGGGCGTGGTGCGGGGCAGAGTGGTGCCCGGTGCCAGAACGGTCTTCGTCTTCCCCGGCCAGGGTTCGCAGTGGGCCGGTATGGCGCTCGACCTCGCCCGGTCCGCGCCGGTATTCGCCGAGCAGCTGCGGGCCTGCGAAGACGCCCTCGCCCCCTACGTCGACTGGTCCCTGTCCCAGGTTCTCGCCGAGCCCGGACAGTCCGCCCTGCTGCGCGTGGACGTCGTGCAGCCCGCGCTGTTCGCCGTCATGGTCTCCCTCGCGGCCCTGTGGCGCTCGCACGGTGTGCGGCCGGACCTGGTGGTCGGCCACTCGCAGGGCGAGATCGCCGCCGCTGTGGTGGCCGGTGCGCTGACGCTGGAGGACGGCGCCCGCGTCGTCGCCCTGCGCAGCCAGGCGCTGCGCGCCCTCGCCGGACGCGGCGGCATGGTCTCGGTCGCCGAGCCGGAGGAGGCGGCCGTACGCCGCGTCGCCCGCTGGGAGGGCCGGCTCGCGGTCGCCGCCGTCAACGGACCCGGCGCCGTGGTGGTCTCCGGCGACCCGGAAGCCTTGGACGAGCTCCTCGCGGAGTGCGAGGCGGAGGGCTGCCGCGCCCGCCGCATCCCGGTCGACTACGCCTCGCACTCGGCGCACGTCGAGGAGATCCGCGAGGCGGTGATCGGCGCGTTGGGCGGCATGGAGCCGCGCCGCGCCGAGGTGCCCTTCCTCTCCACGGTCACCGGCGCGGTGCTGGACGGCACCGAACTCGACGCCGAGTACTGGTACCGGAACCTGCGCGGCACGGTCCGCTTCGGTCCTGCTGTCGCGGACGTGCTCGTCCACCAGTCCGCGCTCTTCATCGAGGTGAGCCCCCACCCGGTGCTCATGCAGGCCATCTCCGAGTCCCTGGACCGCGCCCCCGACCGCCCGGCCGCGGTGCTGTGCACGCTGCGCCGGGGCGACGGCGGCCACGAGCGGTTCCTCGCCTCCCTGGCCGAGGCCTACGTGCACGGCGCGCCGGTGGACTGGGCGGCGTTGTACGAGGGCAGCGGCGCCCGGCCGACGGAGCTGCCGACCTACCCCTTCGAGCGCCGGCGGTACTGGCTCGACACCATGCGCGCCACCGCCACCGCCACCGCGCCCGCGCGGCCCGGACCGCACGCCTGGCGCTACCGCGTCACCTGGACCCCGCGTCCCGACGCCGACCGGGCGCCGGCCCCGGACGCCCTGTCCGGCCGCTGGCTGGTGGCGGTACCCGAAGCGCTCGCCGGCGACCCGTACACCGGGGACGTCACGGCGCTGCTGGCCGCGTACGGCGCGGACGTCCGCAGCTTCTCCGTGACGGGTGCCGACGACCGTGCGGTCCTCGCCGCGCGGCTGCGGTCCGCGGCCTCGGACGAGTCCGTCGCGGGCGTGCTGTCGCTGCTCGCCCTCGACGAGCTGCCGTGCCCCGGGCACCCGGCGGCGCCCGGCGGACTGGTGTCCACCGTGGCGCTCCTCCAGGCACTCGGCGACACCGGGATCCCCGCGCCGCTCTGGCTGGCCACCCGGGGCGCGGTCGCCGTGGACCCCACCGAGCGGCTCACCGCTGCCGCACAGTCCCTGGTGTGGGGGCTCGGCCGAGTGGCCGGCCTCGAACACGCCGACCGCTGGGGCGGCCTCGTCGACCTGCCGGACGGCTGGGACGAACGCACCCGGGCCCGGCTGGCCGCCGTCCTCGCCGGCCTGCCCGTGGACGGCTCGGCGGATCCGGCCCACGGCACCGAGGACCAGGTGGCCGTGCGGGCCGCCGGCGTGTCCGTACGCCGTCTCACGCGAGCCGTGGGGAGCGTCCGTCCCGGCGCCCGCACCTGGCGGCCCGGCGGAACCACGCTCATCACCGGCGGCACCGGCGCCCTGGGCGCGCACGTCGCCCGCCGGCTCGCCGCACACGGCGCCGAGCACCTGCTCCTCGTCGGCCGCGCCGGTCCCCAGGCGCCCGGCGCCGAAGAACTCCGCCGGGAGCTGGAGGAACTCGGCTCCCGCGTGACGGTCGCCGCCTGCGACGTGGCCGACCGCGCCGCCCTGGCGACGCTGCTGGACACGGTGCCACGGGAACACCCGCTCACCGCGATCGTGCACGCCGCCGCCGTCCTGGACGACGACACGCTGGCCGCGCTGCGGCCGGAGCAGATCGAGCGGGCCCTGCGTCCGAAGATGGCCGGTGCGCTCCACCTGCACGAGCTGACCCGGGACCTGGACCTCGACGCCTTCGTCCTGTTCTCCTCCGTGGCCGGTACGTTCGGCATACCCGGACAGGGCAACTACGCCCCGGGCAACGCGTTCGTGGACGCCCTGGCCGAGCAGCGCCGCGCCGAGGGACTCGTGGCGACCTCCATCGCCTTCGGCCCCTGGGCGGGTGCGGGCATGGCCGGCCGCGCGGGCGTCGGCGACCTGCTGGCCCGGCACGGTCTGCACGCGATGGCCCCCGCGGACGCCGTGGCGGCGATGCAGCGGGCGGTGGACGACGACGAGACCTGCCTGACCGTGGCGGACATCGACTGGGACCGTTTCTTCCTGGCCTTCACCGCCTCCCGGGCCCGGCCGCTCCTGCACGACGTGCCCGAGGTGCGGCGCATCCGCTCGGTCGCCACCGCCGCCGAGGAGCCCGGCGCGGCCATGTCCACGCTCGCCCGACGGCTCGCGGGCGCGAGCGAGGAGGAGCGCGGCCGTCTCCTGCTCGGCCTGGTGCGCGACCACGTCGCCGCGGTGCTCGGCCACACCGACGCCGCAGCGGTCCCGGCCGACCGCTCGTTCAAGGAGCTGGGCTTCGACTCACTGACCGGCGTCGAGGTCCGCAACCGGCTGGGAGCCGCGACCGGACTGCGGCTGCCGGCCACCGTGGTGTACGACCACCCGACCCCCGCTGCCCTGGTCCGCCACCTGCGCGGCGAACTGGCGGGCGGGGCGGTCGGCCCCGCACCGGAACCGCTCCTGCCCGCACCGCCCGCGGCCGAAGAGGACCCGATCGCCGTCGTCGCCATGAGCTGCCGCTTCCCCGGTGGCGTACGGACCCCGGACGATCTCTGGCGCCTCGTCAGCGAGGGCGCCGACGCGGTCGGCGCGTTCCCCGCCGACCGCGGCTGGGACCTGGACGCCCTGTACCACCCGGACCCGGCGCACCCTGGCACCACCTATGTGCGCGAGGGCGCGTTCCTCCACGACGCCGCCGACTTCGACGCGGACTTCTTCGGGATCTCGCCGCGCGAGGCACTGGCCATGGACCCACAGCAGCGTGTGCTGCTGGAGACGTCCTGGGAAGTGCTGGAGCGCGCCGGGATCGACCCCACCACGCTGCGCGGAAGCCGCACGGCGGTCTTCGCGGGCACCAACGGACAGGACTACCCCGCGCTGCTCGCCGCCGCGCCCGCGGAGTACGCCGACAGCGAGGGCTACGGCAGCACCGGCGCCGCCGCCAGCGTCGTCTCCGGCCGCGTCTCCTACGCCCTCGGCCTGGAGGGGCCGGCCGTCACGGTCGACACGGCCTGCTCCTCCGCACTGGTGGCGCTGCACCTCGCCTGCCAGTCGCTGCGCCAGGGCGAGTGCGAACTGGCCCTGGCCGGCGGCGTCACCGTGATGTCCACCCCCGGGCTGTTCGTGTCGTTCAGCCGGCAGCAGGGGCTGGCCCCGGACGGGCGCGCCAAGGCGTACGCCGCCGCGGCGGACGGCACCTCCTGGGGCGAAGGCGTCGGCGTGGTGCTCCTGGAGCGGCTGTCGGACGCCCGCCGGCGCGGGCATCCCGTGCTCGCCCTCGTGCGCGGCAGTGCGGTCAACCAGGACGGAGCCAGCAACGGCCTGGCCGCTCCGAACGGTCCGTCGCAGCAGCGGGTCATCACCGCCGCGCTGGCCGCCGCCGGTCTGCGGGCCGAGGACGTCGACGCGGTCGAGGGCCACGGCACGGGCACCCGGCTCGGCGACCCCATCGAGGCACAGGCTCTGATCGCCACGTACGGGCAGGGCCGCACCGAGGAACGGCCGGTCTGGCTGGGCTCGGTGAAGTCGAACATCGGCCACACCCAGGCCGCCGCGGGTGTCGCCGGGGTCATCAAAATGATCATGGCGATGCGGCATGGCGTCCTCCCCCGGTCCCTGCACCTGGACGCACCGTCCGGTGTCGTCGACTGGACGGCGGGTGCCGTACGGCCACTGGCCGAGGCGCGGCCCTGGCAGCCCAGGACCGGGGCCCCGCGCCGGTTCGGCGTCTCCGCGTTCGGCATCAGCGGCACCAACGCGCACGTCATCCTCGAACAGCCGCCGCAGGAGTCCAAGGAGCCCGCCGGAGCCCCGGCCGCCGACCGGACGGCATCCGGAGCGCGCTTGTTCCCGCTGGCGGCCAAGGGGCGCGCCGCCCTGCGCGAGCAGGCGGCGAGCCTGCTGGCGCTCCTGGAGGCCGAGTCCGTGACCGAGGACGGACTGACGGACGTCGCGTACTCACTGGCCACCACCCGCGCCGCACTGCCCGACCGCGCCGTCGTGCTCGCCGAGGACCGCGACGGCCTGGTGCGTGCGCTCGGCGCGCTCGCCGCCGGCCGGCCCTCGGCCGGCGTCGTCCAGGGCACCGCCCGGGACGACGCCGCCGACACGGTGGCCTTCCTGTTCACCGGCCAGGGCAGCCAGCGCGTCGGCATGGGAGCGGAACTGTCCGCGCGGCTCCCCGCCTTCGCCGCCGCCTTCGACGAGGTCTGCGCCGAGCTCGACCGCCACCTGGACCGGCCACTGCGCCGGATCGTCGACGAGGACGCGGAGGCCCTGGGGCGGACCGAGTACGCCCAGCCCGCGCTGTTCGCCGTCGAAGTGGCTCTCTTCCGGGTGCTGCGGGACTGGGGCGTACGGCCGCTCCGGCTCGTCGGCCACTCCGTCGGCGAACTGGCCGCCGCGCACGCCGCCGGGGTCCTCTCCCTCTCCGACGCCGCCGTCCTGGTGACCGCGCGGGGCCGGCTGATGCAGGCCCAGCGTTCCGACGGCGCGATGCTCGCCGTCCAGGCGTCCGCCGACGAGGTGGCCGACTCGCTGGCCGAGCACGGCGACCGGGTCGCCGTCGCGGCCGTCAACGCCCCGGGGTCCGTCGTGCTCTCCGGCGACTCCGATGCGGTGGCCGCCCTCGAAGGGCACTGGCGGGAGCGGGGCCGCAGGACCAAGCTGCTGCGGACCTCGCACGCCTTCCACTCCTCGCACCTGGACGGCATGCTCGCCGAGTACGAGCGGATCGCGGCCACCCTCGACTACTCCCCGCCGCGCATACCCGTCGTCTCCACCGTGACGGGCGCGGACCTTACGGCCGAGGAGGCGTGCTCGCCCGCCTACTGGGCGCGGCAGGCCCGGGAGACGGTCCGGTTCTCCGACGCCGTACGCACCCTCCGAGCCGTCGGCGTGACCACCTTCGTGGAGATCGGCCCCGACGGCGTGCTCTCCGGCATGGTGTCCGACTGCCTGCCGGAGGAGAGCCCGCTGGCGGTTCCCCTGCTCCGCGACGGCCGGCCGGAGGAGCAGACACTGCTGTCCGCCGTGGCCCGCCTGCACACCGCAGGTGTCACTTTGGACTGGGAAGCGCTGTTCGCCGGGGCGGGCGCCCGTCGGCGCCCACTGCCGACCTACCCGTTCCAGCACAAACGGTTCTGGCCGCAGGTCCCGGCCGGGACCACCGCCGCCGCGTCCGCCGGCCAGTGGCACTACCGGATCGGCTGGACGGAGCTGACGGCCCTGAGGGAACCCGCCGGAGCCGAGGGGCCCGACAGCACCTGGCTCGCCCTGGCGCCCGACACCGAGGACGGGAACGAGGCGCTGGCCGCCTGCCGCGCCTGGCTCGAACGGCTCGGCACCCCCGTCGTCCTCGTCGCCGCCGGCACGGGACGGGACACGCTCGCCGAACGGCTGCGGGACGCGGCGGTGAGGGGCCCGGTGTCCGGCGTGCTCTCACTGCTCGCGCTCGACGATCGGCCCCACCCGGACCACCCCGCTGTACCGACCGGACTGGCCGGCACGCTGACCGCCGCCCAGGCGCTGACCGACGCGAAGCTCACAGCTCCGCTGTGGGTGGTCACGCAGAGCGCGGTGACCGTGGACCAGGACCAGGACACGGCGCGGCCCGAGCAGGCACAGACCTGGGGCCTCGGCCAGGTCCTCGGGCTGGAACAGCCCGAGCTGTGGGGCGGCCTGGTGGACCTGCCCGCCGACCCGGACGAGTCCGCTCTCGCCCGCCTGGGCGCCGCCGTCACCGGTGGGGGCGACGAGGACCAGCTCGCCGTTCGGGCCGCAGGCGTCCACGGCCGCCGTCTGGAACGCGCCCCCGCACCGGCGGCCGGCCCGGCCTGGCAGCCGCGCGGCACCGTCCTCATCACCGGCGGCACCGGCGCGCTGGGCCGCCACGTCGCCGTGCGCCTCGCCCACGACGGCGCCGAACACCTGGTCCTCACCAGCCGTCACGGTCCGGACGCCCCCGGCGCCGCCGCGCTCCACGACGAACTCGCCGCCCTCGGCGTCCGCGTCACCATCGAGGCGTGCGACGTGACCGACCGCGACGCGGTCGCCGCCCTCCTGGCGACGTACCCGCCGACCGCCGTCGTCCACACCGCGGGCGCGCTCGTCCTCGGGTCCGTCGCCGACGACACCCCGGCCGCGTTCGAGGAGGCCGCCGCCGCCAAGGTGACGGGCGCCCGCCATCTCGACGAACTGCTCGGCGACACCCCGCTGGACGCCTTCGTGCTGTTCTCCTCCGTCGCCGGCGTCTGGGGCAGCGGGAGGCAGGGCGCCTACGCCGCCGCCAACGCCTATCTGGACGCGTTGGCCGCACGGCGCAGGGCCAGGGGGCTCGCCGCCGTCTCGGTCGCCTGGGGCCCCTGGGGCGGCGGCGGCATGGCCGACGAGGAGACCCTCGAACGGCTGCGCCGCCACGGACTCGCCGCCATGGCGCCGGCCGTCGCCGTCGCCGCCCTGGCCGCCCTGCCGGCAGGGCGGGACGCCGCGGTCGTCGTCGCCGACGTCCGCTGGGAGGACTTCGTCCCCTCGTACACCGCTGCGCGCCCACGCCCGCTCATCCAGGACCTGGCCGAGGTGCGGTCGGTCCTGGACGACCCGGAGGAGGAGCCCGCCCCGCCCGCGTCCGCGCTCGCCGCACGGCTGGCGGGCCTGCCCTCGGCGCGCCGCGAGGAGGCGGTGCGGGACCTGGTCCGCGACCACGTCGCGGCCGTGCTCGGCCACGACTCGGCCGAAGGCGTCGCGGTCGACCGGGTCTTCCGGGACCTCGGCTTCGACTCCCTGACCGCCGTGGAACTGCGCGACCGGTTGGTCGAGGCCACCGGCGTGCGGCTGCCCGTCACCGAGGTGTTCGACCACCCCACCGTCGCCGACCTGGCCGACCGGCTGCACGCCGAACTGTCGGGCACCGCGTCCGGTCCGGACACCCGCCCGGCCGCCACGGACGTGGTCCGGGCAGCCGTCGACGAGCCGCTGGCGATCGTCTCGATGGCCTGTCGTCTCCCCGGTGGCGTCGCCTCCCCGGAGGACTTGTGGCGACTGGTCGCCGACGGCGAGGACGCCATCGGCCCCCTGCCGACGGGACGCGGCTGGGACCTGGAACGCCTGTACCACCCCGACCCGGACCACGAGGGCACCTTCTACGCCAGGGGAGGCGGCTTCCTCGACGGCGCGGGCGACTTCGACGCGGCGTTCTTCGGGATCTCCCCCCGTGAGGCGCTGGCGATGGACCCGCAGCAGCGGCTGCTGCTGGAGACCTCCTGGGAGGCGCTGGAACGGGCGGGCATCGACCCGGCGTCGCTGCGCGGCACCCAGGGCGGCGTCTTCATGGGTGTCGCCGCGCAGGGCTACGGCAGCGGACCCGCCGAAGGCGTAGAGGGACACCTGCTCAGCGGCACCGTGACCAGCGTGGCCTCCGGCCGCATCGCCTACACCCTGGGCACCGAAGGCCCCGCGGTCACCGTGGAGACGGCCTGTTCCTCCTCCCTGGTCGCGCTGCATCTGGCCGGCCAGTCCCTGCGCTCCGGCGAGTGCGCCTACGCCCTGGTCGGCGGCGCCGCGGTGATGGCGTCCCCGGACGTCTTCGTGGAGTTCAGCCGGCAGCGCGGGCTGTCCCCCGACGGCCGGTGCCGCTCCTTCGCCGAGGGCGCCGACGGCACCGGCTGGTCCGAGGGCGTCGGCGTGCTCGTCGTAGAGCGGCTGTCGGACGCGCGCCGCAACGGCCACCCGGTGCTCGCCGTGATCCGCGGCAGCGCCGTGAACCAGGACGGTTCGTCCAACGGTCTGACCGCCCCCAACGGCCTCGCGCAACAGCGGGTCATCCGCCAGGCACTGGCCAACGCCCGGCTCCAGCCCGCGGACGTGCAGCTGGTCGAGGCGCACGGCACGGGAACGTCGCTGGGCGACCCGATCGAGGCGCAGGCGCTGCTGGCCGCCTACGGCCAGGACCGCGACGAGCCCCTGTGGCTCGGCTCGCTGAAGTCGAACATCGGGCACACCCAGGCCGCGGCGGGCGTCGCGGCCGTCATCAAGACGGTCATGGCGATGCGGCACGGCACGCTGCCCCGGACCCTGTACGCCGAGGAACCCAGCACCAGGATCGACTGGACCGCCGGGAACGTCCGGCTGCTCACCGAGGCCCGTCCCTGGGCGGGTCCGCGCCGGGCCGGCGTGTCCGCGTTCGGCATGAGCGGTACCAACGCCCACGTCGTCCTGGAGCAGGCCGAGCCGCCCGAGGCGCCCGCGCTTGCCGCCCCGGACCGCGCGGCGCCCCTGCTGCTGTCGGCCCGCACCGCCGGAGCACTGCGCGAGCGTGCCGCCGGCCTGCACCGGCTGCTGAGTGACGGTGACGTCCGCACGGCCGATGTGGCCTGGACGTTGGCCGGCACGTCAGGCTTCGAGCGGCGCATGGCCGTCCTGGGCACCGACCGGGCCGCCCTCCTGTCCGGGCTGGCCGCGCCCGGCACCGCACCGAACGTCGTCACGGGCCGGGCCGGCTCCGGCCGTACCGTCTTCGTCTTCCCGGGCCAGGGCACGCAATGGACCGGCATGGCCCTGGAACTGGCCGAGGCGGAACCGGTGTTCGGCTCCCGGCTGGACGCCTGCGCCGAAGCCCTGGCACCGCACGTCGACTGGTCCCTGCGTGAGGTCCTCGCGGACGAGGCGGCCCTGCGACGGGTCGACGTCGTCCAGCCCGCCCTCTTCGCGGTCATGGTCTCGCTCGCCGAACTGTGGCGTTCCTACGGCGTCAGGCCGGACGCCGTCATGGGCCACTCGCAGGGCGAGATCGCCGCTGCCGTGGTGGCCGGCGTGCTCGGCCTCGACGACGGCGCGAAGACCGTCGCGCTCCGCAGCCAGGCCATCCGCCGGTCCCTGGCCGGCAAGGGCGGCATGGTCTCCGTGGCCGCGGACGAGAAGACCGTCCGGGAACTGCTGGGCGGCCACGAGGGGCGGATCGGCGTCGCCGCGATCAACGGCCCCCAGGCGATCGTCGTCTCCGGCGCCCCGGAGGCACTGGACGTCCTCGTCGCCGACTGCGAAGCGCGGGGCGTCCGTGCCCGGCGGGTCCCCGTCGACTACGCCTCGCATTCCGCCCACGTGGAGCAGACGCGGGAGGAACTCCTCGCCGCCCTGGCCGACGTCCGGCCCACCACGGGCGAGGTCCCCCTGTTGTCCACCGTGGTCGGGGACTTCGTCGACGGCACCGACCTGGGCGCCGAGTACTGGTACCGGAACCTGCGCGAACCGGTGGCCCTGCACGCCGCCACCGAACGTCTGCTGCGCACCGGTCACACGCTGTTCATCGAGGTCGGCCCGCACCCCGTGCTGGTCTCCGGCATCGAGGGCACCGCCGCGGACACCGGCCTCGCGGTCACCACCGTCGGCACCCTGCTGAGGGGTCAGGGCGGCCCGGACCGGATGCGCGCCGCTCTCGCCGAGGCGTGGACCGCCGGGGCCGACGTCGACCGGACCGCCCTCACCGGCCCCGGCCGTCACGTCGAGCTGCCGACCTACCCGTTCCAGCGCGAGCACTACTGGCTGCCGACGCCCGGCCGGACCGGAACCCCACGGCACCAGGCGCCGGAGCTGCTCTACCGCACCGAGTGGCGGGCACTGCCGGAACAGGGGGTGCTCGTACCGCTGGAGGACTGGGCGGTCGTCGTGCCCGACGGCGGCCACCCGGTCGCCGCCGCCCTGCCGGGGACCGTGACGACCGACGTCGGCCTCAAGGGCGTCACCGGACCCGTCGCCGGCGTGCTCTGTCTGCTGCCGCCCGCAGACATCCCGGCCCTGGTGCGCGCCCTGGACACCGCGGGCATCCAGGCACCCCTGTGGTGCGTGACCACCGACGCCGAACGCACCGCGGACCAGGCCGCGGTGTGGGGACTCGGCCAGGTCATCGGTCTGGAGCAGCCAGAGCGCTGGGGCGGCCTCGTCGACCTGCCCGCCGACCTCGACGACGAGGTGATCCGTCGCCTGCGCACCGCCCTGGCAGGCACCGAGAGCCAGGTCCGGGTGCGCGCCGACGGCACGTACGCCCGGCGCCTGGTCCGCGTCCCGCAGGCCGCGCCCCCCACCGAACGGTGGGCCCCCGGACACGTCCTCGTCCGGGGAGCCGACGCGCCCCTCGGGGTGGAGCTCACCGACTGGCTGGAGCGGCACGGCGCCGAGGGCGTCCGGGTCTGCGCCGACCCCACCGCGCCGCCGGAGGCCGACGAGCGCACGGTGATACAGATCGCGTCCGCGGAACCGCCGGCCGGCCCGGTCGCCGAGACCGTCGTGACCGTGCCCGCCGAACTCACCGGCGCCGGGGACACGTTCGTCCTGCTGCACCCGCTCAGCGGGGTCTGGGGGGCGGCACGGCAGAGTGCCGCCACCGCCCGGTACGCCGGCTTGGCCGCGCGCGTCACCGGACTGCGCAGCCGCGGCGTACGCGCCGTCACGGTCGCCGTCGGCGGCTGGGAAGCGCAGGCACCCGCCGAGAGGCCGGTGCCGGTCGACGCGGTCATGACGGCGGTCCGCAGGGCCGTCGAACGCGACGAGCCCGCCCTGGTCGTCGCCGACGTCGACTGGGAGCTGATCACCTCGGGGGTCTCCACCCCGCGCCAGCTCAGCCTGGTCTCGGAACTGCCCGACGCCGCCGTGGAAGAAGGCAGCGACGACCTCGTGGGGCGACTGTCCGCGCTCCCCGAGGCAGACCAGCGCCGGGCCCTGCTCGACCTGGTCGTCGAGCAGGTCGGCGCCACGCTCGGGCACGACACACCCGGTGCCGTCCGGCCCGACGCGCCCTTCGCCGACATCGGCTTCGACTCCCTGCTCGCCGTCCAGTTCCGCAACCGTCTGTCCTCGGCCACCGGACTGGCCATCTCCCCGACGGTGGTCTTCGACCACCCGACGCCGGTCGTGCTCGCGGACCACCTGCACGGCGAACTGCTCGCCGGACCCGACCCCGTCGCCCCGATGCTGGCCGAACTCGACCGTCTGGAGCGGGCCCTGGGCCAGGTGCCGGTGGTGGACGAGATCAGCACCCGACTGCACACCTTGTTGCGCCGCTGGAACGAGCGCAGCGCCCCGGCCGACGCCGGTGAACTCAGTTCGGCGAGTGCCGACGAACTCTTCGACCTTCTCGACAACGACTTCGGCACCGCCTGAGGGGACCGCCACACCATGACGGACGACAAGAAGCTCCTGGACTACCTCAGGCGCGCCACGGCGGAGCTCGGACAGACCAAGGCGGCGCTGCGCGAAGCCCGCCAGGCGATGCACGAGCCGATCGCCATCGTCGGGATGGACTGCCGCTACCCCGGTGGCGTCGAGTCCCCCGAGGACCTGTGGCGACTGGTCGCCGACGGCACCGACGCCATCACCGAGTGGCCGGCCAACCGGGGCTGGGACCTGGAGGGCCGCTACGATCCGGATCCCGACAAGGCCGGCACCTCCTACACCCGCAACGGCGGCTTCCTGCACGAGGCAGGTCTGTTCGACGCGGGCTTCTTCGGGATCTCCCCGCGTGAGGCCCTGGCGATGGACCCGCAGCAGCGGCTGATGCTGGAGACCGCCTGGACAGCCGTCGAACGCGCCGGCCTCGACCCGCACGCGCTGCGCGGCACCAGGACGGCCGTGTACATCGGCGCCATAAACAACGGCTACGGAGACGGTTCCAAGGACGTCCCCGAACTCCAGGGACTGCTGGACACAGGCACCGCCGGCAGCGTCGTGTCCGGCCGTGTCTCCTACGTCCTCGGCCTCGAAGGCCCCGCGGTCAGCGTCAACACCGCCTGTTCGTCCTCGCTGGTCGCGATCCACCTCGCGGTCCAGGCGCTGCGTACCGGCGAGGCCACCCTGGCGCTGGCCGGCGGCGTCACCGTGATGGCCACACAGGACCCGTTCGTCGCTTTCAGCCGTCAGCGGGGCCTGGCGCCCGACGGCCGCTGCAAGGCGTTCGCCGACGCCGCCGACGGCACTGGCTGGTCCGAGGGCGCCGGTGTGCTGGTCCTGGAGCGGCTGTCGGACGCCCGGCGCAACGGGCACCCGGTGCTGGCGGTGATCCGGGGCAGCGCCACCAACCAGGACGGCGCCTCCAACGGCCTGTCCGCGCCCAATGGTCCGTCCCAGCAGCGCGTGATCAGGGAAGCGCTCGTCAACGCACAACTCTCCGCGGGCGACATCGACGTGGTGGAGGCACACGGCACCGGCACCAAGCTGGGCGACCCGATCGAGGCCCAGGCGCTGCTGGCGACCTACGGCCGCGACCCGGAGCGCCCCGTGTGGCTGGGCTCCCTGAAATCGAACATCGGTCACACTTCGGCGGCCGCAGGTGTCGGCGGCGTCATCAAGATGGTCATGGCGATGCGGCACGGCACGCTCCCCAAGACGCTGCACGTGGACGCCCCGAGTCGGGCCGTCGACTGGTCGGCGGGCAACGTGCGGCTCCTGACGGAGGAGCGGCCGTGGGATGACGAGGACGGCCCGCGCCGGGCCGGCGTCTCCGCCTTCGGCGTCAGCGGAACGAACGCCCACCTGATTCTGGAGCAGGCTCCGGTGGAGGAGCCGGCTGCGGAGGAAGCGGTC
>NZ_BMVN01000068.1:0-28178 GCF_014650735.1 Streptomyces canarius
CGGCTACGGCCAGAACGCCGACTTCCGCGCTGGGCTGGCCGAGCGGGACATCGCATACGTGGTGGGGTTCTTCAGATGGCCGGTGACCGCGTAGGGTCCAGCGGTTGCTTCCCAGTTGGGGCCGAGGACGCGGGCGGTCACGCGGGCGATGTCGGAGATGTGAAGTCCGCGTCGGGCAACGAGCCGCCGGTGAGGATGTCGTCGGTCCTGTCGCATTGCGCGGCGCCCGCGACCAGGTCCAGGCCGGTGACGGTCAGACGGCCGACCGTCGGATGAGCGTCGTGCAGGTCAAGGGCGTTCGCCGACTCCAATGCCAGTTCCTCGCGGGCCGTCCTCGCTGGGTGCGTGGACGTGGACGCTGATCAGGCCGGGCACGAGAAACGTGTCACGAGTTCAGACTCGGTGAGGGGGCCGTTACGGCAGGTTGCGGCGCATCAGATCGGCGTAGGTCTCGCGGCGCACCACGGCGCGGTGCGCACCGTCGCGGACGAAGACCACCGGAGGGCGGCGCGCACCGTTGTAGTTGTTACTCAGCGCGTAGGTGTAGGCGCCGGTGACCGGCACGGCGATCAGGTCGCCAACGCGCGGGTCCTCCAGCGGGACACCGGCGCTCAGGGTGTCGCCGGACTCGCAGTGTCGGCCCACCAGGCGGCACAGTTCGCCCTCACCGGTCGGGCGGGTGGCGATGGCGGCCTCGAAGCGCTGCTGGTACAGGGAGACCTCGAGGTTATCGCCCATGCCGCCGTTGACGGCGACGAAGGTGTGGCCTCCTCCGCGCTTGACGGAGACGACGCGGTAGAGCGAGACACCGGACTCGGCGACCATCGAGCGGCCCGGCTCGATCAGGATGCGGGCGTCGGCGGGCAGCAGGCGCTTGGCGACATCGACCATGACGTCGAGGTATGCCTCCACCGTGGGCGGGCGGTCGGCGTAGGTGTAGCGGGCGCCAAGGCCGCCGCCCAGGTCGTAGACGGCGAACTCGCCGAGTTCCGCGACGGCCTCGACGGCCTGTGCGAAGGGCTCGAGGTCCAGGATCTGCGAGCCGACGTGGACGTGGACGCCGTCCAGCCGCAGCCGGTCGCTGCCGCGCAGCCGCGCGATCGCCTCGCGGGCCTGTGGGAGGAGCAGGCCGAACTTGGAGCCGTTCTGGCCGGTGGATACGGCCTCGTGGGTGTCGGGGCGGATGTCGGGGGTGACCCGGACCAGCACTCCCTGCTCACTCGTGGTGTCGGTGAGGATCTTCTCCAGCTTGTCGATGTCATCGAAGTTGTCGATGACGATCGTCCCGGCGCCAGCGTCGACGGCGAGGCGCAGTTCTTCCTCGGTCCTGGCGTTGCCGTGTACAACGAGACCGGCCGGGTCGGCGCCCGCGGCGAGGGCGAGGGCCAGCTCGCCGCCGCTGGCGACGTCGATGCCGAGGCCCTCCTCCGCGAGCAGCCGGTTGACGGCGGTGCACGGGAAGGCCTTGGAGGCGAAGGTGGCGCGGGAGTTCGGCCAGCGGGCGGCCAGTCCGTCGGCGTACCGGCGGGCGCGTGCGCGGATCGATGCCTCGTCGACGACCAGCGCCGGAGTGCCGTAGGTCTCGGCGAGTTCCGCCACTGGGACGCCACCGAGCACCAGTGCGCCCGTCGCGTCCTGGGTGGTCCCGGGGGGGAACAGCCCCACCAGCTCCCGGCCTGCCTGCGTCGCCGCCATCTGCGCTCCTTGTGACACTGATTGGTCCCCCTCTGAAGTGACTCTCTATGTTCGGGCTCCCGATATGTCGAAGCATCGTTGACAGCATCAATATGGAGTGCCAAGACTTGATGTCTACAACAACCTCTGAGCCGGGAGCGCACAATGCCGGAGTCTGGCGCGCGGCGGTACCTGCCTGTCCGTCAACTGGTGGACAACATCGGCCCGGCGCTTCTGCGCTTGATCCAGGAGGGAACCGGCTGCGACAGGCCGCTGACCGATACCGCCATCTATGCTCCGGGTGCGCCGACGCAGCTTGGACCTGGGTGTGTGGTGCTGGGTGTCGGCGTGACTACTGAAGCCGAGCTGCGCGAACTGACTGCGGCGATGGAACGTTCCGACGCGAGAGTGGTGGCGGTGAAGGCCCCGGTGCCGCCGTCGGCGGACGAAGAGCTGACGATCATCGAGGTCAACCAGAACGCGTCCTGGATGCACGTCGCGACGACCGTTCGTGAGCAGTTGCTCGAATACGCGAGGATGCGCGTGCGCTCCGTCAGCAGCGGCTCGGAGCTGTTCACCCTGGCGAACGCGATCTACGAGGCTCTCGGCGCCCCGGTCACCATCGAAGACCGCTTTTCCGCGCTGGTCGCCTGGTCGGAGGGCCAAGACAAGACCGATGCCGAGCGGATCGAGACCATCCTGGGGCGGGCGGTGCAGCCCAGGACGCTCGCCGAACAGCGCGAGCGTCATGAATTCGAGCGCCTGCATGCCAGCAGTGAGCCGGTGTATATGGAAGCGACCGAACCGGACCAGCTCTCGAGGGTAGCGATCGCAGTCCGGGCCGGCTCGGATGTCCTTGGCTACATCTGGGCCGCGGTCACCGGGCCGCTCGACGAGGCGGGCACCGCTCGCCTGCGCGAATTCGCGCCGATGGTCGCGCTGCAGATGGTCGGCTTGCGAACCGAGACCAGCTATGCCCGTCAGCAGCGTGGCGAGTTGGCTGCGGCGGTACTCGGAGGGTCGGCCGATCGAGTGGAGGCGAGCCGGCTGCAGTTGGGCTCTGGCCCCGTCTGCGTACTGGCTGCGGCCCCTCGATTGCTCGGGACCACGGATGCCGACGCAGCGACCGCTGCAGTGACCGTTGACGAGCTACGTCGGTTCGCTGACACGTTGGAGTACTTTCTAGCAGCCGTGCATCCTCGTTCTGCCTCGGTGGCGGGTACAGGCGCGGTGTACGTACTGGTTGCCTGGCCTCCGGAACACACCGCAGCACTCGAGTCCACCGTCAACCTGGCCCGTGATTTTCTCGGGCGGACCCCACTAGCCAGTGACTACGTGGTCGCCGTCGGCGGGCCGGCCGACTCGCTGGGCAGAATCGCCGAAGTGCGGGCGCAGGCAGACGCCGCACTGCGTGCGCTACGGCACCCGGCCTTCCATGGGCCAGCTGTGCGCACCGTGGAAGAGATGGCGCTGCCGGTGTTGTTGCTGCATCTCGCCGACGTTACCGAGTCGCTCGGCCTGCCGGACACAAGCGGCGCTCTGGACCGGCTGGGCCAGGAGGACGGCCAAGACGGTCTGCTGACAGTAACCCTGGCCGCCTATCTCGCCGCCGCGGGAGCCACGGACAACGCGGCGGCCGCCCTGCACATCCACCCCAACACGATGCGCTACCGCCTGCGCCGGATCCGCGAGGTCTCCGGACTGGATTTCACTGATGCCGACGCCATGCTGCTCGCGCACCTCCAGCTTCGGGTACGCGAGTTGCGGATGGGGGTTGCCTACCGAGGTTGAACGCGTGATGTCGCTGGGTTGCTCGAGTAGGGCCGATGGTGAGACCGGTCTCGGCGAGACAGCCGATGAGTTGGCTGCGGTACTGGATGTGCCGTAGCCCGCGTCGAAGGGCTGGACGAGGTATTCGGGTTTGCCGAAGGCGACGTTGAAGAGCAGCCGCGTCGCAGAAGGGACCAGATCCTCCCTTCGACGGGGTTGAGGCCGGGTGCGCAGGGCGGCACATAGTAGATGGTCAGCCAGTCGCGGGTTGCCGCCCTCCTTCCTGCGGGTCAGCGGCTTTGTGGACGTTGAGATGGGGCGCCGTCCGGGGCTGAGTCTCACAGATGTCCCAGACGAGCACGACCGGACCGCCGAGCTGCTGATGGGCGGCGATCGATAGGTCCCGGCAGTCGCGCCGAGAGAAGCTCTAGCGGCCGCCGCGTCGGCCGTCGTCCCGGCGGGGCCGGTGGATCAGCCGCGACCGGTGGCCGGGCTTGTAGTAGCAGGTCAGCGCTGCGATCAACATCCTTCTGCGGGAACGGCCCCGCACACGCACCACCGGGGTCCGGCCGCGCTGGGACCAGGTTTTGGCCTGCGGCGGTGTCATGGAGAATCCGGCTGCGTCCTCGAAGACGAGCCAGGCTCCACGGGCCGCCGCGAGTCTTCCGCAAAAGGCCCCACCCCTTGATCCACCCGGCCACCGCCTCGTCGTCCCGCTCCATCGCGCCCCGGGCCGGGACCTGGCAGGACCGTCCATTGCGCACCAGCAGTTTCCGAACGCCCTGAATTGTGCAGGTAGGGTGGAAGCGCCGTCCCATCACCGTCTTCAGACGGCTCAGGGTCCAGCGTTGGTCTTCCCTGCCGTGCGCGGCCGGCCCCTTGGCCGGCTCTGCCCCCAACTGCGCGAACTGCTTCTCGCTCAGCCGCGGGAGCTACGTCGACCCCTGCGACCGCAGAGCCCGCGGACCGTCCTCGTCCCACGTTCGCCGCCACACCGAACGGACGCTGACCCGCAAGTCCATGGCGATCGCCGGGCTCGCCCCGCCCCGGGCGTCTCTCTCGGCCGCCCTCAGCCTTGACTCCTCGCGGACTGCCCGTTCGGCGGTCAGCACGCCCCCTTGTGGATACCGCATGACCCGGTGACACCGCACAGGCGACGACCCTTCAGCCCTACGACACCACGGGTGCAACCTCGGTGATCGCTGCGGCTATGGCCGGAAGGAGCGCGTGTAGCGGCAGCCGTCCAGATCGACCCACAACACCGAGCCGTTGAGAACGGGGCCGGCTGTCAACCGCTCCGGCAGACGCGGATCGGCTCCGACGCGGAACGTTCCGTCACCGAGTGCGATGAGTTCCGGTTCATCGCATGGCGCTTCGACGCCCGTCGCAGCGATCATGTGCAGTCGCCCCGCCCGCTGCACGATCCTGAAGCTGGGATACCAAGGCGTGTAGCTCCGGTACTGACCGGCGAGCGGATGCGGGGTTGTGGCCGGCGTGGCGTCAAGGCCGAGTGAGTCGGGTCCGCAGAGCCAATGCGGCTTCCCGGCGATCGTGCCCACCGAATGGTGGTAGGCGGACCAGCGCGGATGATCGCATGTCAGCCTCCCGTCGCCTGAGTCATACAGCTTGCCTGTCATCCCGTCCGAGGTGAGAGTGAGACCGTTGTCCGCAGTGGCGTCGACGCGGATCTGGCGCGATCCCGTTCCATAGATTCCTACGTAGTGAAGAGCATCTGGGATGCTCTCACGGTCGAACAGCGCCGGGTCCGGCGAGGCTCCTTGTACGACGGAAAGCACATGCCGGCCGAAAAGGTCGATTATCCGGCACTCGCCGGGTGCGTTGGTCAGCACTGCGACACCATGTCCACCGTCGATATCGACGGCGAGAAACGATCGGTAGCCGACCATTCCTCCAGCGTGCATCAGCCAGATATGACCGTCGATGATTTCCACGCCCACGCCAAGTCCATAGCCAGGCGAATGCTCCGTCGAACCGCCCACATCGGCACGGTCGGTGATAATCTGCTCGAACCGCTCCGGACTGAGGATCCTAGTGCCAGCCACGGCACCACGCCCCAAGATCATGCGGGCGAATATACCCAGGTCAGATGCGGTTGCAGTCACGTTCGCATCAGCCGCTGAATACTCGAAAAAGGTGGCCGGCGTGAGCGGGGCCGACGGTAGCGCCGGTCGGTCGTCGTGCAGGAACTGGTATCCGATGGCGAGATCAGCACGGTCTTCGTGAATGATGTGCGCTGCCGAGTTGCGCATCCCCAGTGGATGTAGCAGCCGCTCGGCCATGGCGTTCGCGAGTGATTTTCCTGTGACGTGCTCGATGATCAGTCCCAGCAGATTGTAGCCCTCGTTGGAGTAGTGGAACATCTCGCCTGGTTCGACATAGGTCGTCGCATCGCGCAGCGCGTAACCGCGTGCGGCGGCATCGAGCAGCGCGTCGGCCCCGGCTACCAGCCCCGAGGTGTGCTGCATCAGGTGTCGGACAGTGATTGCCCGGGACCCGCCGTTCGGGGCGAACCACGGCAGATAATCAGCCACCGGCGCTTCGAAATTCACCTTCCCCTCATCCGCCAACTGCCCGAGCAAGAACGCGGTGTAGGTCTTGCTGATCGAACCGATCTCGAAGCGCGTGTGATCGGAAACCGGTGCCCCGGATTCCGTGTCGGCAAACCCATCGGTGATGAGCGCGGATTCGCCGGTTGCGGTGACAATGCTGATCGCGATCCCCGGCACAGGCCACCACGTGCGTAGCTGCTTCGCCAGCTCGGAAATCACCCGTCGCATGTCCATCAAACTTCCGCCTCCTGCGAACCGAATCTTGCGCGCCTGTCCGGCCCTAGCTCGACATTCGAATAATCTATTTCTGCGTCCGGCCGACGACCCTTGACGAATCGGCGACATAGCGGGTACAGCCCCACGCCCAGGAGTGCCACCGCAAGACTCGCGAAGAACGTAGCGGTCTCATCGACTGCTGTACTCCACGCCAAGTACACGATCATCGCGGTGGGCAGTGCGACTACCAGGACAGCGCCAGGCCAGCCACCGGGGACCCGAACCGGTCGGCGCATCTGTGGATACCGCCAGCGAAGGACCAGGAAGGCCATGAACTCAAGCAGGATCGACGACAGGGTGAGCAGCACCGTAGCCCGCAAAATCGAGCTGAAATCCACAGCCGACAACACAACGACGACAGTGCTGCTCGCCAGGAGAGCACCCACCGGGGTGTTGAATCGTCTACTGTCTCGCGCCATCCAGTGAGGCAGGTATGCATCTGCGGCAAGCGCACGCGGGATTCGTGTGCTCGTCAGTAGGATCGCCATGAACAGGCCGACCAAGGAAAGCGCCGAGCCCAGGGAGATCGACACCTTGAGCCAGCTTCCACCCAGGATATGGCCGACAACGATGAAATCTCCCTGAACCCAGGCTGCGGGCGAACCCCGGTGCAGACCACTGCCGATGGCGGCGATCGTGGGCAAGAGATAGGCTGCGATGATCAGCGGAACCGAAATTATCAGAGCTCGAGTGTAGGTTCGGTGCGCGTCGGAAACCTCGCCCAGCACGGTACTCGGACCGTCGAAGCCGAGGTAAAGCCACACGATCACGCTGAGCGCGCCGGCCACCGACGAGTGGACGCTTTGACCGGGAATCATGAAGGGTGAAAAAATATTGATTCCGTTACTGATGGCATGATAGACCCCGATGGTCGTCAGCACGCCGAAAGGTGCGAGAATAAGCACCATCATCCCGACTGAATAGTCACTCACAGCCTTGGAGCCGCGGTAATTGAGGTAGACCATCGGAATGATGAGGGCAACGGTGACGATCCAGTGCAGATCCACAACGAAGCCGCCATGGAAAACGGACAGGGCTACCAGCTCCTTCCCGCGTGCGATGCCCGGTATCCAGGTGGCCAGGTAATCTACGAGCAGGATCGGGTAGAGAGTGAGATTCAACACCGATCCGATTGAGTTCCAGACCCCGAACAAAAATGCCGGAAACCTCCCGAGTGCGATCTTCGTCCAGTAGTAATAGCCACCGTTGACCGGTATTGCGGCGCTAAGTTCCGCTGCCACCAATGCGTTCGGCACACCGAACACAATTGGCACCAGGACGATCATCAGCAAAGTCATGCCCGGCCCGGCACTGGAAATGGAAGACTCGAGCCCGAAGGGGCCTCCGGACACCGTGAAGAAAAATATGCCGACCAATGGCAGCACGCCGATCGCACGTTTCCCTGCCCTCGGCTCCGATTGCGTGATATCGGAAGGGATCAATTCAGTCATCCTAGTCTCCACTCTCCACTAACCGGGCTCGGGGCACCTGCAACCTGTGGGGAACCCTCAGGCCCTGGCGAAGCAGGTGGGTCACGTCGGCTAAGGGCAGCCGGGCACCTGGTCGGCATAACGTATGAGGCACCACCCTGGCCGTCCTCGTTGTGCGCGCCAAAGCCATGCCCCAGTCGTTGTCGCTGTCACCAACCGTGGCTCCGCACGGCCGCCGATGAAGAGCGGCGGTCCCCGTCCATCGATCAGCTCGTCCCCTGGCAGCGGGCCGCAGCCGCCGGGCGGCGGGACTCACTTCTGTGACGGGCCACAGGGCAGCGATCGATGCGGGGGTTGTCACAGCCACACCAGTTCGTAATAGCCCAGGGTCGCAAAGAGTCCTTACATGAGTGACCGTAGGAGTGCCTCACCGTGCCTGCCCGGCCCGCACCGACCACCGGCGACGCAGGTCCTTCCCGGCGGGAACGGAGATCCCTGCTGAGGGACCCGGCCTTCCTGAGGCTCTGGTCCGGTGCCACCGCCTCCGGCCTCGCCACGTGAGCCCTGCCGTTCGTGCTCGGACTGGCGGTGCTCCACGGCACGATCACCGCCGTCGACCTGGGTGCCTTGCTCGCCGCCCGTACTGCCGGTTTCCTCGCGGCGGTGCCCGTCGCCGGCGTCCTCGCCGACCGGCACTCCCGCAGGGGTGTGGTCCTGTGGTCCGGTCTCGCCGGAGCGGTCGCGCTGCCCGTGACGGCCCTCGCTCTCGACCGGTCGACGCCGCTCACCGCACTCGCCTGCGCGGTCGCCGGCGCGGGGCAAGGCGCCTGCCGGCCCGCCTTCCAGGCGCTGGCCGCCGAAGTCGTCGACGAGGCCCACCGCCGGCGCGCCAACGCGGCACTGAGCCTCGCGGTGCGTGTCACCACCCTCGCCGGGCCCTCTCTGACGACGCTGGCCGCCCTGGTCCTCGGCGACCGGGCGCTGCTGCTGTGCGTCGGACTGCTCTGGCTCGTCGCCGCCCTCGTGCCGGGAGGCGGCGCACGTGCGGACGGCGGAGGCACCGTGCCCCGTGGCCGGCCCACGCGGACGGGCCTGCTGGAGGAGTTCGCCGAGGGGGTGCGGGAAGCCCGGCGACATCCGTGGTTCCTGGCCGGCCTGGCGGCCCTGACGGCGGTCATCGCCACCGGGTACTCGGCCACCGGTGTCGCCCTGCCACTGCTCAGCCGCGACGAGTACGGCTCGGGGGCGGTGCTCGCCGGCGCCACCACCGCGTACACCGCCGGAGCCCTCCTCGGGGCCCTGCTCATCGCCCGCCGGCGCCCGCGCACCCAGGGCTGAGCTGCGCTCGCGGGTCTGGCCGCATACGGGTTCGCGCCGCTGAGCCTGATGGCCCATGTGCATCCGATCGCGGTCATGACCGCCTACGCCCTCGCCGGCCTCGGCATCGAATGGTTCAACGTGCCCTGGTTCACCGCCCCCAGCGCGAGGTCGCCCCCGACAAACTCGCCCGGGTCTCCTCGCTGGACTTCCTGCTCTCCTACGGTCTCGCCCCGGCCGGGCTGGCCGTGATCGCCCCGCCATCGACGCCTTCGGCACCGGCCGGGTCCTCGCCGCCTGCGCGGTGGTCTGTTTCGCCGCCCCGGCTCTCGCCGCCTTCGTACCCGGCACGCGCCACTTCTCCGGGCGAGCCACCAGTTCCTCACCCAGCGGACCGTCAACGGGCAGTTCCACGTGATCGTCCCCGGCACGCCTGCCGGTCGGCGGATCACCGCCCCCGCAACCCGGCTGGACCGGCGGCGGGCGGCGCGCCCGCGCGGTCTCTTCGCGCACCCGCCCACGCCACGTTCCGGTGGTGCGACGTGAGAGCAGGAAGCACCTTGGCGAGTCCCCGTGTCGCCCGGTCCATCACCTGCGCGCGGCGTTCAGCGCTCCCCCAGGCGTACGACCCGCCGTACACGAAGGCCGCGACATCCACCATCACAGTGACCCAGGTCACACAATACCCCGGGAACTTCCCCCACTCTCGCCCCGACTCCTGTGCTGCAACCGCCGACCAGGTTGCCGTCGCTACAGGAGAAGAGGGTCCGAGATGCCCGAACGCCGGATACCGCCGGACGCGCAGGCCGCACCGGTGAGCCAGGGTGTGAGCCCGCAACCGGGCGCGGACGTGCCACCGTCGCCACGCCCGGCGGGCGAGCACACCACCACCAGCGCCCCCCGTGCGGTGCCGGGGCTGTGGAGCAACCTGCGGCCCCTGTTGCTGCGCCTGCACTTCTACGCCGGAACCCTCGTCGGCCCGTTCATCCTCGTCGCCGCTGTGACAGGGCTCGCCTACACCGTCACACCGCAGATCGAGTCGGCGCTCTACGCGCACGAACTCAAGGTGACGCCGCGCGGAGCCGCCGAGCCGCTCGCCCATCAGGTGGTCGCGGCACAGCGGGCGGTCCCCGACGGCACCCTGCTGTCGGTGACGAAGGGCGCGGGACCCACCGACTCCACCCGCGTCACCTTCGAGAAGGACGGCCTGCCCGAGGGATACACGCTCACCGCCTTCGTCGACCCGTACAACGGCAGGGTGCTCGGACAGCTGAGGACGTTCGGCCAGTGGCTGCCGGCCCGGGCGTGGCTCGACGACCTGCACCGGAACCTTCATCTGGGCCACTTCGGCCGCAACTACAGCGAGATCGCCGCGAGTTGGCTCTGGGTGGAGGTGCTCGCGGGTCTCGCCCTGTGGGCCGGGACCGCGCGCAACCGTCGACGGCTGCGCCGCCTGCTGCTGCCGCGCGGTGGCACCAGAAGCCGCAAACGCACCCTGTCCTGGCACGGTGCTGTCGGCCTGTGGGCCTCCGTCGGCCTGCTCGCCCTGTCCGCCACCGGCCTGACCTGGTCCGCTCATGCCGGCGCGAGCATCGGGCGGGTCCAGGACGCCTTGGGCGGCAGTACACCCTCGGTGTCCACGGCGCTGCCCGCCCGCGAGGGGGCCGGCGGAGGCACGGAAGACGTCAAGCGGGACATCGGGATCGACGCGGTCGTGGCCTCGGCCCGTCACGCCGGCCTGGTCGGTGTACTCGTCGTCACTCCGCCGCCCCACGACGAGGACTCCGCCTATGTCGTGGCGGAGAACACCCGCAGTTGGCCGGAACGGCAGGACTCCGTCGCGGTCGACCCGGCCACCGGCAAGGTGACGCAGAAGCTGGAGTTCGACGACTTCCCGCTGCTCGCCAAGCTGACGTCCTGGGGCGTCGACGCGCACATGGGGCTGCTGTTCGGCCTCGCCAACCAGATCGCCCTGGCCCTGCTCGCCATCGCCGTGATCGCGATGACCCTGTGGGCCTTTCGCATGTGGTGGCTGCGCCGGCCGACCCGCGCGGAGGGCTTCGCCGTCGGGCGCGCACCCGCGCGCGGAGCCTGGCGCAGGGTGCCCGGCCGAGTGCTCGCGCCGGTCGTGTTGCTGGCCGCGGTCATCGGCTACTACGTGCCGTTCTTCGGTCTGCCCCTGCTGCTGTTCGTCCTGGTGGACGTGGCCGTCGGAGCCCTGCGGCGGCGCCGGGCGGAGGTGCGGGGGTGATCGCGGCGACCGGCCTGCGCTGGATCCTGACCCTGCTGTTCGCCGTGTCCGTCGTCCACGGGGTGTGGCGAGCCGCCCTGCCCGGGACGCGGGCCGCCGACAGGGTGGATCACACGCTGCACGCGGCGATGGGCGTGCTGATGACGGCGATGGCCTGGCCCTGGGGCATGGACCTGTCGGCCGCGCCCCAGGTCGTGCTGTTCTCGGCGGGAGCCCTGTGGTTCGTGGTCGCGGCGCTTCTCCACCCCCGCGCCGACAGCTCGCGCATCGCGGTGGTACTCGCCGCCTGGCCGCACGTCGTGATGACAGCGGCCATGGCCTGGATGGTCGCGGCGATGGACGTCTCCGGCTCCATGGCGGGCCACTCCGGCGGGGGCGGAATGCACGAGATGCACATGGCAGGCGCTGCCGGCCTCGCCTCCATGAGCCTGTCGGGCACGGCACCGAGGCTGGTGGCGGGAGTGCTCGCCGCCGTCCTGGCCGGCATCGGCCTGGTCTGGCTGACCCGTGCTCTCGACCTGGCGCGCGCCTGGGCCCCGGCACCTGGGCGGGTCCCGAGAACAGCGGCGCCCGGCGAAGGCGTCGCCGGAGCCCTGGCGTCCGGATGCCACGCCTCCATGGCACTGGGCATGGCGGTGATGTTCGTCCTGCTCGTGTAGCGGTGGGCGCGCCGGCCGCGAAGGGGGGCACACTGACGGTCCGGGCCGCCGTCACAGGGCCGGCTGCTGCCCTCCGGGGCGGCGGGCGTGCCTCGGGGCGCGACCGTCGCATCCGACTGCCCGCTCCTCGCGCCGGCGACGGACGCCGGTCGACCCTCGCCCGAACGCGCTGTCCGGCGACGGGCGGCCACGCAGTGCGTCGGCCGGGCCCTTGGGCGGGTGGACAAGAGGGTCCGGGCGACCGGCGGCTGCGGGTGCCGGCGCGTCGCGCTAGGACGGCTTGGGCCGCAGAACGCCTACCCTGACCTCTCCATCACGCGCCCTCCCACCAGGCGGGCAACAACATCACCCGGCGGCCCGCTGAGCGGGCGACCGTTCTCGACCGGGCAGACTGCCGCCAGACGCGAATAGCCAGCGGGCCGCGGCGCGAGCGACGTCGCAGGACACCCACCCTGACGCGCCAGCCCACGCCGAAGCCGAGGCCCGGGACGACCGCGTGCAACCGCTCACGGCCAGACGGCGGCGCGGCCCCGGTCGCCGTGAGCCCGCCGCGGTGCCTGGGCCAACATCGGGCGGGTACCGAGCACTCCATGGGCCCGCAACTCCCCCAGATCGGGAAGACGGACTCCGGGCAGGTCGAGGAGATCTGCCGGCGCCGCGTGGATCTGCGGGGACTGGGCCGATGCCCAGGGCGCGGCGGGACGTCACGCCGACCATGGACGGACGGCACTGGCCATCGCAGGGACGGGACCCAGGCTTCTGCCTGATTCGTATCCCCGACGGCCACCACACGGCGCAGATTGTGCTGTCGGACGCACGGTCAGGTGACTCACACCGCAGACGGTCGTTGAGCACAGCATCGCGCTCCGGGACCTCCTCCCCCGCAGACGCGAAGCCGCGTGAGGGCCCGGACCGACGTCACATGCCCCCGGGCCCTCGCCCCTTCTACGAGGCTCCGCAGGGTAGTCGAGGGCTGTTATGGCCGCATGACTGGCTGGTTCCAGCGAACAGGCGGTGGCGCCGCTTGCAGCTCAGTCAGTACCGTGCCGACCATGGGGAACGGCACGAAGAGGCAGGTCAGGCCCGCTGCCTGGGCGTTGCAACCGACGCTGTGGATCTACGCCGTGGTGAGTATTCCGCTGTACATGTGGTTCCTGCACCACGCCGCCGTCCGCTGGGCCGGTCATCTCGAGCAGGACGACAGCCTCCGATTCTGGTTTCCGGTCGTCGTCCCGGGTGCGGGATTCACCTTCACACTGCTGGCGGCCATCTCCTGGTGGTGCAGCGCCTTCACCGGCACGGACTTTCGCCGGCATGCCGGGCGGTCTCGCTGGTCATGTGAGCAACGACCCACCGCACCGTGCGTCTTGGCGGCGCCCCAGGCGCGCAAGGGCGCGGACGACCAGGAAGGCGGAGACCGCGATCACGGCCGACGGCCCGAACGGCACCTACGGCGCACGGCTCCCCGGAGCTCGGACTCTCGGAGGCGATCGAGCACGAGATCCTCGCCGGGTTCGAGATCGACCTCCTGGAAATCCGCGGCCCCTCCCCCGTCCCGGGCATCCGCCCAGCGCCAACGGTTCGCGGGATCGTGCCGTGCCCGGGCGAGGGCGGTCCGTCGGCAGAACGGTCAGCCCCTACCGGCCGACATATTGGGCGGCAAGCCCCGCTGCCAGGCGGCCGTTGGGGAGGCCAACATGGCGGCCTTGTGCTGGCAGGCGCCGAAGGGCCGGGGGATGACCGCGACTGGAGTTGACGACGGCTCGACCACCCGTCGACGAGCGATGAGTAGGTCACCGGATTGGCCGTATGCCGACCGGTGGCCGCGCTAGAGTCCACGCTTGGGGCGAAACATGCCGGGGAGAGGCGTGACCTGTGACCAATGAGTTCGGCCCGCTGTTGCGCCGGCTGCGGCACAAGGCGGGAATGACCCAGGAGGCCCTGGCGGAGCGTACCGGAGTGGACTTGCGCACCGTCCGCGAGCTGGAGTCCGGCGAGCGCGTTCGCCCCCCTAGGGTGACCACGGTGCGTCTGCTGGCCGATGCCCTTGGGCTGCCTCCCGAGAAACACGAGGAGCTTGTGGCGGCTGCCTCGGCCCGCTACGCCGAACCAGTCGCAGGACAGCATGCTCTGGTGTTGGACGAAACGCTGACCGACGTCGCCGAGCTGCTCGCGCACGAGGTGACCTCCCACTGGCGGCGCCAAGAAGAGCAGCAGCAGATCCACGATCCCTACCCACTGCCGGTGCACTGGCGGCCGGTCACGGAGCACAGCGACTCTTCGCGCGCCGTCCGCCACCTGCTCGCCGGGGATGCACTCGGGCGGCCGGACCTGAGCGAGCTATTCAACGGGTTCGAAGGCATCGTGGATGTGTACCGGCGAATCCCGGCCGGGCGGTTGGTGGTGCTGGGCCGCTCGGGTTCCGGGAAGTCGACTCTCGCCGTGCGGTTCGTCCTGGACCACCTGCAGTCGCGGCGCCATGCCGACGCAGTACCGGTGCTCTTCAGTATCGGCTCATGGGATCCGACCGCCATGACGTTCCGGGACTGGCTGACGGAGCAACTGACGCACAATCACCCGTTTCTGGCCGCTCGGGGGTCCGGCGGATCGAGCCTGGCCGCAGCTCTCGTCGAGGCCGGCTGGGTGCTCCCCGTGCTGGATGGCTTCGACGAGATCGCCGACGGTCTGCGGCGCCCCGTGTTGGAGGCGCTCAACGCCATGCCCCTGCCATTGCTGCTGACGAGCCGCCCGTCCGCGTACGCCGCTGCGGTGAGGGAAAGCGACGTGCTCGCCGACGCCGTTGTGGTGGAACTAACCGATCTCACCCTGGATGACCTGGCCCACTATCTGCCGCGCACCATGGGCGAGAAGCCCGGCGGAAACCCCGCGGTGGCGTCCTGGGGTCTCGTGCTGAACGAGTTGCGCATGCGGCCGCACAGCCGGGCCGCCGCCAACCTCCGCGCGGTGTTGACCACTCCGCTGATGGTCGCGCTCGCCCGTAACGTCTACAGCTACCTCCCCGCCCACGATCCGTCCGAGCTCCTGGATACCGAGAGATTCAGTAATTCCAAGGCCCTGGAGGCTCACCTCCTCGGCAGCTTCACTGCCGCCGTCTACGAGCGTTTCCCGGGCCGCAGGGCACACCGCCGTTACGACCCGGAACGTGCCCAGCACTGGCTCGGCTACCTCGCCCACCACATGACCCAGCTTGGCACCTCCGGCCTGGAGTGGTGGCGACTCGGTCACGGGTTGCGCCGCACCACCCGCATGCTGGTGACCGTCCTGGTGATCTGCCTGGCCGTTGGGTTTGTTGGTGGCCCCGTCGGCGTCCTCTTCGTCCCCCTCGGACTCAAGCTCGTGGACGGGCCGGTGGCTGGGCTCCTCGCCGGACTCGTATTCGGGACCCTGTACTGTTTCGTGATCGCGGTCAAGTACGAGTTGGTGGCGCCGTCCGGTGTGCGCATGAAGATTGACGGCAGAGCGAGGGAGGCGAGACAGAGAACCCTCCGTCGCGTCGCGATCGGGCTTCTGTCCGGGCTCGTCTTGGGCTTCGGCTACGGCTTCGTGACCCCGGCGCTCACCGGTGTCCTCTGGCACATCGGCCTCCCGGCCGGCTTGCGTCTCGGCCTCGGCTACGGCGTCATCTACGGGCTGGCGTTCGGGATGGGCGCAGGCGTCACCTTTGGCCTCTTGACCCTCTTCGAAACCCCGATCGACATCTGGTCCGCCGTCAATCCGGTCGGGCTGCTGCGCAGCAGCCGCCGAACGGTCGCCTTCCAACTCCTTGCCTGGGCTCCCACCTTCGGGCTGCTGGTCGGTTTGGTGGCCGGGCTGGTGGATCGGCCTCTGTCGAGGGTGCTGGGGCCGCTCGTGTGGACTCCCTCGACCGCGTTCAAGCTCGGTGTCATCAGCGGGCTCGGCGTCGCCCTCGGCTACGCGTTCAGTCTGACTGCCTGGGGCCAGTGGGTGGTCTTCGTCCGGATCTGGCTGCCGCTTACCGGTCGGCTGCCCTGGTCCGTCGTCACCTTCCTCGAGGACGCTCACCAGCGAGGCGTGTTACGCCAGGCCGGTGCGGTCTACCAATTCCGACACCCCGAACTCCAATATCACCTGTCTCGGGTCTATTCCCAGAGACACCTCGGTCAACTCCGAGATGCTCTCGCAGAACAACGTCAGGCACCTCAGAATGGGGAGGGCGTGGAGGAGAATAGGATGGTCGACGCTAGGAGGATTTCCCCTTGGGTGATTTTTTCCATCGCGGTTGCGTTCCTCTTGTTCCTTTCCTGGATAAGCATTCGCGACATACTTGAGAATCTTCAGATTCATGGCAGCCTCGGTCCCTCCGATGCGCCAGCGGTTGTCACCGCGGTCGTCTCTCTAGCTACTGCCGTCGGCGCCTTGGTGGGAGGGACGCTTACAGGACTCTCGAAATATGTGCAGGCCCGAGGGCAAGCCTATGCAGAGAAAACCCGAGCAGATGCCGACATGCTCCGCGCGCTAACCGATGCCCGTCGAGCAGTGGAAGGCTTACCTTCGCTGGAAACTCCACCGGAGGGAGGTACCCCTTCGCCCCAGCCAAACCCCTCAGAATGAGGCGAGCTCCGCAGATTTCAGGTGCACCGAAAGTCCTCGAAAGAAGCTGCCTGTGCGCCTCGCTCTCCGGCCCGCACAACCTGTTGCTCGCCGCCTGCTGCGCTCGGTCGAGGACATCGCCTCCTTCGAGTCGCAACTCTTCGAGCGCTTTACGGCGACCTGGGCGCCCAGCTCCGCGAAGCGCTCGCCGCGGGCAGCGTCCCGTACAAAGGACGCGCACCTGCTCGCCCGGCTGCTGCTGGGCCAGCAGCCTCGGCACGAAGCGGCGTCCGACCTGTCCCGTCGTACCGGTCACCAAAGCAGGCCGAGCGCGTCGGCGCCGAGCGCGGTGGCGTGGCTGAGCCAGGAGATCAAGGCCCTCGGGTTCACCGGCTGCCTGAACCTCCTGTTACCGATGGGCTCTCGCGCTGGGTCGTCGAGGTTCGCTCAGCCGATCTGCCCCAGCCGCACGCCTTCGCCCGGAGCCTGGACCGAGATCGCGACGCCGTGGACGCCGCACTCACACTTCCGCACAGCAACGGCCCCACCGAAGGTGTCAGCACCAAGACCAAGCGCATCGCGCGCCGGATGCACGGCCGAGCAGGCTGCTCCCTCCTCCGCCGCCGCATCCTCCTCGGACAGTGCCACCCTCCGTCACCACCGAATGTGGAACAGGGCCGCTCGTTTGACAGACCCACGCCTGGCGCGTGGTCGAAGCCATCCTCGGTGTCGACCAGGTCGCCGTGCCCAAGCCACTCGGGGAGGCCCGCCAGTTTCTCGAAGACCAAGCAGGGTCAGCACACCGTGGTGCGGTTCGCCGTCAGCAAGTAGCGGTTTCCGCCGGTCGCGTCATGGCGCGCGGTGGAACGCCCGGAAGCTCTCCAGGCGTTCCAGCAGCGCACGGCCCTCGTCGCGCTGGGCACCCGGGGCGACGGCCTTCAACAGGGCGCCGACGGCGACCGGGTCCGGCCCGGACGGCGCCCGGGTGAGCCGGCGCACCTCGTCAGGGGCCAGCGGGGTGCGGGTCTCGTGGCCGTTCGCCGCGCAGAGGGTGCCGGAGTCCGGGTCCGGCGCCCACAGCACAGGCGCCTGCGGGTCGCCGCGCAGCCGGTCCGCGTCACTGAGGGCGCGGGGCGCCGTGGCGGGCGGAACCGGCTCGAAGCCTCCGGCGGTCCAGCGGCGCAGGGAGAGCACGGCGACGCGGCGGCGCATCGCGACGGGGTCGGCGAAGTCGTACAGGGCCCGTGCGGCGGTGGTGAGCGCCTCGGGCAGCGTGGGAGCAAGGACGCCTCCGGTCGCGGGGCCGGGCGCGGTCAGGGGGGCGTCCGTGGTGCCCAGCAGGGTGTCCAGGCCGCCGCAGCCGGCGAGGCGGGCCGGGTCGAGGTCGGCGAGCAGGTCTTCGAGTTCGTAGCCGGTGTGGTGCTCGTCGCGGGGGATGCCGACGTTGACGCTGGTCGCTGGGGCGGCGGTGGCGCTCTCGCCGACGTGGTAGTAGTCGGCGGGCCAGTACAGCAGTTCGCCGGGGCCTACCTCGGCAGGCACGGAGGCCGCGAGGTGGCGGGCGTAGTCGGTCTTGGTCGAGACGGGTTCGTCCCACGGCCTGCGCGGCCAGAACCGCATCCGCTTGCGGCCGCGCAGGCCGAACAGGAAGGTGGCGAAGCGGTCCTTGTGGACGCCGACCGGGCTGTGCTCGTAGGTGCCGTGGAACAACGTGGTGATGGCGCCGGTCAGCGGCAGGCCGGCGGTCTGCCAAAGCGGGGCGAAGAACGCGCGCTCCCGGGACCACAGCGCGGCGTCGAAGGCGTGGAAGCCGTTGACCACCAACGCGTACCGGCGGTCGTCCAGGCGGGCGGCGAGCCGTGCGTCGTAGGCGTCGAAAGCGCCGTCCCCGCCGACGGGCAACACCCCCTGGGCTTTATCACGTTGGACGGTGTCGACCGTGAACTGCACGTTGGGCGGCACGGGTGCGTCCGCTGTGCCCGTGGCGCAGCCGCGCACGGCGGCACGGAACACCTCCGGCGCCGTGAACGGCACCGGAGCGACGGAGCGGAACAGGACCGGGCGCCGGTCCCAGTACCGCTCCATCAGGGTGCTCCAGGAGAACTCCTCCTCGACCGCCAGGATCGGTTCCTCGCTCATGCCGTGTCCGTCCTCCCGACCACGTCCACGCCGCGCAGGGTGTGCAGTTTGTTCAGCAGTGCGGCGACCTGCGCCTGGCGGCCGGGGCCGGCCTCGGCGCACAGTTCCGCGACGGTATGCGCGCCGGGTTGCCGCAGCAGGTGCAGGACGCGCTCGCCGAGCGTGCCCCGCAGGGAGAAGGCGTGGCCGTCGACGGCCCAGACCCACGCCTGCTCCTCGTCGAGCGGCATGCGCACGACGGGCGACGCGGGCCGCAGCCGGTCCTCCGGTGCGAGGGTGACGGACGCCCGGGGGGCCGGGGCGGGTTCCAGCGCGCCTGCGCTGACCCGGCGCGCCCACAGGACGCGCAGGATGCGGCCGAGCCGTTCCTCACCGGTCACCTGCCGCAAGTCCCGTGCCACCTCCCCCAGTTCGGGTATCTCAGACACACCGTCTTCCTCATCGGCGGGCGGGTACGGCAGGCAGGGGACGTGGTCGTGGCCGCGTCGTTCGTGCAGCAGGCCCGCGACGACGTCCTTGGCCGCTTCCGTCAGCAGTCGGGCATCGGCCGGGACCAGCAGCCGCAGCGCGAGGGTCCGCGAGCCGTAGCGCAGGGCGTGGGGTCGTCCCGCGGGCCAGTGCAGCAGCTCCCCGGTGCCGGCCGTGAGGGCACGGCCGTCCTGGGGGTGCTCCGGCAGCACCGTGACGCTGCCGTGCAGCACCCATACGAGGCTGGAGTGCGCGGGTTCGCGCCGCAGTCCGTCGCTGTCGGTGATCCCTTCGCCGAGGGCGAGTTCGGCGACGACCGGCAGCACGGGATGGCCGATCCGCTCCCACAGCGGTGCGACCAGGTCGCGTACCTGTGCCCACAGGACGTGGTCGAGCACAAGCGGCTGTTCCACGGCGAGCAGCCGGCCCTTCCCTCCCGTCCGGGCGTCGAGCCGCGAGGCGTACCGCTCGGCGGTGTCGTCCTGCGGGCCGGGCAGCAGATCGCCGGGCGTCCGGATCCGTCCGCCCTCGACAAGGAACCGCACGTCGGGCAGCGCGCGGAACCGGGTGCCGACCCGGAAGGGTCGTGCCGCCCGCACCATGACCGTGTACGCGCGCAGGGCGTCGACCGCGTCCGTCCCGCCGGGCGCGGGGGCGACGGCGGGCTCGCTCCCCCGGTGGCGGGCGGCCAGGTCGTCCCAGGCGGCGGTCACCGGGTCCGGGTGCGGTAGCGGCTGCGCAGGCGGCCTGCGTAGCGTGCGAGCGGTTCCATCCCCAGGTTGCGTCGCAGTTCGTCGACCCGGTCGGGCTGTTCGGTGGGACACGGCTCCAACTCTCCCTCGCGCAGGCGGAACTTGGTCCCGTACACCTGCGGGCGGCCTTGGCCGACACGCAGCGCGTCGGTGACGTAAGCCACCTGACGCCTCGGCAGGTCACCTTCCCGGGCCGCCCGCCGGATCAGCCGGAGGCACTCCTGCTGGAAGGCGATCGGGCCCTCGGCGTGCTGGACGAGTCTGCACGCGGCGGCCGCGGCGGCCGGCCCGACGAGGGCGTGACCGGGCCAGCCGTACCGGGCCACGACGTCGGCCAGCCATCCCATGCCCGCCGTGGTCAAGGCGACCAGCCGCTTCTCCGTCGCCTCGTCGGTGAAGCCGGAGGCCACCCAGCGGGCGCGCAGGACCGCGTCGACTCGGTCCATGCGTAGCAGCCGCCGCCGCACATCCGGCACCGGCTCGGGACGGGTGAACGGCTCCACGCGGATGCGGACCGTCTCCCGGTCCCAGGTGTACGTGATCCGCCGTCCCGCTTCGGCCCAGGTGAACTCGGCCTCGCCGGTGTGCCGGTCGGCGACGCGCACCCGGACGCCGTCACCCTCAAGGGTGCCTGGTCCCGCGGTGGCGAAGGCGTACTCGACCGCGTCGCGCAGTGCCACGCCCAGGCCGGCCAGGTCCCGGCCGCGCTCGTCGAGCACGGCGGCGGACGGCGGCCAGGCGGGGTCGGGATCCGCGGGGACGGTGAGGTGTGCGGCGGGGCTGGGGCAGTGGGCCGGGTCTGCCGTGCGCAGCAGTGGGCCGCCGTGCGCGCGGCGGAAGAAGTAGGGGACGTCGCCGACGTCGAGCTGGGCCGTCTCGGCCGGGCCGAAGACGGGCTCGGCGAGGGCTCCGTGGACGGCTTCGGCCGTGGCACCGGCGACCTCCTGGGGCACGGTTGCGGGGGTGCCGCCGGGCCGGTTTGGCGACGGCGCCTCGGCTCGGGTCCCGGCGCCGGTGAGGCGGTCGGCCAGGGCCTCGGTGTACGCCGCCGTCGGCTTGAGCAGCACGCGGACGTACGTGTCCGGTGCGGCCCGCTGGAGATGGGCGCGGATGCGGTCGTGATGGCGGGACATCAGCGTCCACGCGTCGAACATGCCGCGCAGGAAGGACGGCAGGTAGGGCCCCTGTCCGGTGCGCCCGTGGGTGTCGGCGACGACCGTGCGGGTGCCGCCCCGGGTGCAGGGCCGGTCCCGCCGTACGAGTCGTGGTCCACCGTCGGCGGTCTCGGTGAAGTGGGCGACGGGTCCGTCGACCGTGCACCAGCGGGGCCGGTCCTCGAAGCCCGGATGGTGATGGTCTCCGGCGGCTTCGTCGGCGATGAGCCCGGTGTCGTGCAGCCGCTGCAGCGGTGTCAGGAAGATCTCCAGGTCCACGGGGTACGGCAGGGGTTCCCGGTCCTGGGGCCGGGTGCCGACCAGGAGGTTGCCCTCGCCGAGGTCGGCGATGCCGAAACGGAACGCTGCGGCGGCGAGCGAGCCCGCCCGGTGCCAGTAGCGTTCCGCCTGGCGCCGGCCGAGGCGGGTGCCGTGCAGCCGCCGGCCGTTCCCCGAACGGATCACGCCCCACTGCGTGGGTGGTTCGAGCCACTCCTGCCAGGAGTACTCCCGTCCGTCGGGGCCGGAGCCGGGCGTGCAGCGCAGCACGGGAAGACGTACCGGACCGGACGCGCTCGGCAACGCGTTGAGCAGGGCGAACACGGAGTCGTCCGGGGGCAGGAAGAGGACTTCGCCGCCGGCCGGGCGCGGCTTGTAGGCGATGCTGCCGCCGCCCAGGCGCACCCGCAGCACTCGGCGGCGGCCGTTGTGGGTCTCCGCGCCCTGGGCCTCGATGCCGGTCACCGGCAGCCGCAGGTCGAGCTGGTCGAACCAGGGAGTGCCGGTGTCGCGGGCGAGACGTTGCAGGAAGCGGTCCAGGAAACCCGTCCAGCGGGCGCACTCCTCTTCGGCGTCGTAGGCGACGCCGGCAGCGCACGCGGTGAACGCCTCGCACACCAGCGGACCGAACAGCGCGCCGTCGGTGACGTCGAGCACTCCGGGCGCGAGAAGGGTGGCGTGCTGGGCGGCGGTGCGGCCGCACCAGGCATCGAGGGCGTCCAGCAGCGTGTCGAGCGGGGCGAAGCGGGGATCGGTGAGCGCAGCCGTCAGCAGCGCGGCATCCGGCTCACCGGCCAGGTCGCGGTCATGGGCGAGGAGGCCGTCCTCGCCGAGGCGCAGCACCGGAGGGAACAAGGGGCCGGCGGCGCCCGCCCGTACGGCGTCGATCACCCTGCGCGCGGCGGGGGTGAGCGCCGGGACGCTTCCCCGCACGGTCGGTGCGACCGCTTCCGCCTGCCACAGCACCTGGGTCATGGCGTCCTTCCCGGCGCGGTGCCGTCCCGCCTGGGGCGGAACGGCACCCCGTGTACTGTGCCACGGCCTGTCGTCGACCGCGGCTGGTGTCAGATGCAGTAGACGCGGATACAGGTGCCGGCTGCGGCTCCGGTGCGGGCCGGGATCTCCCGCTCCAGCTCGCCGATGACGAGGTCGAGCTCTTCCTCGGCGGAGGGACGGGCTTCGGTGCGGGACTGGCCCTCATGGGTGGTGTGCTGGTTCACGGTGGTCCTCCTGGATCGACAAGAGACACTCGGTGATGCCGTGACAACTCGGCCGAGCTTAGGCAGCGGAGGACGACCGAAACAGAGCTGGAACAGACGACTTCTGGCCAATTACGGACGGTGACCGACGAGTAGGGAATGGTTGAGAGAGGTGCCGTGTCCTCACTTCGACACCCCGAGGTCGAGTGCGGTGCCGGACGCGGCCGTGCGGCTGTGCGCGGTCGCCGTGGATGAGCAGGCCGACCGCGCGGCCCAACCGGCGGCTGGAGTCAACGCATAGAGCCTCCACCGATCCCGGAGCGCTTCGGTCTCCGCCATCACCGCCTCAGGTGACAGGCTGGTCAGCCGGCTGTCCCGGACGAGGCCGAGAACGAGGTTCCAGCGATGGTTCGGCCTGGCATCGGCTCTGCGAGCGCGGCCCGCCAGGGCGGCGCGCCGAAGGGGCCGGTGAAGTCTGCGTCTCGTGCACCACGTGCTGGTCAGCGAATTCCATGCTGCTCACCGAGTACGAAGGCACACCGTCGTAGGTGATCACACATTCGCTTACCCAAAGATTCGCGTGGCCGGTGATCCGCTTGACAGTGATCGGCCCGGCGAGGGGGAACGTGCGCCGCGATTCATCGAGGGCGGCCGCCCATTCCCGCTCGAAGGCCGGCACCCACTGCGCGGCGCGCGCGTCGGCGCGCAGCTGGGCGAGGAGTTCGGCCGGCGCCCCGGGCTCGGGGGCGTAGGGGGTGACGGGTGCGGGGTCGGGCTGCGCGCTCATCTGGTCCTCCCGGCGGGTCGTATCGCCACCGTACGCGCGGTGCGGGGCAGCGGGAGCGGCCATGGCTGTTTTCCCTTCGGTGCGGGCGCCGGTCGACGCGTGGGCGGGCGGGTCAGGACTGGTCCGGGGCGATGATGTGCCCGAATTCGAGGGCGTGCGGCCTGGCGCGGTAGCCGAAGGCGTTGAGGATGCTGCCGAGCGCGAGGTGCATCGTCGGTCTCGTACCGGACGACCACGTCCTCGCCTTGGCGGCCGACCTTTTTGCATGTCGAGTGCGGCCTCGCCGAGCCGGTCGCGCATGCGCCAGCTGACGTGCACATGGTCATGGAAGACCGTAACGAGCAGGCCGCCCTCAGGGTTGTCCTCATGGTCGGGTGGCACCGGCGTGAAGCCGGCGCTCTCCAGGTCGAAGCGCACCCGGGCCGCGAGGACTTCCAGTTTCTGTCACAGCCATCCCAGCTCCTTCTCCGAGTTGAGGAAACCGGGGCATTCCTTCTCCAGGCGCTGGGAGTCGGCGGCCTGACGGGTCACCGCCCGTTCTATGTCCTTCTTCGGGCCAGGGAACGGGTTGAGCCGAAGCTCAAGAGTTGTCACAAGCGGCACCGGCTGAGCTGGCGAATAGGGACGATCGAGGCAGCCTGGTTATCAGGAACGAGGCAGCCGACTTGTCATAGATGCTGATTCAGCAGTCTTTCTGATACCAGATTGGACCTGAACCCGCTCTCGCATACACAGCCACGCAGACGCCAACCCATCTGCACTGCTTCCCTCCGGTCGCCGATGAGTTTCGGTGCGCCGGACGGTCCAAGTCGGCACACCTGACAAAGGGAGAACCCGATGAGCAAGACGCGCTTGCATCCGACGACTCACATCGCCCGTCGCATGTTCGAGCTCCTGGAGCCGATCTGCCTGGTCACGTTCTTCGCGGACGAGTGCAACGAGGAACTGGCCGCACTCGGCCACCGCACCTACTGGGACGGTTACTTCGCCAGCCGCGCCGCACCACTGGGACGGGTGCCGGCCCAAGTCGTGCACGCAGCCTTCTACAACTTCGCCGACGGGGAAGCCGGACGGCACATCCCCAGCGTCTGGGAGACGATCTCGCCCGAGGCCTCCATCGCCGCGCGGGAGCGGGGCAGCGCGGCCTCCCTACGGCGCATCCTCGGCGACGAGCTGGCCGAGTCCCCGGGCTTGGCGCGCGCCGCGGACCTGACCACCAAGGCGGCGACGAGTGCCCCTACCGAAGGCCGGGTGATGTACGCCGGCATGCGCACCCTTGAGGTACCCAGTGGCCCCGTCGCCCGACTGTGGCATTCCGCGACCATGCTGCGCGAGCACCGCGGCGACGGGCACATCGCCGCTCTCGTCGGCGCGCGCATCGGCGGCACGGAGGCTCACGTGCTCTCCGCCCTGGAGCAGGGCATCCACCCTCCGGAGTCGTTCGGACGCATCCATCACCTGCCGAAGGAGCGCCTGGCCGCGGTCATGGACGGCATGCGCGAACGCGGACTCATCGACATCGACGGCCACTTCACCGACGCAGGCCGCGCGACCAAACAACGCATCGAAACCCTCACTGACGAACTCGCCACCCCGCCCTACGACGCCCTGTCCCCCGCCGAAATCGACGAACTGATCACCAACCTCGCCCCCATCACCGCGACCCTGGTGGCCACAGGCTCGCGGTGAAACGCAGCCATTGCTGAAGATCTTCATGGTCAGAAACGCCTTAGCGGGCGCAAGGGCCCACTGTCGCGTTTCCTTACCTTGTTGGCGGGTTGGTTCCGGTCCTTCGTACGATCGGGACACCCAGGGGCCTGGGTGTGGCTTTATCGCGGTCATGCCGTAGCTGTGGCTTTGACTGATTGGCCGCCCAGCGCCCCGCGACGACACGGCCACTCATGGGGATGAGCGAACCAAGATCGCTTCGTAAGGACACGTCGGCGTGGTCGTCTGCAGGGACCAGTCAGCCGGACGACAAGGGAGGCTCGGGTGCCCGAGCTCTGGGCGGGGACGGATGCCGGCAAGGCCGCGCATCACTGCACGGTGATCGACACGGACGGGACGAAGGTGCTCTCGCGCCGGGTTCCCGACCTCCTGGAGCTGGCCACGGATCGCCTGTGGACAGAGACGTGCGTCGACGTAGGTCGTGGGTGCTGCCGGCGGCGGTCCGTACGGTGGGAGGCGTGATGACGCCCTTCTCCACTCCATAGCCGGTGCCGGTGCCCATCCGGGTGCTGTTGCCCGGGGACCAGGAGGTCGTCGCCCACCTGTGGTCCCGGCGCCAGGTGCCCGACGGCTGGAGGTACGAGGTTGGCCTACCGACGCACCGCAACGGCCCTGGTGACTCGGTGGAGCCTGCCGAGTACCGGGTCTGGGTGCGTGCTCCAGAGCGCGTGCGGCCCGTGGACGGCGTCTCGTACGACGCCGTGCCCCACCGAGTACCTGGAGCCGCCCTCGCCCGTCCAGGAGGCGCTGGGCCACGGCGGCCGTCCGGCTGGGTGCTGGCGAAGGTCGGCGGCCGTGGTCCCGGCCGGCACGGTGTCGTGCACGCCGTCGACTGCGAAGAGGCGCCGGCCGGGGCGCCGGTGCTGCCGCTGGAGCGGGCGTTGGACGCAGCTGGTGAAGTCGGCCCGGGGCGCGGTTCCGGTCTTTCGACCGGCCCGTTTCCCCGGAGCCGCTTCCCGAACCGGGCATGCGACTTGGCACCGCACCCGGCTCTCCACAAGCCCCGAGGGCTTCGTGGTGGTTGTTCTCATCCCGTGGCGTCCCAGGGAGTGGGAATCGTCAGGCCCCGGTAGCGGTAGCGAGTGGTGCCTACCGTGATCGGGTTGAACAACTCCCGGGTCTCCCCGGTCCACCATGATCTGCGACCGCAGTAGCGGCTGAAGATCTTCCTCCGGCCCGTCTTGGGGTGCTTGCGCTGGACCCATCTCCAGACCGTGTGCCACATGTAGTTGCGCAGGTAGGAGAAGGTTGCGAAGGACACCCCGGGCCGGAAGTAGGCGCACCAGCCCCGCACTGCCGGGTTGATCCGGGCAAGCAGAGCGTCGAGCGGCTGGTTCGTGCCGACCTCCCGGCACAGGGTCTTGACCTTGGCCATGATGGCCCGCAGGGCCTTCTTGGCAGGGTAGGTGTAGACGTAGTGCCGGTTGGTGCCTGGTTTCCGGTGGCGCTGGATGCGCCAGCCGAGGAAGTCCAGGCCCTGCTCGATGTGGGTGATCAGAGTCTTCTCCGGCGACAGGCGCAGGCCCATCGTGGTGAGGACTTCCGCGATCTCTTCGCGTAGCGTTTCGGCGTCTGCCTTGGTGCCGTGGACCATCAGGCACCAGTCGTCCGCGTACCGGACCAGCCGGTAGTTGGGCAGACCTCGGCGTCGACGCCTCCGGCGCTCGTTGAGATCAGTTCCGGCGCCTCCCGCAGCCTGGGCGATGTGCTCGTCCAGGACCGAGAGCGCGACGTTGCTGAGCAACGGCGAGAGGATCGAGCCCTGCGGGGTGCCGGTGTCGTTGTCCCGCAGCAGACCGTCCTCGCCGAGGATGCCCGCCTTGAGGAACGCCTTCACCAGGGCCAGGACCCGTTTGTCCCCGACGCGTGCCCGCACCCGCTCCATCAGAGCGGTGTGTGAGATCTCGTCGAAGCAGGCTTTGATGTCGCCTTCCACGATCCACTCGTACTTCTTGGACGTGAGCAGACGCACCTCGGCCACCGCGTCATGAGCCCGGCGGTTCGGGCGGAACCCGTAGGAACACGGGAGGAAATCCGCCTCGAAGATCGGCTCCAGCACCAGCTTCAAGGATGCCTGCACCACCCGGTCGGTGATCGTCGCGATCCCCAGTCGGCGCAGCTTGCCGCCCGCCTTGGGGATCATCCGCTCCTGCACCGGCATGGGCTGGAAACTGCGGTCCTTGATCTGCGACCGCAGCACGTCAAGGAACTCCTCGACACCGACCCACAGCGCGATGGAAGACGCCGTGCGTCCGTCCACCCCGGCCGTGCGTGCACCCTTGTTCCCCCGCACCCGATCCCAGGCCACCAGCAGGAAGCCGGGATCGGCAACGAGATTGAACAGGTCGTCGAACCTGCGATGAGGCTCATCACGAGCCCAACGGTGCAGCTTGGTCTGGATCTTCAGTACCTGACGCTCCGCCTCATACAAGGCGCGCTCCAGCTCGTCGGTATTCACCGGCGACCCTCCCGACATTCCAGTACTTCAGCCACTGACTTGCTGGCCCCCTTCGCCCTGCGACCGGCTTTCCCGGTCTCCACGACGGGTCGTTACTCCCGCGACTACTACGGGGCCTCCGCCCCACCCACGGCCATCAGTCGGCAACGGACCTGCCCACCACCGAACCGGCTGTCCGGCAGCTCGGGCGGCCGCGGATGGTTCCCACGTTCACCACACAATCGATCGGTCAGGGAGACGCCCAGCTCTACTCCGGCAGCATCGCCACGCCTACGCCGCAGGCTTTCAACGTGGCCTCCCCACCGGAACAGGAAATCCGGCTTCGGAGTTGACCTACCCGTCCGAAGACACGCAGGTCACGCGCTGCATACCGGCCCGTATCCACCAGATTTGAGCCGGCTCGCTGCTTACGGAGCTTCAACCACTGGTTCGCTTTGGCTACACCTTCTGACCTCGCTAGACGGGCCCGCGCCGTCCGGTAGTCCCGGCACGTCCCGCCGTTGTCGGGGCTGCTTGCCACCCTCCCCGGCGTTCCCCGGGTCAGGCTGCCCCCAGCTTCACCAGGCCGCTGCGACGGCCTGGTGGAGAAGGTCTTCCACCTCCACTCGATTGCGTAGCGCCTCGTGGCGCACTCCGGTGACAGCAAACTGTGAGCGTGTGCCATCGAACCCTGAGCGACGCGAGTCTGCGTGTCG
>NZ_BMVN01000069.1:0-26723 GCF_014650735.1 Streptomyces canarius
CGACACGCAGACTCGCGTCGCTCAGGGTTCGATGGCACACGCTCACAGTTTGCTGTCACCGGACACCGGGCCGCCTTCTATGGTCCCCAGGCCGACTGCCCCGTCTTTGCTGACCTGGCCGGTCTCGGCGATCTGGCCGGGTGCGCTGGTGGTCTCAAGTGATCCGGCCGGGACGGAGGGGTGTTCAACCCTCGCTCGGGCCGTTTCCGGGGCTGCTCTTGTGCTGAGGCAGCAAGTCCCGACGGTTCACATCCCCGCTCCAGGCACCGAGCGCCTTACCTCACTTTCCGGAGATCCTGGCACGGGCATCGGCCAGGAGCTGGAGGGCGTGCTCACTGTCTTGCTTCAGCGTGCCGTCCACGCCGTGGACGGTGACCGTGATGACCTTCTTACCCTCGCCCGCATAGGCGTCCACCCTGCCGCCGACCAGGAACTCCTCGGAAGGGTGGGCCCGGTAGGTGCCGCACGCCCCCTTGGGCCCCTTGAAGGTCTTGGTGACTCCGTCGGCCGACGTCGCGTGACACTTCCCGCCGACGTACCCGGCCACCTGGGCGGGATCCTTCCAATCGAGGATCTCCAGGGAGAGCCTCACACCGGTGTGGAGCGGCCCGCTCGTACCGAGGCCCGCCTCCCTGACCGAGATATTGACCAGGCACGAGCCCTTGCCGCCTTGGAAATGCCCGTTGACGTCGGCGAACTTGTCGTCGCCGAGTGCCGCGGCGACCGTTTCCGGTTTCAGGTAGTGGCCACAGCCCGTGTTCACTCCCTTGGTCAGCGCTGTGGTCACCGAGGGGCCGGTCTCGCTCCTGCCGCCTCCTCCGCATCCGGTCATGAGCAGCAACACCACAACCAACCCCGCACAAGCAGACCCGCTGCGACGCATCTCCGCCCCCGTCACCCTGGCGCATCACCATTACCGGCTCATGGCGGCAAAACCTTAACAGGCATGCCAGAGGCCGTGGTCGAGCCCGCAGTTCAGTGGAGGCACCGGAGCGGGGATGACCGCCTCAACCGAGCTGGCACCACGTCGCTACAACCGAGCCGGTCCAGAACGCACGAGACGGTGCCATCAACCAGTCCCAGCGAACCAGACCAGATGAGGCTCCGACTCCCGTCGCGTCTCAGTTGGTCTGGCCGTCGCAGGTCAGGGCAGCCTTCAATGATCAGATCCTTTGAGACGGGACATCGACGTCCAGATCACCGACGGCGCCGGCCGGGAACCCACCCTTCCCGCAGTCCGGGTCGACTCCCCCGGTTCAAGGAGCCTGCTCGACCCCGTGTCCGCCCCGGCGTCGGTCAGGAAGCCACCGACGCGGCCGACGGCCGTGCCGAGGAGCGCGGCACGCCGCATGCGGCCGCTTGCCGGCAGGGGTGGAAGGGACGCGCTTTCAGCCAGTACCCGCAGGTAGCGGTTGGTGAGGCCGGCCCGTACGGGCATGATCGGGGTTGTGTGACGCGAAGACATTCCCGCTTGCGTGCGGTGGGAGATCTTGATGCACGAGCGGTTCAGCCGCGTGTGGATCTGCAAAGGCTTCGGCCGCGCGACCACCGGCGCGGACCCCGCCGAACTGGGCCGTACCGTCATCGCCGCGTACCTCGCCGGCCGCTCCACCCAGGGGCAGGCGTTCCGCGTCGTCGTCCGCACCGACGACGGCAGCCAGTGCGTCATCACTCCCGGCCAGCTCGCGGGCCCCGGCTGGAAAGCGGAGCCGGCCATCTGCCAGGCACTGCCCGCCTACCTGCGCAACGCCCTGGCCTGACTCCGGCGCCGCAGTGCCTGCGCGCAGCGAACGTGGCCGACCTACCCCTGCCGCAGGAATTCCCGCAGGTCCGCAGCTACAGCCGTCATCCCTTCACCGGCTTCGATCACGGTCGTCACCGTGCACTTCCAGTCACCGGGAAAGAAGCCGGACCGAAGCGTCCAGTCCAGATACACATGACCACCCGAGCCGAAGGTCGCCGTCAGGACCAGGTGGTTGTTGATCCAGACCCGCTCCCCCTCCCAGCCACGGAAGTCGCGCGCGAGGCCGTCGAAGAACTCGCTCATGTCATCCCAAACGGTGACGGTCACGTTCTCGAGCCGTGCACGCACACCATCAGCAACGGCCTCCACCGCGAAGACGGTCTCGTACTCATCCGCACGCGACCAGTCGAACAACCGGACAGAGGTCGCCAGCGCCCCCGGCCCCCGCACGACGAGCTCAACTTGCCCGGGACCCAACTCGATCAGACTCACCCGGCGAACGATACGGACGTCAACTCCGCTTGCGGGGCCGGAGCGCGAGCGCCGGTCCGACGAGCAGGTCCTCCACGAGGACGAATCCCGCAGATTGATCAAGTCCCGATACGTGCCCGATGCGGAGCGTTCCGCCGACGCGGAGCAGTTGCGCCGGGCTTGATCGAAGCCGGCGAGGTGGACCTCGTCCAGGCGGCGGCCGGCTGAGCGGCCGAGCCCCACGGCGGCCTTCAGCGGGGCATGGGCGCGGCGGTTGGTCAAAGCTCAGCCAGCGGGCTGCGTGCGCCAGGAGCGGCACAGTTCGGTGAACTCCTGCTGGCTCGCGGTCAGGAGGTCCCGGCCGCACGGCAGGTGAGAGTCGCGGAAGTACCCACGCCGTCCTGGGAGGGCTCGAAGCCGATGGTGGACCACACCCGGCCGAGTCTCGCGGCCGCTTGGCGGTGCTGCTCGTCGGTCATCTCGCGGCCGTCGGCCGATGCCGGCTCGCACGCTACCGCGGTGCAGTCTGGCGACAGGCGGTGGACGGCAGTGCCTTCCAACACGGCGTGCAAAGCCCTTTCGAAAGACATGTTTCGAGCGTACAGTCTCGAAACATGTCTTTCGAAGCTGGAGACGCTGCTCCGCGTGAGCACCGCACGCTCACCGACCCGAGGGCCATGCGGGCCGTCGCACACCCCACCCGGCTCGCTTTGCTCGAAGCCCTGGCCAGGCGCGAGCCACTGACCGCGACCGAGGCTGCCCAGATGGTGGGAGAGTCCCCGACGAACTGCGCTTTTCATTTGCGCACCCTGGCAAAGTACGGCTTCGTCGAGGAAGCGGGAGGCGGCACGGGCCGTAGTCGCCCCTGGCGCCGTTCGCACATCGGCTTCACGATCGACGACTCTGATCCCGAGAGCACGATCGCCGCGGCCGCGCTCAGTGCCGTGCTGTGGGATTCCTGGCTGGAACGGATCCGCCAGGTCGGCGCCATGCGGCACGCGTTCCCCGAGCACTGGTCCAAGATCACAAGCGCTGCCGAGTCGGTCTTCTATCTGACCCCTGAGGAGGCCGAGACCTTCCAGGAGGAGCTGACCGCCCTCCTCTTCCGCTACCGCGAGCGTCTTGAGGATCCGTCGCTGCGCCCCGAAGGCGCCATCCCGATGGAGCTGATCCAGTTCACGTTCCCCGCCGACGCCCTGCGGATACTGGAGGATTGACCGTGCGCGCCCTGCTCGCTCGCCGCGATGTCCGCCTCCTGGTCCTTGCCAGAGTGATCGACATGGCCGGGAGCAATGCCTTATGGATCGCCGTCGGTATCCGGGTCAAGGAACTCACCGGCAGCAACTCGGCCGCCGGCCTCACGTTCTTCGCCTTCATCCTCGGCACCCTGGGCGCTCCCCTGGGCGGTGCACTCGTGGACCGGTTGCCTCGTCGGCCGCTGCTGATCGTCCTGAATCTGGCCGCCGCGGTGTTGGTCCTGCCGTTGTTGCTGGTACACGACCGGCACAGCGTCTGGATCTGTTACCTCGTCATGACTCTGTACGGGCTGGCCAGTGGCGCCACGAGTTCGGCCATGAGCGCATTCACCCAGACGTTGATCGCGCCCGAACACCTGGGCGATGCCAACGGCCTCCTGCAGACCTTGTTGCAGGGCCTGCGCCTGGTCGCGCCGCTCATGGGTGCGGGCGTGCTGTCCGCGTTCGGACTGGGCCCCTTGGTCATCGGCGACGCAACGACCTTCGCTCTCGCAGCCCTGCTGATTGCACTGATCCGCCAGCGGGAGGACCCGCCTGAGCCGACGCAGCAGGAAGCCGACACTCAGATCACCGCCGGCTTCCGGTACATCGCGCAGACCCCCACCTTGCGTCAGTTCACCATCGTCGCGGTGCTCGCCATCGTGGCGTTCGGCTTCTCCGAGTCAGTGCTCTTCGCCGTCGCTGACGCGGGACTGCACCGTCCGCCGGCATTCCTCGGCGTCCTCAGCTCATTGCAAGGCGTAGGTGCGATAGCAGCCGGGATGGCCGCCGCAATCACCATGCGCCGTGCAGGCGAAGCTCGGACCGTCGTGCTCGGCCTGTCCTGCGCCGCCGCAGGCTTTCTCCTGAGCGCCGTTCCCTCTCTGCTCGCGGTCGCACCGGGCACCGTACTCATCGGAGCGAGCCTGCCTTGCATCGTCGCGGGCATCACGACCCTCTTCCAGCGGCGCACTCCAGCGGCTCTGATGGGACGAACCGACGCCGCGTTGAATGTGTTGACAGGGGCACCGCAAACCGCAGCCATCGCCGCCGGAGCCGGTTTGATCGCACTGGTGGACTACCGCTTCGTCCTCGCCGTGATGGCGGTCCTGATGGCTGCCTCGGCGCTCTACCTGGCCACCCGCGCCACCCGCCAGCCCAGCGCAGGAGTCTCCGCGCGATTGACGCACAAGCCTGGCGAAGAGGCACCGGAAAGCATCACCACCGCGCCCGTGGGTGAAGCCGGCGTTCGCGAGCAGGCCAGGTGACGACGTTACAGAGCCCATCAGCGACCGGTGAATATGCGCGAATCGACCTGCTGTGCGGCCGGGCCGCCCGGCGCGGGCGCGAGTTCCTGCCCGTCCAGTAGCGGGATGTGGCCGGCGACGTGTGTCTGCTGCGGCGGTCACCGGGCTTCCACGTCGGCCCAGACCCGTTTTCCCCACCCGAGCTGGTCAGTACCCCATCGCAGGGTGATGCTACTCGGAACACGGCGTGCCTGGCGTGCTGGATGGCGTTGGCGCTCAGTTCGGTGACGACCGGTTCGGCTGTGTCGCTCAGGTGGGTGAGCCGTCAGTGGGCGAGGGTGTGCCGTACGAACTGGCGGCGGCAGCCGATTGTGGTGCGCGGGGCAGTACGGTCGTCATCACGGGCATGCCGTCTTCGGTCGTCAGTACCCGGCCTGCGCCACGTGGCCGCTGGCGATGGTGGTCTCACCCGCCGAGCGCCCTTTCGCCGTGGGTGATGCGCGAGCGGCCCAGCTTCAGGAGCTGTGAGACGGCGTCCGGCGCGGCCAGCTCGCCGGGGCTGCCCATCTGCACGCACCAGTATCTGCGGGCGGCGCCCGGGTGGGTGGCGTCGACGGTCGGGACTGCCAGATGGTGGCCGCGGCCCATGAAGGCCGCGTCGTCCCGCTCGCGCTGCGACTGCGTGCGCAGGCCGGTGGTGCTGCCGACGAGGACGTAGTAGCGGCGGGTCACCTGGTCCATGAACACCGGGCCGCCCTCAAGAGCCTGGAGGAGGAACCGGTCGACGGCTTGAAAGTCGTCGGTTGCGGTCGCGGCATGGATGAGGCGGGCGCTGATGCGGATGGCGCTCAACACGCCGCCGCAGCGCAGCAGGGCGTGCCCGTCACGCTGCCGCAAGCCGCCGGCCTGTGACACGACATCGGTGTGAAGGTGAGGCGGAGGACATGACACCGATCGGGAGAACGTACAACTTGTTGGATCTCGCGACCCATGTCATGGGACGCGGCGCCGAGTCTTGGTCTGTCTCACGCCGTACCAAAGGCTCCTGTCCCACGGCGGGTGGCATTTCCTCATGACCCGTTGCGTGCCGCCCGCTCTGTGATCTGTCGGCGGGCCATGTTCCAGACCTCTTCGAACTCCTCGCAGGTCAGCGGTTGCGGATCGTGTCCTTCCCACTCTGAGGCCGACGGTTCCGCCGTGCCCCCGAACATGCTGTCGTACTCGGCCAGACGACCGGCGTCGCGGGCCTGCTGCCATTCGAGGAGGGAGGCGGCCGCGATCGGAGTCAGCTCCGGTCCTTGGAGCTCGATCTGCCGAATCACCCAGCCTTCCGCGTCGAGTTCGAAGTAGAACCAGACGTCTTCCTCGTCCCAGTAGCAGCGCATCCATGAGGTCACCCATCCATCATGAGGGCCTGGCAGCGCGTTCCGGGAGTATTCGGCCGGGCTGTCGGCGTCGCGGGAGGCAGCCCGACGGAGTGCTGTGGCGACCGTGCCCGAATGGACCAGCGGGAGCCTACGGCGGGGCGGACGTGGCCGTTCACTGCTCACCACCGCCACACCCGACCGTCCCTGTGTGACTCTCGGGCCCCGCTGTGTGATGGGTCGGGGCGCAATGCGAGCGTGGTGGCCATGACCACTGACACACCAGCAGATGTGCGAGTCACCCGGGCATGGAGCCGGATCGTGGAATGGCTGGCCGAGTACGCGCCGCCGTCGTACGCGGCCCTCAAGCCCGGCGCCTGTGACGACGAGATCGTGGCTCTCGAACAAGCCCTCGGTGTGAGCGTTCCACAGGAGTTGAAGGCGCTGTGGCGGCTGTCCGCCGGTGAGGACGGCGTGGCCGGTTCGGGGCTCATGCTGGGCGGCTGGGCCCTGATGCCGCTCGACGCCGTGATCGAGGTCCACCAGATGCAGATGCCGCTCCAGGAGGAGAACGGCGAGGATGAGGACGCCCTGGTGCTGTGGAAGCCATCTTGGATACCGTTCTGCTCCCTCAACCCCGACGACACCGTCTACGGTCTCTACCTGAACGGCGAGACCGGGGAAGTATGCAAGTGGACCAGGTTCGGGGAGCGCGAGCGGGAGTACGAGTCGCTGCCCGCCTACCTGGAACTCATGGCGCTCAGCCTGGAAGCCCCCTTGGCGGCGGCCGGCCCGGAGAAGCCCGGCATGATGGGCGGCGCCCTGGTGTGGGGGCCTCCTTCCGACGAGGAGTACAGGGACCGGTGGGTGCGCCACCTTGGCCAGGCCCCGCCGCGCCATCCCGCGAAGACTCTCGGCGCGATCCGGGAAGCTCTGCCCGGCGATGAGGGTGCGGTATTCGACGAGCAGCGCGACGCCCTCGACCTGTCCGACCCCGAGGCCGTCGCCGCCTTCCGGGACTACTGGTGGGAGCGTGCCGTGCGAGCCCAAGAGGAACTGGAGGACGCCGTTGCCGCCGCGCTGGGCGGGAGCATCATGGTCCAGCCCGGCCGCAAGCTGGCGCCGCAGTACGAAGCCACGCTGCCGCCCGCCATCCGCCACCTCCCGCCGTCCATGGACGACATCCGCGCCGCCCTGCGCCACGAAAGCGTCCGCGCGCGGTTCGACCGGGAGTTCATGGACGCGATACCGCCGCACTATCCGGCGCTGCTGCTGCGGTGGTGGGACATCGCCCGCCTGATGGCCGACCCTCGCGGCGACCGGGCCGTACGCGCTGTTGTCAAAGACCGCCGCGCCCGGGGCTAGACCGCGTTGAAGGGCACGGTCACCGACCTGCGCTGTCTCCAGGCCGTTTCACACATGCAGCCGATACAGAAGACCAGCCAGCGAGTCAAAGCCCGGATGGACCAGCGCACCCGGGAACGGCTGCCCGTCCTGCCTACCGTCGTGGGCGTGCCCCAGACCCGTATGACGTTGTGGTCGGTGTAGGCGTGCACCGGCCGGTAGGCGTCGGCCGGCTGCGGTCCTTTGAGTAACTGGCCGATGTACTGCCCAGCCTCCGTCCGGCTGGTGCGGGGGCTGCCGCACAGCTGCCAGGCGCGGCCGTTCCACGTCTCCGCAAGCCACCGCCTTATCGGCTGCGGATCGTCGGCGCAGATCGCGTGGCGGGAGGGCACACGAAGCAGCGACGCTTCCCGGCCGTCCGGGCGAGGGTGCGGGACCGGGACGGTGTGCGCAGTCCGGCACGGTGGCGGGTCTCGCACAGCAGGCCCAGGGCGGCGGCGTCGAGGTCGACGGAGCCGCTTGGATGCTCTGGGCAGCGCGTGGTCGGCGCCGCCGCCTGGATCGCGTCGTCGACGAGCATCAGGGGCCGCCGGAGGTCGCCGCGGATCTCGGACACATCCGTCGCGGAGGCTGCGTCTTCGAGACGCCGTCCGTGTTCTCCGGTCAGGCGCAGCGCTCGGCCCAGGGCGACGAGCCGGGCGTGGTTCACCGGCTGTCACCTCCTTCGATTCACCTTCATCCTGGCAGGCGCGGAGCCGGTCAGGGCATGCGCCGCGGGCCGCGGGCGAGTCCGAGCCGCATGGCGCTCCACAGTTCTCCCGCTCCGCGGATGGGTGTCGGGCCCGGCTGGAGTGCAGGCCTGGGCAGCAGGCGTCATGGCCGACTTGGGCGGTGCCGCAGTCACGGTGGTGGGGGCCGGGCCAGGCGATGCCACCGGAGAGGTGGAAGACCTCGGTGTCGGCGAAGCAACGGGCGGGGAAGTCGCCGGGGAGCGGCACGATCCACGCGGGCGCCGCGTCCGGTTCCTCGCCGGTGACCGCTGTGACAGCATCGCGCAGTTCGGTGAGCGCCGCCTCACGCCCTTGGGGTTCCCCGCGCACGTGCACCCCCAGTGCCGTGTGTTCAACGGTGTCCATCATGGTCCGGTCGGACCATGGCGGACACCGTTTCGGCGACCTTGGGTCACGTCAACATCCGCACCTCTACGGGGAGATCGCCGTGAACCACATCGCCTTCGCCCTGCTCGCCACCACCGTGGTCTTCGTCCTCGCGCTCCTGGCCGCCGCAGCCGCGGGTACGCTTGCCCGCGTCGACGACGCTACGTACCCCGCCGCGCTCATACGCGCGGCCACCACCTTCGCCGCCGTCCTCACCCTCGCTGCCGCCGTCACCGGAGCACTCACCCAGTTCCTCCCCTGAGTCCGCCGGCCCCACGGCCAGGGCTGGGCGGTCGGCAACCGTGTCCATCCCTCGCCCGCCGACGTGCCCTCTGGCTCGGTCTCCCGCCGTCAGCCACGTCGTCCCGGGACTCAACCCCGCTGGCCCGCAGGCCCATTGCTCACCGCCGGCGGCACCCTGCCTCCCCCCATCCGGGCCGGACCCGTCGCAACGACATCGTCCCGGACACCGACATCGGTGCCGTCGCCTCCCGCAACGACAAACCTGTCGCCATGATCCAGCGGAAGCGAGAGTGGCGAGAACACCTCTCGGCCAGGCCGGTAGTTGGGTGAGACCTCGTCGGGGACGCCGGTGCACTCGCCAACCCGGTGCCCCCACACCACCCGGCCGGAGGCCGCCGCACCCTGAACAGGTTGCCGCCCCGGTCCGGCACGCACACGTATCCGCCGACGACGGTGGACGTCGCCGAGACGTCACAGGCGCGGTCCATGTGTTCAAGCAACGGCGGACCCGCAGGCCGGCCCGGAGCCGAGACACCAGCGGATACTGCCCCATTGTTCACATATCTCCCACGTGTCGTCGCCGACATCTTGACGCGCACCTCGACCAAGTGCACCCTTACGTGAAGGAATTGACAGAGCGAGTCGCTGCACACATGCACAGCGGAAAACCGGACATCTCCTTCGGACGAGACACGGTGCGCACTCCAGAGGACTGACGAGGCACAGCGCCCCCACATGGTCGCCGCCTTCGCGCACTGATCTGCGCACCCATTTCCCTTCTCCTTCACCTCTTCCTCCCCCTTCACCTTCACTTTTCCCGTGTCCGTCGCACGTCCCTTCCCCCTGCGGGAAACGTTGTCAGCGACGGGACGTTCCGCGAACGACCCTCTGCTCGCGGCTATTTCTTGAGTGATTCTTCGCGCATGCGCGACCGAGAAATCCGGGTGGGCCATGAAAACGTCTGATGTGCTGATCAGCGGTCTGGGGTCCTTCTTACCCGACCGCGTTTCCATCGGATGGGCGGTCGAACAGGAACTGATCGACCGGACCGCCGCGGCGGAATACGGCATCACGAGCGTCACCGTCGCGGGCGAGATCCCCGCCCCCGAGATGGCGGTGCGGGCGTGCCGCCAGGCGCTCGACCGGGCCGGGCGGGACCCAGCGTCGCTGAGCCTGCTGCTCTACGCCAGCGTCTGGTACCAGGGGCCTCACGGCTGGTGCCCGCAGTACTACGTGCAGCGGCACCTGGGCGCCGGGCAGGCAACCGCGGCCGAGGTCAGACAGGGCTGCATGGGCATGTTCTCCGCGCTGGAACTGGCGGCGGGCCACCTCCTGGCGTCGCCCGAGCACGAGGCCGCGCTGCTCACCTCCGGCGACAACTTCACCTCCGACCTGCTGGAACGCTGGCGGTTCAGCCCGCATTTCGTGATGGGGGACGCCGGCTCCGCCGTCGTCCTCAGCCGACGGGAGGGTTTCGCCCGGCTCAAGTCCGTCAACGCGGTCACGCTGCCCGAGTACGAGGCCATGCACCGCGGGCCCGAGCCACTGTTCCCGCCGGGGGCCGGCCGGCCCGGCCGGCTCGACTTCGGCGCGTCCAAGGACCGCTGGCTGGACGGCCCGGACCGGGACCCGGCCGGCCCGCTGAAACTCGTGGCCGCACAGGACGAACTCGTCGGCCGCACACTCGACGAAGCCGGAATCACGCTGGACGACGTCTCCCGCGTCGCCTATGCCAACGGGTCACGGGAACGCGTCGAAGGGCGCGCGATGATACCGCTGGGGCTGCCGATGTCCCTTTCCACCTGGGAACAGGGGCGCACCGTCGGCCATATCGGCGCCAGCGACCAGCTGGTGGCGCTCGAACAGCTCCTGCTCACCGGCGAACTGGGAGCCGGGGACCATTTCCTGATGCTCGGCGTCGGCCCCGGACTGAACATCGCCTGCGCCGTGATCGAGATCATCGAGACCCCGCACTGGTCCTCCGCTCTTCCGGCCACCACTTCATGAGGGGCGTTGCATGGATTTCGGCCTGAGCGCTGAACAACGGGAGCGCCGCGCGCGCACCCGGACCGCCGCCCCGGAGATCTCCGGGTCTTTCACCGCCGAATCCGCCGATGCGGTGCGGAAGAAACTGGCCGGGCTCCACTTGTTGGGCGCGGCCGTCCCGGAGGAGTACGGCGGCGCGGGCCTGGGCGCCCTCGACACGGCCCTGCTGTACGAGGCGGCGAGCGACGGCGGCGCGGACACCGGGCTGCTCTTCGCCGCCGCCGCCCACCTCTTCGCCTGTGTCCGGCCGGTGCTGGAGTTCGCGCCTCCCCGTATCCGGAAGGCGCTGCTCCCCGCCCTGTGCTCGGGGGAGCTGCTGGCCGGCAACGCCATGACGGAGCCGGACGCCGGATCGGACGTCTCCCGGCTGGCGACCACGGCCACCAGGGTCGACGGCGGGTACCTCCTCGACGGGGTCAAGAGCTTCGTCAGCAACGGCCCGGTCGCCGATCTCTACGTCACCTACGCGGCGACCGATCCGCACGGCGGCTACTTCGGGGCCACCGCGTTCGCCGTGGACCGCGACTCCCCCGGGCTGACGGCCGGACCGCCGATGGCGAAGTCCGCGCTGACCGCCTGCCAGGCCGGCGAGGTGCGCTTCACCCGCTGCTTCGTGCCCGACGACCGGGTGCTGGGCAGCCCCGGCCAGGGGCAGCTGGTGTTCCAGACGTCCATGCGGTGGGAGCGGTCCTGCCTGTTCGCGATCTACCTGGGCCAGCAGGAACGCCTCATCCGGCGGTGCGTCCGGCACGTCCGGGAACGCCGGCAGTTCGGGAAGCGGCTCGCCGACCTCCAGCCGGTCGCCGACCGGCTGGCGGACATGCGGCTGCGGCTGGAGAGCGGACGGCTCCTGCTCTACCGGGCGTGCGCCGGGATCGACGGCGGCGAGGACCCCGCCCTGTGGGCCGCCCTGGCGAAACTCGCCGTGTCCGAGGCCGCAGTCGCCACCGCCCTCGACGCCGGCCGGATCTTCGGGGGCCGCGCCGTCCAGACGGAGTACGGGATCGAGGAACACCTGCGCGACGCCGTGCCCGCCACCACGTTCTCCGGCACCTCCGACATCCAGCGCCGCCTGATCGCCCAGGAGATGGGACTATGAGCCTCTACAGCCTGGTGACCGACGCGGCCGCCCGGACACCGGACGGGCTCGCGGTCGGCGACGTGTCCACGAGCCTCACCTACGGCGAACTGGACGCGCGCGCCGGACGCTACCTGGCCGGGCTGCGCGACCGCGGCGTCCGGCCGGGCGACCGGGTCCTGGTGTGGACCGGCAAGACGTGCGAGGCGGTGGCCGTCGCCCAGGCGGTGCTGCGGTGCGGCGCGATCCACGTGCCCGTGCCGCGCGGCAATCCCGTCCGGCGGGTCGCCCGGATCGCCGCGGACGCACGCCCGGCCCTGATCGTCACCGACCACGGCGAACACGTCGCCGGCGCCGCCCACGTCTCCTTGGCGGACCTGTCACGGGAGGTGGCGGGCGGCCCGGGCGCCGCCCCCCATCCGGTCCGGGCCGCCGACCCGGCGTACATCCTCTACACCTCCGGTTCGACGGGGGCGCCGAAGGGCGTCTGCCTGAGCCACGGCAACGCCCTCGCCTTCGTCGACTGGGCCTGCCGGGAACTGGACCTCACGGCCGCCGACCGGCTGGCGAACCACGCCGCGTTCAGCTTCGACCTGTCGGTCTTCGACCTCTACGCCGCCTTCCGGGCCGGCGCGTCGGTGCACCTCATCGGCGAGACCCTCGCCCAGGCCGCGCAACCGCTGGTCGAGTTCCTGCTGGAACACCGGATCACGGTCTGGTACTCGGTGCCGTCCGTCCTGGTGCTCATGGCCGAGTACGGCGAACTGCTGGAACGCGGGCCGGGGGCGCTGCGCGCGTGCGTCTTCGCCGGCGAGCGGTTCCCGCCGAAGCCGCTGAAGGACCTGCGCCGCGCCTGGCCCGGCGTCCGCATGCTCAACTGGTACGGCCCGACGGAGACCAATGTGTGCACCTCGTACGAGGTGACGGCCGCCGACCTCGCGCGCACCGCGGCCATCCCGATCGGCTCGCCCGCCGCCGGGAACACGGTGTCGCTGGACGACGGTGAGATCGTGGTCAGCGGCCCGACCGTCATGCTCGGCTACTGGGGCGGACAGCCGCAGGCCGGACCGTACCGCACCGGCGACCTCGGCCGGTACGACGCCGACGGGCTGCTGGAGTACCGGGGCCGGACCGACGACATGGCGAAGGTCCGCGGCCACCGGGTCGAGCCGGCCGAGGTGGCCGCGGCGCTCACCGCGCACGAGGCGGTGCGCGACGCGGTGGTCCTGGTCCTGGGCGACGGCCTGGACGCGCGGCTGCACGCCTTCGTCGTCCCCGTGACCGGCCGGGCGCCGGACCTCGTGGAGCTGCGCCGGCACTGCGCGCACCTGCTGCCGCCGTACATGGCCGTCGACGCGGTGCACACGGTCAGCGGCTTCCCCCGTACCCCGAACGGGAAGGTCGACCGCACCGCGCTCGGCGGCCTGGTGACCGCGTCCACACGGGCGGACGACGGCCGCCGGGTCCGGGGAGCGGGCGTATGACGGGCCCGGCCTGGGACGCCTTCTGGTCGACGCTGCCCGCCGAGCCCGGCGCCGCCCTCTGGGACTCGTCGCCGCGGTTGACCGCCGCACGCCACCTGCCGCTGTTCCGGGACCACGCCGACCCGTCGCTGCCCCTGGTCGACCTCGGCTGCGGCAGCGGACGGCAGACGCAGTGGCTGGCCGGGCACTTCCGGCGGGTCGTCGGACTGGACATCGCGGGGGCCGCGGTGGAACTGGCCGCCGCGTCGCACCCGGCGCCCAACGTCGACTACCGCCGCGCCGACCTGCTCGACCAGGACACCGTGACGGCCCTGCGCGAGGAGTTCGGCGACGTCAACGTCTACATGCGCGGCGTACTGCACCAGCTGGCCCCGGACGAGCGCACCGGAATGCTGGCGACCATCAGGCTGCTGCTCGGCGGCACCGGGGTGCTGTTCGCGCAGGAGCTGACCGAGCGCACCGGCTGGTACGTCGCCGAACTGCTCGCCGGCGGCGCCCGGCTGCCGAAGACGGCCGGGCTGGCGGCCCACTTCGACTTCGGCGCCCGCATCGCCCCCGCCCACGACGGGCGCCTGCGGCTGCTGTTCGAAGCCGGCGGATTCGACGTCGTCGCCGACGGCGACATCGCCCTGCACACCACGGAACGCACCGCCGGCGGGCAACCGCTGGAACTGCCCACGAGATACCTCGTGGCACGTGCGCCGGCGCGGCCCCGACACCCGGAGGAAATCCATGACGGACCTTGATCGCGCGACGCTGCTCGACGGACTGCTCCGCTACGTGCGGGAGGAACTGGCGACGGGCGTGCCGGACGGCCGGCTCACCGCCGACAGCCCGCTGCTGGAGCTGGGGGTGCTGGACTCGGTGCGCACCGCGCGGCTGCTGGCGCACATCCGCACCGCGTACGGCGTGCGCGTCCCGCCCGTGCACATGACCGGTGAGCACTTCCGCACCCTGGAGACGATCACCGAACTGGTGCTGCTGCTCCGCTCCCGGACCGCCTCCCTCTGACGGCCCGCCTCCCCCTGACAGGAGAACAATGACGTACGCCTACGACATCGGCATCATCGGCGGCGGCCCGGCCGGTTCCACCGCCGCGTCCTACCTGGCGAAGGCCGGTCTGTCGGTCGCGGTCTTCGACAGCGCGTTCTTCCCGCGGGAGCACGTGGGCGAGTCCCTGGTGCCGGCGACCACGCCGGTGCTGCTGGAGATCGGCGCCATGGACAAGATCGAGGCGGCGGGCTTCCCCCGCAAGTACGGCGCCGCCTGGACGTCGGCCAACGCGGACGACGTGGACCCGCTCGGCTTCCAGGTCCACGACCACGGACTCGGCGCCGCCGACGTGCTGTTCAACGAACGTGACCAGCTCGGGGTGGACCGCGACTACACCTTCCACGTCGACCGCGGCCGGTTCGACCACATCCTGCTCAAGCACGCGGAGAGCCTGGGCGCGAAGGTGTTCTCCGGGGTGCGGGTGCGCGGCGTCGACTTCACCGACACCACCCGTCCGGTGCTGCGGGCCGCCCTGGGCGGGACGACCGCGGAGGTGCCGGTACGGATGGTCGTCGACGCCAGCGGACGCGGCACCCTGCTGGGACGGCAGCTCAAGGTCAAGGTGCCCGACCCGGTCTTCAAGCAGTACGCCGTGCACAGCTGGTTCGAGGGACTCGACCGGGAGGCCCTGGCGAACGACGACAACCAGGCCGAGTACATCTTCATCCACTTCCTGCCGCTCACCGACACCTGGGTGTGGCAGATCCCCATCACCGACACGATCACGTCGGTCGGGGTCGTCACCCAGAAGGCACGGTTCAGGGAGGGCAAGGACGACCTCGAAGGGTTCTTCTGGGACTCGGTGGCCAGCAGGCCCCTGCTGCACGACGCACTGAGGAAGACCGTACGGGTGCGCCCTTTCAAGGCCGAGGGCGACTACAGCTACGGCATGCGCAAGGTGTGCGACGACGGGATGGTGATGATCGGCGACGCGGCCCGGTTCGTCGACCCGATCTTCTCCAGCGGAGTCAGCGTCGCCATGAACAGCGCCCGGCTGGCCTGCGCCGACATCATCGCCGCCGCCGAGGCGGGCGACTTCAGGGCCGCCCGCTTCGAGAACTACGTGACCAGACTGCGGCGCGGGGTGTCCAACTGGTACGAGTTCATCTCGATCTACTACCGCCTGAACATCCTGTTCACCGCCTTCGTCCAGGACCCCCGCTACCGCATCGACGTGTTGAAGATGCTCCAGGGCGACGTCTACGACGACCAGGAGCCGGTGGCGCTGACGGCCATGCGCGAGTTCATCGCCGCCGTGGAGGCGGACCCCGGCCACCTCTGGCACCCGCTGCTGGGTGACATGAAGGTGTCCCTCAGCTCCCGGGCGCTGTTCTGACCGCGCCGTGGGCGGTCATGTTCGACATGGACGGAACGCTCGTCGACACCGAACCCCTGTTGCACCAGGCCCTGGTGACGGTGCTCGGCGCGGCGGGTGTGCCGGCCACGGCGATCCGGCCGGAGGAACTGCGCGGGCGTGCCGTCGCCGAGAACCTGACCCGGCTGCGCGGCCTCGCGCGCTCACCCATGACCGAGCAGGAGCTGTACGCGCGCGTCAGCGGCCTCGTGCTCGACCGGCTGCGCTCCGGGATCGCCCCGCTGCCCGGAGCCGCCGGCCTGCTCCGGGCGCTGCGGCGGGCGCGCGTCCCGTGCGCGCTGGTGTCGTCGTCGTACCGGGCGATGGTGGACGCCGTCCTGCCCTCGCTCCCCGCGGCCGGGTTCGCGGTGACCGTGGCCGGTGACGAGGTACGGCACCCGAAACCGGATCCCGAGGCGTACCGCACCGCCGCGGACCGCCTCGGCATCGTGCCGGGCAGGTGTGTGGTCGTCGAGGACTCGCCCGCCGGGCTCCGGGCCGGCCGGGCCGCGGGGTGCGTCACCGTCTCGGTCACGCCCACGGAGGAACCGGTGGCCCTCACCGTGCGGGACCTGTCCGCACTGACCGTCGAACGGCTCGCGCGCCTGGTGGGCGCGGGCACCGCTGCCACTACGACCCCGCAGAGAAAGTGGTGCACCGACATGAACGGACCCGAACCCTCGCGCACCGGACAGGGCACGACGCCCGCGAGCCACGGCCCGGGCCCGGCATGAGGCCGGCCGACGTGTTCCTCGCCGGGCTGGGCTGCTGGCTGCCCGCCCCCTACCCGGCGTCCGAGGCGGTCGCCGCGGGCCTGTACGACGCCACGGTGCACGCCGAGAGCGGGCTGCGCGGCGTGCTGGTCGCCGGGCCCGAGTCACCGCCCGACATGGCCGTACGGGCCGCCCGGACGGCGCTGGACCGCTCCCCGGGCGGGGCCGCCGCGATCGGCACGGTGCTGCACGGCGCGACGTTCTTCCAGGGGCCCGAGATGTGGTCGCCGACGGGGTACCTGATGCGGGAGCTGGGCGTCACGGGGGCCGGGGGCACGGAGATCCGCAACGGCTGCAACAGCATGCTCACCGGTGTCCAGCTGGCCGCGGGCCTGCTGCCGTACCAGCCGGACGGCCGGCCGGACATCCTGCTGACCACGGCGGACAACTTCAACTCGCCGCTGTTCAACCGGTGGGACAGCGGACCGATGGGGGTGATCGCCGCCGACGCGGCCAGCTCCGTCGTGATCAGCCCGGCCGGCGGCTTCGCCCGGGTCGAGACGGTCGTCTCCCGGGTCTACCCGGAGTTCGAGGGGATGGCGCGCGGCGACGAGCCGCTGTTCCCCCCCACCGGGTCCGCGGGCCGTCGGATCGACACGGTGGAGCGCGCCCAGCGGTTCAACGAGCGGGTGCGCGAGGTCGGCGGGACGAGCGTCGCCGACGGCATCGCGAACGCCTGCTCGGAGACGGTGCTCGCCGCCCTCGACGAGGCCGGGGTCAAGGCATCCGAGCTGCGCTGGGTCCTGGTGCCCAACGGTGACGAGGCGACCACCCGCAACTGCGTCATGGAGCCGCTCGGCCTGGACGTCTCCCGGTCGCAGTGGGAGTTCGGCCGCGGGATCGGGCACGCCTCGGCCAGCGACCAGCTCATCGCCCTGGAGCACCTGCTGAGCACCGGGCGGCTCGACCCGGGCGACCACGTCCTGCTGTTCGGCGGCGCACCGGGGTGGTCGGCCGTGGCCGTACTCCTGACCATCTGCGAACTGCCCTCCTGGACCCAGGGGTTGAGGATGCCGGCGCCGATGCGGGTGTCGACGGCGACGGGAGGTGCCAGGTGACGGCGCAGCAGCAGGGCGGGGCCGCTCCGGGGGCAAGCGGCGTGGAGGCGGTGGCATCGGAACCGGCGACTTCGGAACCGGTCGCCTCCGGGCCGGTCACTTCGGGGCCGGTCACTTCGGGGCCGGGTGCCGTGGAGCCGATCGCGATCGTGGGGATGGCGTGTGAGTTCCCCGGGGCGGACGGTGTCGCCGCGTTCTGGAGGATGCAGCTCGACGGGGTCGACGCGACGTCGGACCTGCCGGCCGACCGGTTCCCCGTCGACGCGTTCCACGACCCCCGCCCGCGGACCCCCGGCCGGATCGTCACCCGGCGTGGCGGTTTCCTGCCGGACATCCGCGGCTTCGACGCCCACTACTTCGGCGTCTCCGGCCGCGAGGCGAGCCACATGGACCCACAGCAGCGGCTGCTGCTGCACACCGCCGCCGCGGCCGTGCGGGACGCCGGACTGACCATGGACCAGCTCGCGGGGAGCCCGACCGCGGTCGTGGTCGGGCAGCGGACCGCCGAGTACTGGGACCTGCTGCGGGCCGCCGGGGCACTGGACATCTACGCCAACACCGGCACGTCACGCAGCGTCCTGTCCGGGCGCCTGTCGTTCTTCTTCGACCTGCGCGGCCCGAGCACCTCCGTCGACACCGCCTGCTCGTCCTCGCTGGTCGCCGTCCACCAGGCGTGCGCCGCGCTGCGCGCCGGGGAGGCCACCCTCGCCCTGGCCGCCGGTGTCAACCTGGTCCTGTCGCCGGAGGAGAGCATCACGTTCTCCCAGGCGGACATGTTGTCCGCGGACGGCCGGTGCAAGTTCGGCGCGGCCGACGCCGACGGCTTCGTGCGCAGCGACGGCGTCGGCGTCGTCGTCCTGAAGCCGCTGGCGCGGGCCGAGGCGGACGGCGACCGGATCCACGCGGTCATCCACGGCTCGGCGGTCGAGAACGAGGGCCGCAGCAGCGGATACCTGATGACCCCCTCGGGGACCGCTCAGATCGACGCGATGCGGCACGCCTGCGCGCGCGGCGGCATCGAGCCGCGCGCCGTCGGCTTCGTGGAGGCGCACGGCACCGGCACCCCGACCGGCGACCCGATCGAACTGCGCGGACTGGACGCGGTCTACGGCAGCGGCGCGGGCCGCTCGGCCGCGGACCCGCTCCTGGTCGGCTCCGTGAAGACGAACATCGGGCACACCGAGGCGGCCGCCGGCATCGCGGGGCTCATCAAGGCGGCGCTGTGCGTGGCGCAGGGCGTCGTCCCGCCCAGTCTGCACAGCGGCCGGCTGACCGACGCGGTGGACTGGGACCGCATGGCGCTGGACATCCCGCAGACCGCCCGCGAGTGGGGCGGGGACGGCGCCCCCCGGTACGCCGCGGTCAGCTCGTTCGGCATCTCCGGCACCAACGCGCACGTCGTCCTCGGCGAGCACCGCCCCGCGCCCGTGCCGCCGACGGCCGGCGAGCCGCGGCCGTACCTGCTCGCGCTGTCCGCCCAGACGCCCGCCGCGCTGCGCGAACTCGCCGCGTCGTACGCGGACTTCCTCGCACCGGACGGGGCGGGCCGCCGGCACGCGCTGCGCGACGTCAGTTTCAGCACGCTGACCCGGAGCACCCACCACCGGCACCGGATGACCGTGCTCGCCTCGGACCACGACCAGGCCGTGGCGCAGCTCCGCGCGGGCCGGCCGGTCGTCGCCGCCAGGCCCGGCGCGCGCTTCAGGACCGTCTTCGTCTTCCCCGGCCAGGGCTCACAGTGGTCCGGGATGGGCCGCCGGCTGCTGGCCACCTCCGCGGTGTTCCGGGAGACCCTGGAGGAGTGCGACCGGGTCGTGCGCGCCGAGTGCGGCTGGTCGGTGACCGAACGCCTGACCACCGGCGACGAGGCGGACTGGCCGATCGACGTGGTGCAACCGCTGCTCTGGGCGGTCGAGGTCGGACTGGCCGCGCTGTGGCGGTCGTGGGGGGTGGCGCCCGACGTGGTGATCGGGCACAGCATGGGCGAGGTGGCGGCCGCCTGCGCGGCGGGTGCGCTCACCCTGGCTGACGGCGCGGCGGTGATCTGCCGCCGCAGCGCTCTGCTCAGGAGGATCGCCGGCACGGGGTCCATGGCCGCCGTCGACCTGCCCGCCGACGAGCTGCGGCGGGAACTCGCCGATGTTCTGGACGTGGACGTCGCGGTGAGCAACAGCCCGCGGCGCACCATCGTCTCGGGCAGCGCCCCGGCGGTGGAGAAGGTGCTGGGCGCGCTGTCCGAACGGGGCGTCCTCGCAAGGACCGTCAAGGTGGACGTGGCCTCGCACAGCAGTCATGTCGATCCGCTGCTGGCAGAGTTGCGGACCGCGCTGGAGACGGTCCGGCCGCGCGCGGGCCGGGTACCGCTGCGCTCGACGGTGACCGGGGAACTGCTCACCGGCGCGGAGCTGGACGCGGAGTACTGGGTGCGCAACCTCCGCGACGAAGTCCGCTTCCACGCGGCCGTCGACGCCGAGACCGCGTCCGTCCCGGCGGCGGCCGTCGTCGAGATCAGCCCGCACCCCATCCTCGGCGCGGCGGTGAGGGAGTGCCTGCCGGAGGCGCGCACCGAGGACCTGGTGGTGCCGTCGCTGCTGCGCGGCACCGACGACCTGACCGCGCTGCTGACCTCCGTCGGCCAGCTCCACCAGGCCGGATACCCGGTGCGCCACGACGCGCTGTTCGAGGGCCCGGCCGCTTACGTGGGGCTGCCGCCGTATCCCTGGCAGCGCGCGGAGTTCTGGTTCGAGCCGAACGGCGCGGACGGCCCGCCGGGCGCGGCGGTCGTGGCCGCTGCGAACGCTGCGGCAGGCACGACCGGCGTGACCGGCACGGCAGGCGCGACCGGTGTGAAGGCTGCGGCAGTCGGGGCAGGCGCGGCCGTCGTGGCGGACGTCCGGGGCGGGCACCCGCTGCTCGGCACGCACATGGTCCTCGACGACGGTGCGCACCGCTGGGAGGGCCCCGTCGACCTGGAGCGCAACGCCTATCTCCTGGACCACCGGATGCAGGGTCTGGTCATTCTGCCCGGCACCGCGTACCTGGAGCTGGCGATGGCCGCCGGTACCCAGGTCGCCGGCGCCGAGGTCGTCGTCGAGGACGTCCGCTACGACAAGGCACTCTTCCTCACCGCCGGGGCCCCGCCGCTGCTGCGGGTGACGCTGCGGCCCGCCGGGCGGGGCTGGGCCTTCGACGTCGCCACCGCCGACGCCCCTGCCGACGCCCCCGCTCACGGCACCGCCCCCGACCGTGGATGGACCCTGCACGCGCACGGCCGGATCGGCGTGGCAGCCGCCGGGACCCGGCTGCCCGACGCCCCCGGGGACACTCCCCGACAGATCGCCGCACGGTTCCCCGACCACCTGACCGGCGCCGAGTTCTACCGCCGGTTCGCGGCCCGCGGCAACGACTGGCACGGCGTCTTCCGGGGCATCGGGCAGGTGTGGCGCGGCGGCGAGGAGGCGCTGGCCGAGATCGTGGTGCGGGGCGGCCTGGCCGGCGACGAGTCGCACCACGTCCATCCGGCGGTGCTCGACGCCTGCGGACAGGTGCTCGCGGCCACCCTGCCCGACTCGGACGTGCCGGGCGAGCAGTACGCCTTCGTCCTGGGGTCCATCGACGCGTTCCGCCGGTACGGGCCGCTGACCGGAACCCTGTACAGCCATGTGGTGCGGCGCGAGCTGACGGCCGAGTCGTTCAGCGGTGACGTCGTCGTCCGCGACGAACGGGGCGCTCCGCTGGCCGAGATCCGCGGCCTGCGGATCCGCTGGCTGGTACGGCGGGAGGAACCCGGCCCGCCGACCGACTGGCTCTACCGGCCGCGGTGGACGCCGGCCGCCGCGCACCGGGCGCCGGCCGCACCGGCCGCCGGTGCCTGGCTGGTTTTCGAGGACGAGGACTTCGGGCCGCGGCTCACACCGGCGGCGCCCGGTGCCCGGATCGCCGTACGGCCCGGGGAACGGTACGAGCGCGGTGCCGACGGGACGTACCGCATCGACCCGTCGCGTCTCGACGACTACGCGCGGCTGCTGTACGAGGCCGGCCGTGACCACCCCGGAGGCGTCGCCGCCGTGGTGTACCTGTGGGGCCTGCGGGCGGCGCGGCCGGTGGGGGCGGTGCCGCTGGGCCTCGCCGGCGCACTGCTGCTGGACCAGGCGTTGTCCACGGCACGCCGGGACGGCCCGCTCCCCCGGCTGGTGCTCGTCACCCGGGGCGCCGAGACGGTAGTGGACACGGACGCGGCGCCGAACCCGGACCAGTCCACCGTGTGGGGCTTCGGGCGTACGGCGGCGAGCGAGCTGTCCGTCGTCCGGCACACCCTCGTCGACCTGGACCCCGCCCGGGGCACGGAGCAGACGGCGGAACTGGCCCGGGAGATCGCGGCCGACGACGGGAGCGAGGACCAGATCGCGCTCCGGGCAGCCGGACGGTACGTCCTGCGGCTGCGCCGCACATCACCGGCGTCCGGCCCCACCGGCGATCACGGCTCCGGCTCCGGCTCCGGCTCCGGCTCCGATGGTGACGTCACCGAGGTCGTACCGGACCGCGACCGCCGTTCGGGCCCGGTGCGCGTGGTGGCCGCGGCGCGGCCCCCGGCCGCCGACGAGGTACAGATCGCCGCGGCGTACGGCGGGGTCGGCTTCCGGGACGCGCTCCAGGCGGCCGGGGCCTACCCGGACCCGGACGACGACGGCCGGTTGGGCTGGGAGACCGCCGGAGTGGTGACGGCGGTCGGCACCGGCGTACGGGGCCTGGCCGTGGGTGACCGCGTGGTCGCCGTCGCCCACCCGGGTCTGGCCACGCAGGTCCTCGCCGACCGCCGGCTGACCCACCGCCTGCCCGACGGGCTCTCCCTCGCCGAGGCCGCGACCGTGCCGATTGCCTACCTGACGGCGTGGTACGGCCTCATGGAACTGGCCGCGCTCCGCGAAGGGGAGAAGGTCCTCATCCACTCGGCCACCGGCGGCGTGGGGCTCGCCGCGATCCAGGTGGCCCGGTGGCGCGGCGCCGAGATTCACGCCACCGCGGGCAGCGCGCGGCGGCGGGCCCTGTTGCGCAGCATGGGCGTCACCCATGTCGGCGACTCCCGCGGGGACTTCGCCGGTCCGCTGCTGGCCGCGACCGGCGGCACGGGGGTGGACGTCATCCTCAACTCGCTGACCGGGGAGGCCGTCGACCGGAACCTCGGCGTGCTCGCTCCGTACGGGCGCTATGTGGAGCTGGCCAAGCAGGACCTGGTGGACGGCCGCCCGACCGGTCTCGGCGGCCTGCTGCGCAACGGTTCCCTCCAGGTCCTGGACATCGCCGCCCTGTGCCGCGAACGTCCGGAGCGGGCCGGGGCGCTGCTCGGCCGGGTGCTGCGCCTCATCGCGGCCGGTGAGTTCGCGCCCCTGCCGGCCGAGGTGTACCCGCTGGACGCCGTCGGCAAGGCGTTCGACGACATGCTCGGGGCGCGCCATGTCGGCAAGGTGCTCGTAGACCTGCGGACGGCCCCGGCGGAACCGGCGGCCCCGCCGGTCCCGGCGTCGCAGGCCCGGATACGCCCGGACGCCACCTACCTCGTGACCGGCGGTGCGGGCGGCATCGGCTCCGAGCTGGCCCGCTGGCTCGTCGCGCGCGGCGCCAGGCACCTGCTGCTCACCGGCCGCTCCGTGCCCGGCCCGGCCTCGCCGTCGGGGGGTGACATCACCGCCCTGCTGGAGGAGCTGCGCGGCCAGGGCGCCGAGGTGCAGTACGCGCCGGTGGACGTGGCGGACGAGCGGTCGATGCGCCGGCTGGTCGAGAACCGCGGCGCGGCCGACCGGCCGGCGGTCCGGGGGGTCTTCCACACCGCCGGTGTGTTCGTGTACAAGCCGATCAGCGACACCACCCTGCGGGATCTGGAGGCCGTGCTGCGGCCCAAGCTGGAGGGCGGCCGGGTGCTGGACCGTCTCTTCGACACCGCGGACCTCGACCACTTCGTGCTGTTCTCGTCCGGGAACGCCCTGCTGGCCTCGCCGCACGTCGCGGCGGGCGCCGCGGCCAACGCGGGCCTCGACGCGATCGCCCGCGCCCGGCGCGCCCGCGGTCTCACGGCGCTCTCGGTCAACTGGGGATTCTGGACCGGCCGGGGCATGGCGGCGAGGGCGGGCACCGAACTCGGGCGGAACCTGATCCCGCAGGGCATGACCGGGTTCACCTCCGCGGCGGGGCTCGCGGTGCTGGACCACCTGCTGGCCACGGGCGCCGGGGACACCCTGGTCATGCCGGTCGACTGGGCACGGTGGCGGGTCACGTACCCGGCCGCGGCGGCCTCCCCGTTCCTGCGGGACGTCATCGACGACGCCCCCGCCCCCGCCCCCGCCTACCGACCGGAGCCCGCCGCCCGGCCGACCCCACCGCCCCCGCCGGTGTCCCCCATCCCGGAACGGATGACCGGCACGGACCGTACGACCGGCGCGGACGAGGCGACCGGCCCGGACGAGGCGACCGGCACCGACTCGACGGCCGGTACGGCGGCGGCGCTGTTCCGGGCCAGGGTCGCCGCCATCCTGCGCGTCGACGCCGAACACCTCGACCCGGACCTGGATCTGACCAGTCAGGGTCTCGACTCGCTGATGGCGGCCCAGCTGCGACAGGAGGTGCAGCGCTCGCACGGCGTGCTGCTGCCGGTCGGCAAGATCCTCAGCCGGGCGACTCTGCGCGAGCTGACGGATCAACTGCTCGCCACGGCACCGTCGGAGTGACGGCGCGTCCGGATCGTGGCCGGCACTCCACCGGCCACGCCCGGGACACGCCGGGGCGAGAACGCCACACCCGACCGGGGACGCCTGGCCGGGACGCTCACCCCGGGCCCGGCCCGCGGTCGGAACGGTGGCCGCGCCTGCGGTCGTCCCGTCCGAAGACCTTCCACACCACGAACATGCGGCACGTGCCGAAAAGGGGATGCCGGTGGGCACCGACTCCATGGTCACTCACGTCGTCGCGGCGCTCGCGCTGGTCATCATGGCCTCCTGGACCCTGGGCGCAGCGGCCCGCAAGCTCCGTCAGCCACCCGTCGTCGGGCAGTTGCTCGCCGGTGTCGCGCTCGGCCCGAGCCTGCTCGGCCTGGCACCCGACGGGGTCTACGACACCCTGTTCCCGGCGCAGGTCAAGCCGGTCCTGACGGCGCTGGCCCAGGTCGCGCTGACCCTCTTCCTCTTCGCCGTCGGCTATGAACTCGATCTCCGCCAGCTCCGCCGGCACGGCGCGGTGACCAGCGTCTCGCTGAGCGGGTTCGCGATCCCGATGGTGCTGGGGGCGGGCCTCGTCACGGTCCTCCCCGGCAGTTTCCGCGCCGTCAACGGCGGCCGTCCGATCGACGCCACGTTCACCCTGTACATGGCGGTCGCGCTGTCCATCACGGCGGTTCCCGTCCTGGCCGGCATCATCAGGGACCAGGGGCTGGCCGGCAGCAGGCCCGCCACGATCGCGATGGCCGCCGCCGGTGTCATCGACGCTCTGAGCTGGCCGGTGCTGGCGGTGTGCCTGAGCGGCGGCGAGGACGGCTCCGTCCGGGGCTGGCTCGCCAGGATGGCGCTGCTGGCGTCTTATGTGCTGGTCATGGTGTGCGTCGTTCGGCGCGCGCTGGTGTGGTGGAGGGACCGGCCGGGTGCCCTGATGACCGACCCCGTCCCCGTCGCCACCGCGCTGGCGCTGGCCTCGGCCTGGGCCACCAGCGCGCTGGGGCTGCATGTGATCTTCGGTGCGCTGCTGGCCGGCGTCATCATGCCCCGCCGACGCGACGGGACGCCGGACGACCAGGTGCTGCGCCCGCTACAGCAGACCGGGGGCCTGCTGCTGCCGGTGTTCTTCACGATCTCGGGGATGTCGGTGGAGCTGAGCGGACTGCGCGCCTCCGACCTGCTGCTCCTTCTGGTGCTCTGTCTCACCGCGGTGGCCGGCAAGGTGGCCGCCGGCACGCTGTCGGCCCGGGGCAGTGCCCGGCTGCCGTGGCGGGACTCGCTGTTGATCGGCGTCCTGCTCAACACCCGGGGCCTCACCGAGCTCGTCGTGCTCGACGTGGGGCTGCGGGCGGGGGTGATCGGCCCGCGGCTCTACGCGCTGCTCGTCATCATGGCCCTCTTCACCACGGCGTCCACAGGTCCGCTGATCGGCCCCCTGTACCGGCCGGCGGCCACCTCCCCGTCCCCGCCGAAGGTGACGGTGACGGCCCGGCGGTCGCCCGCCCCGGGTCCGGCCCCGGCCGGGGGTCCGCCACGGACGCCAGGGCGACGCCGCGGGCACAGGGGCAGGTAGCGGGCGGCAGCGGTCGTGTCACCGAGGCCGATGCCGCGCTCCGCCGGCGCCTGGCCACCAGGTCGGCGCCGTCCTCGTGCCCGTTCGCCGAGGCGTGGTCGGGCGGCGGCGTCCAGGAGCGGACGAGCGCTCCCGTCACCCGCACGACAGAGAGGCTGAAGGTGCCCGGGATCCGGATCGGCTCGTGCCGCTACGGGACGAAGGAGCCCCGACAGAGGCTGCGCGCGCGATCCGGGGCCCGCTACGTCCTGGGGCAGGTTGTCGACCAGGAGGACGACCTGCTGCTGCGGGACCTGTTGGACATGTACCCCGACGCGGCGAAGTAGGTCGGCCCGGGGGGACCGCTTCCGGGTCATCACCACCCCGCGCGGTCATCACAAGGGCCCGGACCCGGAGGCGGTCCTGGTCGACGGCGGCAAGGTCGCCTTCTCGTACCAGAAGCACCTGGACGCGCCCACGCACCGGCAGCGTGCGCTGGCCGCGATGCACACCGAGATCCAGCCGCAGGTCAACACCTGCTCCCAGTCCCGCAAGGCATCCCACACGCTCGTGTCCCACGAGAGCGGCCGGCCTCCCGCGCCCGATGACACGCTTGTCTCGTACTTCCGTGGCCCGCGTTTCCACGACATCGCGATGAAGTTCGTCCAGGCCGCCGGCGGCTTCGACGCCGTCGACCCGACCGCCGAGGCATCCTCGGCGTTGTCCGCCATCTCGCTGAACGGCCCGGCCGGATGATCAAGGCTCAGCCGGCGTCTTGAGGCCCCGGGTCTCGGGGCTTCAGGCCTCGTCTGGTGCGAC
>NZ_BMVN01000070.1:0-26219 GCF_014650735.1 Streptomyces canarius
CCGTGGACCAGGACGACGGTCGGCTTGGGGGAACGGGACATGACCGGACTCGATTCTCTCGCTTAAAGGTGAGGTTCATATGGGGACCAGGGCGAGGCGGGAGTGTGCTCCGCGCGCCCCGGTGATTGCCGTGGCTGCCGTGGAGTGCCGCGGTCCGCGTGCTCAGCCGCTCCAGCCGTCCAGGAAGGCCAGCAGTTCCGCGTTGACCACCTCCGGCTTCTCCTCCTGGCAGAGGTGACCGCACTGGGGGATCGGGACCCCGCGGACGTCACGGGCCATGCCCTTCCAGACGTCCAGCACGTCGTAGGCCTGGCCGACGGCGCTGAAGTCCTCGCCCCAGATGGTCAGAACCGGGCAGTCGATGGGCTGGTCCTCGTCCTCGCGGTCCTGGGCGACGTCCTCGGGGGCCGCGCGGTAGTCCATGCACGACCCGCGGACCGCACCGGGCTGCTGGTAGGCGCGGACGTAGACGGCGATCTCCTCGGGCGTCAGCATCTCCGGGTCGTAGGACCAGCCGCGGTAGAAGTGCGTCAGCCAGGTCTCCTCCTTGCCGGCGATCAGCGCTTCGGGCAGGTCCGGCACCTGGAGGAAGGTGAAGAACCAGTACCCCTGCCGTGCCATGGCCACGTCGTAGGTGTCGGCGATCACCCGGGTCGGGATGTTGTCCATCGCGACGAACCGGTCGATGCGCTCCCGGTGGTCCTTGGCGAAGCGCGTGCCCACCCGCGCGCCCCGGTCGTGGCCGACCAGCGCGATCTTCTCGTGGCCGAGGTGGTCCATCAGCGCGAGGACGTCCCGTGCCATCGTGCGCTTGTCATAGCCGGACGCCGGCTTCTCGGTGTCCCCGTACCCGCGCAGGTCGGGCGCGATGACGGTGTACTTCTCGGCGAGGACCGGGATCTGCTTCCGCCAGCCGTACCACGTCTCCGGGAATCCGTGCAGCAGGTAGACGGGCGGACCCTGGCCGGCGCTGACCCAGTGCTGGTTGATGCCGTTGAGCACCTTGGTGTGGTGGGTGATCTCCGGGGTGGCTGTCATGTCGACTCGCTAAGGTCGGAGGAACAATCACTGCCCACCCTGTGCCGGTTCTCGCAACGCGCCTTGTCCGACAGCGCACGCCGTTGTGCGCTTCCGTGCCCTGATCAGTCGCCGGTATGGGCGCCGCGGCGCTGTCGTTCGGTGGCACCGCCCCAGACGCCGTACGGCTGCCGGGAGTTCTCGGCGAAGGACCGGCAGTCGGATTGCACCGGGCAGCTGCGGCAGACGGCGATGGCGCGCGCTTCCCTGCGTTTGCGGGCACTTCCGCGCTCGCCCGCCGGGGAGAAGAACATCGAACTCTTCATGCCTCGGCAAGCGGCTTCGGCCTGCCACTCCCAGACCCGCAACAGCGGCTTGGTGGTGGATTTCACGTTTCTCACCATCTTTCGACGACGCAGGCGTACTGAGCTGCCCGGAAAGGACCGGCTCCCCTACTGTCGTGCAGCCTAAATACGGGATTCGTGCTTCTCTTGCTTGTCGACGCCCCGGTTCTTGCCTGTGGAGGACCGGCCGCCCGCACACAGGAGGGGCCGTTCGACCCGGCATGGCGTCGAACGGCCCCTCGGTGCGGATCAGCCCTCGAAGACCTCGCGCAGGCGGGCTTCCTGGTCCCGGTCGAGGTTCGAGCGGATGAGTTCGGCGTGCTCCGTGGGGAACGCCTCCTTCACCCGGTCGAGTACCTCGTCCTGGGTCAGCAGGAACAGCGCGGACGTGCCGCGGGTCACTTGTGCCTTCACCGACTCGATGAAGTCGTCGTCGATGCCCACGTCGGTCAGTTTGCCGCCCAGGGCGCCGGCGGCGGCCCCCACGGCGGCGCCGAGCAGCGGCATCAGGAAGATGAGGCCGAAGAGCAGCCCCCAGAAGGAGCCGGACAGGGCACCCGCCCCGACCAGATCGGTCAGTTGCTTGGTCTTGGGCTTCTTCGCCTTCTCGGGCCAACTGACGGTGGCGGCGTCCACCACGGTGATCAGTTCCTGCTTCTGCAAGCCGAGCAGTGTCTGCTCCACCTGCTCCGCACTTTCCGGCGTGTCGAATTTCCAGACCGTCAGCGTGGCCATCGATGAACCCTTCCGTTCGCGGCTGTGCGTACCAGTAAAGATCCGCCCGAGGCGTTCCCACAGAGCCGGCCGCCCCGGCGTGCGGTGTCAGCACACATCGATGCACGCAGAGGCAGGAACGCCACCGCTCGCCGCGAACCACCGGCCGGCGGCGGTGGTCGTGTCCGGCAGCCGGCGGGACAGGCCGGCTCGCACGCGTTCGGCTCCGGCCTCCCCCTCCACGGCCTCCAGTCGGTTGTGCGCGTACAGGCGCAGGAGATCGTGCAGCCGGAAGCGATCGCCGACGACGTCGAGGAGTCCGGCCTCGACGAGTTCGCCGAGAACGCCTTCGGCGGAGGACGGATCCCGGCCGAGCAGATGCGCGGCGCAGGCCGCGTCGGCGTCCGGGCCGGGCACGACGGACAGGCGTCTGAACAGCCGGGCGGCATCCGGAGTGAGTCGCCGGTAGGAGAGGTCGAAGGCCGCGGAGACCCTGCGGTCCCCGGCCACCAGGACGTCGAGCCAGCGCTTGTCCACGGCGAGCCGGTCGGCCAGGCGGCGCACGCTCCAGCCGGTACGCGTCGCGAGCCAGCTACCGGCGATCCGCAGAGCCAGGGGCAGGTAGCCGCACCGCAGGGCCACCTCACCGAGGGCAGCGGCTTCCCGGCGGGCGCGCTCCTCCCCGATCATCCCGCCGAGAAAGGCGAAGGCTTCCTCGGCGGACAGCACTCCCAGACTCATGCGGTGCACGTCCTGAAGGCCGGTGAGCACCTTGCGGCTGGTCACCACGCACATGCCCCGGCCCCGTCGGGGCAGCAACGGCGCGATCTGGGACTCGTCGCGGGCATTGTCGAACACCAGCAGGCAGCGCCGGTCGCCGAGGAGGCCCTGGTAGAGCGCGGCCCGCCCGGCGGCACCAGCCTCGGCGATCTCCGTGTCCGCGACGTGGAACTCCTTGAGCACGCTCAGCATGATGTCCGTCGCCGAGGGCGGATCCTCGTCCATGCCCCGCAGGTCCATCACCATCTGGCCGTCCGGGAAGTGTTCCGCCAGTACCCGGGCCGCTCGCAGGGCCAGCGCGGTCTTGCCCATGCCGGGCGGAGCCGATACGGCCACGACCGTGGGCCGGGGACCACCGGCCGCGGTTCCGGGAACCGCGGCGAGGCCCGTCGCCGCGTCCGCCAGTGCGGCCAGCTCGTACCGCCGTCCGACGAAATCGTCGATGCCGCGGGGGAACGTACGCACCGACACGGGAGCCGCTGACTCGGAACGGCCGGCCCGCGCGGCGGCCAGGAGGCGACGGCGCTGCTCCTCGTCCAGTCGCAGCCCGGCCGCGAGGGCGGCCACCGTGCGCCGCTGCGGGGCGGCGCGCCGGCCCCGTTCCAGGTCCCCGATGCCCCGGACACTCACCCCCGACGCCTGGGCGAGGCCCTCCATGGTCAGCAGCCGGTCCGTCCGGAAGCGTCGCAGCAGTGCGCCGAACTCCTGTATCCCGTCACTCATCCTCGCCGCTCCCAGAGTTCTTCCGACAACACGGTCAGATGGAGACGGCGTCGAGGGCTTCGAGCCGTGCGGCGGCCTCCCGGACGGTCTGCTGGTCCGCGGAGGGTCCCAGGGCGATGACGCGGGAGAAGGCGGCCCGGGCGTCCGCTGGGCGTCCCATGTCCAGCAGCATGACGCCCAGCCGGTGCAGATCGCGGCTCTGCAAACCGGTGTTGCCGCTCTCGGCGCTGAGTGTGATGGCTGTTCGCAGATGGAACACGGCCTCCTCGGACCTGCCCAGTTGCTCGTAGCAACTCGCCATGCCCCCGTGGATCCCGATCCGGGCGAAGTCGGCGGCGTGCGGCTCCAGGCGGTCCTTCGCTCCGTCGATGTACTCCAGGGCTCGGCGGAAGGCGTCGATCGCCTCCGTGCCGTGGCCGGCCTCCGTCAGGATCAGGGCGGTCCCGTGCCGGGCGGAGAGGCCCCCTTCGAGGTCGTCCACCGACTCGAAGAGGCGGCCCGCCCGGCTCATGTGGTCGGCCGCCGTTCCGTATGCGGAGAGCTTGCGGTGTGCCCAGCCCTGGTAGAAGTGGGCCCACGCCTGCTGCCGCCTGTCGCCGGCCAGCCGAGCGACGGTGAGGGCCCTGGTGGAGAGCGTGAGGCTGTCCCGGTAGCGTCCTTCGCACATCAGGCGGGCCCAGGCCAGGTAGTTGAGGTGGGTGGCGTGCAGGACCGGGTCGCCGGTCCGCTCCGCGCTGTCGGCCGAGGCGGCGAACACCTCGGACCAGTGGCCCCAGAAGACCCACTGGTCCGAGAACCAGTGCAGGGACTCCGCCACTTCCACCACCGGCGCGTGCCGCCCGGAGGCCGCCGAGGCGCGCAGCGCGGCCAGCCAGTTCACGCTCTCCTCCTGGAGCCACGCACGGGCCTTGTCCGCCGTGGACAGGTCGACGTCTCCCTCCCAGGTGGCCGGCGGCGCCCCGTAGCCGGGCTCGTACCACCGGCCGGCCACGACCGCGGTCCGGAGCAGCCAGTCGTGCAGGGCTTCCCTGGCCCGCGCGACACCGGCCGCTTCCTCCTCCTCGCTCAGCTTGTTCCCCGCGTGGATCCGCAGTAGGTCGTGCATGCGGTAGCGGTCCCGCTCGACGCCCAGCAGACCCGCCTCCACCAGTTCCTCCAAGGCGTCCTCGGCGTCGAAGAGGGGCTGTCCGCACAGCTGAGCCGCTCCGGCGGCAGAGACGTCGGGACCCGGCACCAGCGCCAGCCGCCGGAACATGCGGCCGGCGGCGTCACTCAGCTGCCGGTAGGACAGGTCGAAGGCCGCGGACACCCGGGGGTCTCCCGCGACCATGCTGTCCCAGCGTTCCGCGGCCGGCACCAGCGGGTCCGCGAGGCGGGCCCGCGGCCTGGTCCCGCGCGTGGCCAGCCAGTGGCCCGCCAGGTGCAGGGCGAGCGGCAGACGCCCGCAGAGCACAGCGATCCGCTCCAGTTCTCGCGGAGCGGTCACCGCGTACTCGTCGCCCCCCAGCCTCGTCAGCAGCGCCGTGGCTTCGGGCGCGCTCAGGACGTCCAGGGGAACGCGGTGCACGCCTTCCAGGCCGGTGAGCATGCGCCGGCTGGTGACGATCACCATTCCCTCGCCGGCACCGGGGAGGAGCGGGCGTACCTGCGCCTCGTCCCGCGCGTTGTCGAGGACGAGCACGAAGCGCCGCCGCGCCATCGTCTGCCGGTACAGGGGGATGTAGCCCTGGGGTCCGGCGTTCCCCAGCTCGCGGTCGGTCACCCGCAGGGCGCGCAGGACGCCGAGCATGAGCTGCACCGGCGTGGGCGCCTCTTCGTCCAGTCCCCGCATGTCCACCACGATCCGGCCGTCCGGGAAGCGGTCGGCGAGCCGGCGCGCGGCCTCCTGCGCCAGCGTCGTCTTGCCCACGCCCGGCGGGCCGGCCACCGCCACGACCACCGGTGCCGTGCCCGGGCCGGGCGCGGAGCCCTCGCCGTCCCCCGCGCGCCGCCGCGCCATGAGCGCCGCCAGTTCGGCGAACCGGGACAGCTCCCGCTCCCTGCCGACGAAGTCGGGCATGCCCCGGGGTACGGCCTGGACACCGGCCGGGGTGTACCCGTCACTGCGCCCGGCACGGGCCGCCCTCAGGAAGCGTTCCAGACCGGGCCCGGACAGTCCGAGGCCGCGCGCGAGAGCGGCGAGCGTGCGCCGTCGCGGCGTCGTACGGTGTCCGCGCTCCAGGTCGCTGATGCCCCGGACGCTCACTCCGCTGGCCTCGGCCAGTCCCTCGATGGTGAGGGGGGCCGCCAGACGCAGCTCTCGGAGAACGGAACCGAAGGCCGGCTCCTCCTGCGCGCGCACTGGTTCCACGGCTGTCATGTTCGAAGCACCTCGCCACTGTCAGCTGACCGATTCCAACAGATGAAGTGGCATCAAGCGGCCCTTGCCCGCGCCGGCTGATGCGAGTTCAGGCTATGGCTCGGCCGTCCGGGAAACGCGTGCGAGAAGGGCGGGAGGCGGCAGGAGTTCGCGCTGGTGCAACGAGCTGTGCGCAGGCGGTCAATGAGGCGTCATGTGCGACGTGGTGACGAGCGGCCCGGGCTGGGTCGTCCCGTCCGGCGAGGCGTGCCCAAGGTGCCGGATCTCTTCCCTGGGCGGCCGGCCAGGGGCTCGCAATGGTCCGGACTGCCTCCTTCGTGCCTGGTGATCGCAGCGGCTGACCGCTTGGCTGTTCGGTGCGGGGACGCAGGCCGCGAGGTCGTCGCCTGGCGCCCGTCGCCGAGGGAGCCGACGGGACGTCCGCGGTCGGCCCGAACGCCGGCCCGCACCGTGTTCAGGCACCAGTCTCCGCCAGTGCCATGTGGTGGGAGAGGAGTACCGGATGAGCCCGGTGTTGACGACGGCCTTGGTGCCCGACGAGCAGAAAGGCGCCTACTGGCGCGACGCCCTCGGTCGTGCGCTGGTGCCCGTGAACGTCGTCCCGTACAAGGAGACCGGCTTCCGGGGGCGGATCGTCACCGACAGGATCGGCGGGCTGCGGGTGACCACCGTCGAAGCCGACGCACAGCAGGTCCGGCGGACGGCCGCGCACATCCAGCGCTCCCCGGAGCCCTTCGTGGCCGTGGGCGTCCAGACGACCGGCAGGACGGTCCTCGCGCAGAACGGCCACGAAGGGACGGCCGGACCCGACGACCTCTTCGTCTACGGCACGGCGCGCCCGTGCCTCATGGACAACCCCGAACCCTTCTCCCTCCGCGTCGTGTACATCCCCCGCCGGATGCTCGCTCTCACGGACGACGAGCTGGACAGCGTCATGGGCACGGTCATGGATACGGGCCGGGGATGCGCCGCGGTCCTGAAGCCGTTCCTTCTCACGGTGGTGGCCTCCGCGCACAAGTACCTGCCTTCGGCCTCGGGAGGACTGGCCAACAGCCTCGTCGACCTCTTCTCCACCCTGGTGGCCGAACAGATGGAAGCACAGGCCCACGGCGACGGCGGCACCGCCAACTTCCTCGTGGCCCGCGTCCGCGAGTTCATCGACCAGAACCTCGGCGACCCGGCCCTGTCGCCCGAGTCCGTGGCCAGGGCACACAACATCTCGGTGCGTTACCTGCACCGGATCTTCCAGGACGAGGGCATCACCGTCAGCCGGCTGATACAGCGGCGCCGGCTTGAGAAGTGCGCCCGTGAACTGGCGCGGGGCGGTCGCACCACGCCCACCGTGTCCGCCGTTGCCCAGCGCTGGGGCTTCGTCAACCCCACCCACTTCAGCCGTGCGTTCCGCGGTGCCTACGGTCTGTCGCCCCGCGAGTGGCGCAGCGCCCGCCTCCAGGCCTGGCAGGATGACGCCCCGCAGCGGGTCGGTACGCGGAAGGGTGCGTGAGCGGTCTCCTCGCCGCGGGGCCGGGCGCCGGCTGACATCGCCCGGCACCACCCCCGGTATGCGCGCTGCCGCCGGCCGGCGCCGCGGTCCGTGCCCACCCGTGCATGACGAGCAGGGTCCGGTACTCCAGCGCGCCGGCCGGCCCCCTCACGTGGTCGCCGGTGCGAGGGCTGTCTCAGGCCCCGGCGGCGGAGACCTCGTCCGCCTTCGCCGCGCCGACGCCGACGGTGATCGCGCCGTCGAGGGCGTCCACACGCGCCTCGTCGCCGGGCTTCAGTTCACCCGCCAGCAGCAGGTCCGCGAGCCGGTCGTCGACCTCCGTCCGGATGGTGCGACGCAGGGGGCGGGCCCCGAAGGCGGGCTGGTACCCCAGCTCGGCGAGCAGGTCGGAGGCGGCGTCGCTGACGCTCAGCGTCACGTCCTGGGCGTGCAGGCGCCGACGCGTGTGCTCCAGCAGCAGGTCGACGACCTCACGGAGCTGGTCGCGCTCCAGGCCCCGGAAGACGATGATCTCGTCGACGCGGTTGAGGAACTCCGGCCGGAAGTGCTCACGCAGCACCGGCAGCACCGACTCGCGCACCTTGGCGTAGTCCGTCACACCGGCCGCCAGAACGCGGTCCGCACCGAGGTTGGACGTCATGATGACGACGGTGTTCTTGAAGTCGACCGTCCGGCCGTGGCCGTCGGTCAGCCGGCCGTCGTCGAGCAGTTGCAGCAGCGTGTTGAACACGTCCGGGTGGGCCTTCTCCACCTCGTCGAGCAGCAGCACCGCGTACGGCTGCCGGCGCACGGCCTCCGTGAGCTGACCCGCCTCGTCGTGTCCGACGTACCCGGGCGGGGCGCCGACCAGCCGGGAGACGGTGTGCCGCTCCTGGAACTCGCTCATGTCCAGCCGGATCATGCGGCCCTCGTCCCCGAACAGGGCGGCGGCCAGGGCACGGGCCAGCTCGGTCTTGCCCACGCCGGTCGGGCCTAGGAAGAGGAAGGAGCCCACCGGCCGGTTCGGGTCGCTCATGCCGGCGCGGGCACGGCGCACCGCCCGGGCGACGGCGCCGATGGCCTCCTCCTGCCCGACGACGCGCTCGTGGAGGTGCTCCTCCAGCCTCACCAGGCGGGCGCGCTCCTCCTCCGTGAGCTGGGCGACCGGGATACCGGTGGCCCGGGAGACGACCTGGGCGATGTCCTCGGCGGAGACGGCCGGCGCCTGTTCTTCGTCCGGAGCCGCCGCGTTCAGCTCCGCCTCGGTCTCCTTGATCCGCTCCCGGAGCTCCATGGCGCGCTCGTACTCCTCGTGCGCGACCGCCTGGTCCCTCTCCCGGACCAGCGCCGCGAGGCGGCCCTCCGTCTCCCGGGTGTCGGTGAGCGCGGTGTTCGTCCGCAGCCGTACCCGCGCCGCGGCCTGGTCCATCAGGTCGATGGCCTTGTCGGGCAGGAACCGGAAGGTGAGGTAGCGGTCGGACAGCTCCGCCGCCGCGACGACCGCCTCGTCGGTGATGCGGACCTGGTGGTGGGCCTCGTAGCGGTCGCGCAGCCCGCGCAGGATCTCCACCGTGTCGTCGACGGACGGCTCCCCGACCAGGATGGGGGCGAAGCGGCGCTCCAGGGCGGCGTCCTTCTCGATGTGCCTGCGGTACTCGTCCACGGTGGTGGCACCCACCAGGCGCACTTCACCGCGGGCCAGCGCGGGCTTGAGTATGTTGCCCGCGTCCAGCGCGCCGTCGCCCCCGCCGCCCGCGCCGACGACGGTGTGCAACTCGTCCAGGAACAGCACGAGGTCGTCGTGCTCGCGGACCTCGTCGAGCACCTTCTTCAACCGCTCCTCGAACTCGCCGCGGTACTTGGTGCCGGCCACCATCCCGGCCAGGTCCAGCGAGACCAGCCGCTTGCCCGCGAGGGTCTTCGGCACCTCGCCGGACACGATGCGCTGGGCGATGCCCTCGACAACGGCGGTCTTGCCCACCCCGGGATCGCCGATCAGCACGGGGTTGTTCTTGCCCCGCCGGGACAGGACCTCGATGGTCTGCTGCACCTCCTCGTCCCGTCCGATCACGGGGTCGAGGCGCCCGGCACGGGCGTCTTCGGTGAGGTCCCGGCCGTACTCGTCGACCGTGGGGGTGCTCGACGGGCGCCGCCGGCCGGTGGTGGCGTCCCCGGCGGGCAGCCGGCCGCTCTCCAGGCCGCTCTCCGCCAACGCGCGTCCCGCCGCCGACCGGGCGTCGGCGGCCAGGGCGCGCAGCAGGTGCTCGGGCCCGATGTAGGTCGAGCCCTCGGCGCGGGAGATCCGGTAGGCGTCCAGCAGGGCGCGCTTGGCCGCGGGGGTGAGGGTGGTGGGTTCGGTACGGGGCCGGCCCTGCGCGCCCACGTCGAGTCGCGCCTTGATGCGGTCGGGCTCCGCGCCGGCCTCGATGAGGAGACGCCGGGTCGAGTCGTGCTCGACGGCCGCGGCGAGGAGGTGCCGGGTGTCGACCTGCTCGCTGCCGTCGGCGGAGGCGATGACGCGGGCGCGGGCCATCAGTTCACGGCCGCGCTCCGAGAGCCGCGTGCCCACGTCGACCTGCCACGCCGACCGGGTCTGCGCGGCGGGGCCGCCGAAGAAGCGGGCCACCAGGCTGTCGAAACTCTCGAACGGGCTGGGTCCGGAACTGAAACCAGGTGTGGTCACGGCAGGGCCTTTCAGGATGCGATGTACCTCATGCGGTGGCGGTGAAGGGAACGTGCGGTGGCGGTGGCGGGCCCGGTCAGCCCAACTGGTCGGCCCAGTCGGCCGGCACCCGTCCCGCGGGTCCGGGAACGGGCTGGTCGGCCGGGTGGCTGTGCGGCGGCGCGAGCCGCGGTCCCGTCTCGTACAAGGTCGACGTGTCGTAGTCCCAGAACCACTCCTCGCCGGGTTCGAAGCTCTGGATGACCGGGTGGCCGCTCGTCCGGGCGTGGGCGGTGGCGTGCTTGGAGGGGGAGTCGTCGCAGCAGCCGATGTGGCCGCAGCTCGCGCAGCGCCGCAGGTGGAACCACCAGGCGCCGGTGGCTTCGCACTCCACGCAGCCGGTGCCGCTGGGCGGGACGTCGGGGGAGATGCCGTCGGATGTCGTCACTGTCTCTCCATGGGGTGTGGGGCGGGGGCCTAAGGGGACCGGGACGGCGGCCGGGCGGACGGCGAACGGCGGCCAACCGGTCGGCTGACCGCCTTGTCACGCGGGCGGTACCCGCTCCGCGCGTGCCGTCCCGCCCGCGGTCAGCTGGTGCGCAGAGCGGCGTGCAGGGTACGGGCCGCCAGGGTGATGGCGAGCTCCGCGCCGTGGGTCTCACGCAGGGCGTTGAGCATCACGAAGTCGTGGATGACGCCTTCGACGCGGACGGCGCTGACGGCGACGCCGGCCTGGCGCAGCTTGGACGCGTACGCCTCGCCCTCGTCGCGCAGCACGTCCGCCTCGGCGGTGATGACCAGGGCCTGGGGCAGGCCGGCGAGCTGCTCGGTGGTGGCCCGCAGCGGCGAGGCGGTGATCTGGGCGCGCTCGGTCTCGTCGGTGGTGTACTGGTCCCAGAACCACTGCATGCCGTCGCGGCGCAGGAAGTAGCCCTCCGCGAACTGGTGGTAGGAGCCGGTCTCGAAGCTCGCGTCCGTGACCGGGTAGAACAGCACCTGCTGCACCAGGGAGACGTCACCGCGCTCCTTGGCCATCAGCGTCAGCGCCGCGGCCATGTTGCCGCCGACCGAGTCACCGGCCACGGCGAGGCGGGACGCGTCAAGGCCCTTGGAGGCGCCGTCCTTCACGATCCACTGGGCGACCGCGTAGTTCTGCTCGATGGCGACCGGGTAGCGGGCCTCGGGGGAGAGGTCGTACTCGGGGAAGACCACGGCCGCGTCGGCGCCGACGGCGAGTTCGCGGACCAGGCGGTCGTGGGTGTGGGCGTTGCCGAAGACCCAGCCGGCGCCGTGGATGTAGAGGATGACCGGCAGCGTGCCCTCGGCCCCGGCCGGCTTGACGATCCGGGCCCGCACCGAGCCGGTCGGCCCGCCCTCGACGGTGATCCACTCGTCGTCCACCGCGGGCTTGGCGATGTCGCCGGACTGCACCTCGTCGACCGTCTTGCGGCCCTCGACCGGGCCCAGGTCGGCCAGGTACGGCGGGTTGGCGGTCGCCTCGGCGAACGCGGCCGCGGCGGGCTCCAGCACCGGCTGCACCGGCTCGTACACGTAAGACATTGCACACTCCTGAGACGTCGTGGATGTGCCGGTGGTCCCGGCGCGGCCATGCCCACCGGATGCGGGATCCACTGGATTGCGGCCACGGTATGGCCGCTGCCACGTCCGCTCTTGCGTGCGGGCGCACGCACTCTGACCACTTCGTGCACAACGAGGCGGGCAGGCGGGCCGGGCGAAGGCCGGTACCAGGGGCGCCCCGCACCGGCCGTAGATCCGTACGTACGTACGGCCGGTGCGGCATCCGGCCACAGCCGTGCGCTCTCGGTGCCCTGGCCGTGCACGGATCGGCAAGTCCCCGGCGGTCGTGCGCCTAGCGTTCGCCGCGGAGACGCACTGAACCCGTGGCAGTGCGTCCCGCCGACCGCAAGCCGGCGCGGAGGGAGCTCGGATGCCCGCGGCCCGCCGCGCACCACCCCTGGAGGCGGACGTCGACACGGTCGTCCCGCGCATCGCCGGCCCGCCGGTGAGCGCGCTCAGGGGTGGGTTCCCGGCCGGCACCGCCGCGACAGGGCGCCGACCCCTCCACCGCGGGCTCCCTGCTCGCGCTTCCGTTCACCGCGCACAGGACACCCCGAGGTCATGTCTGAACCCGTACACACAGCGGCAGGGAACGGCGAGAGCCTCTTCACGGTCGTGGTCGCCGCCCTCGCCAATCTCTGCATCGCCCTGGCCAAGGTCGTCGCCGGCCTGATCAGCGGCTCCAGCGCGATGCTGTCGGAGGCCGCGCACTCGGTCGCCGACACCGTCACCGAGGTGCTGCTGCTGACCTCCCTCAAGCGCAGCGCCCGCCCCGCCGACGACGAGCACCCCCTCGGCCACGGCCCCGAACGCTGGATCTGGGCACTGCTCGCCGCCGTCGCCACCTTCGTCGGCGGCGCCGTCTTCTCCCTCTACGACGGCATCCACACCCTGATCGACGGCGAGGACCCCGGCGACCCCCTGGTCTCCTACGTCGTCCTGGTCGTCGCCTTCCTCCTGGAGGGCTACTCGCTGCGCACCGGCCTCAAGCAGGCCCGCGGGGAGGCGGCCCGCGTCAAAGTGCCCTTCGGGCGCTTCCTGCGCCGCACCCCCGACACCGCCGTCAAGGCCGTCGTCCTGGAGGACTCCACCGCCCTGATGGGCCTGCTGCTCGCCGCCGTCGGACTGCTCGGCGGACAGCTGACCGGCTCCGGCGTCTGGGACGGCATCGCCTCCCTGTGCATCGGCGCGCTGCTGCTGTACGTCGCCTGCGTGCTCGGCCGCTCCAACGCCGAGTTCCTCATCGGGCGTGCGCTCCCGCGTGACGTGCGGGAGCGGATACGCGTCGAGTTGCTTCACGTGGAACACATCGAAGCCGTACTGGAGTTGACGACCCTCGTGCAGGGCCCGCGCGAGGCCCTGGTCGCCGCCAAGGTCGACTTCCGGGGCACGGCCACGGCGGCCGACATCGTAGGGGCCTGTGAACGTGCGGAAGCGCGACTGCGGGAGTCGTTCCCGGTGATCAGACGGCTGTACCTGGATCCGACACCCGGTCTCGGGCAAGCCGTGGGGAGAGGATGAGCCTCCAGCCCTGAGGCGCACCGGCCTGTGGCTTGTGTTCCCCTCTCCCGCCGGCGCGGCGATGGCGTCGGGCTTGCCCCGTGGGGGTCCGTTCGGCCAGGGTGAGGGCCGGTGCGGTGGCCTGGGTTCACCGGAACGGATCGCGGGGGTGTCATGGGTGTCGAAGCAGCTCGGCCCGGCGGCCGGACGGACGGGCCGCGGGTCCGCGACGTGGTCCGCGACGTGGTGGCCGAGGTGGCCCCGGAGGAACTGCCGCTGGTGGCGGGGGTGGCCGGGTTCGACGACGCCACGGTCGTACGGCGGCTGGGCGGCCGGAGCCGGCGCGGCGACACGCTGGGCTTCGGCCTCGGCGAGGTCGCCGCACTGGTGACTCCGGTGGTGTGGCTGGCGCTGCACCAGGCTGCGCAGCAGCTCGTGGGTACCGCGGTGGACAGCGGGGTCGACAGGGCGAGATCCGCGCTGCGCAAGCTCTTCCGCCGGCCGGTCGAAGCCGTGACGGTTCCGCCGCTGAGCCGTGAACAGCTGGCCCTGGTACGGGAGTCGGTGCTGAGGACGGCCGCGCAGCGTGGTCTGGAGGAGGAACGTGCGTCGATGATCGCCGACGCGGTGGTGACCCGGCTGGTGCTGGCCGAGCCGGAGGACGCCGGGCCGGAGCCGGCCGGACCGGACGGCCGTACCGATCCGGCCGGCGCGGCCGACGTCGAGGCCTGATGGCCGGCTTACCCCCCGGTGCCGCTCCCGAGGCGGGGGAGCGGCCCGCCTCGGCCCCGCTCGACGAGCGGGTTCTCGCGGCCGGCACGACACTGCGTTTCGCCCTGCTCGTGCTGCTGTTGTCGGCGGCCGGCGCGAGCATGGTCCCCAGGACCGTCCGGCACGTCCTCGCATCGTCCGCGTTGGCCGACAAGGAGGCGGCTTGCCGGCTGGCGGCGGGCATCGACCCCGGCGTGTCCTTCAGCGCGAGCTACGTCCAGTACACCCGCAACGCGTCCGCGCTGGAGGAATGCACGGCGCGGTACAGCCAGGACTTCACCGGGGTGTCGCTCGCCGTGGGGGCGGTGGCGCTCGCCACGGCCGTCGCCGTGTACTGGCTGCTGCCGGTGTGGCGGACGCGCCGCTCCAAGGTCGTGCCCCTGGACGCGATGGACGTGCACGGCGCGCTGCGGCCACTGCTCGACGAACTGACGGCCGTCGCCGGACTCACCCGCCCGCCCCGCTTCGTCGTCGACCCGGCGGCACTGACGGCCGGCGCCGTCGCGTTCGGCCGCCGGCGCAGACCCACGGTCTGTCTGGACGTCGGTCTGGTGGTCACGAGCGACCCGCATCGCGACCGGTTCCGCGCCGTGGTGCTGCACGAACTCGCGCACCTGCGCAACGGGGACATCGGTGTCACCTACGCCACCATCGCCCTGTGGCGGGTGTTCCTCGTACTGATCCTGCTTCCATGGGCGGCGACGGGCCTGGACGTCCTCCTCTTCGCCGGCACCCCGGACGGCCGGAGCCTGTTCGCCCCGTTCAACACGCACAGCCTGGTCCTCGGCGGCCTGATCGTGGTGGCGGTCCACCTCACGCGCGCCGGGATCCTGCGCAACCGTGAGATCTACGCCGACCTCATGGCGGCGCGCTGGGGCGCGAGCCGGGAACCCTGGGAGGTCCCCACCGCACAGCGCTCCGGTATGTGGCCGAGACTGTTCGCCAGGTTCGCCGAACTCTGGCACACGCACCCGTCCTGGGCGCTGCGCCGGACGTCGCTGACCGACCCGAAGGCACTGTTCGCGCTGGAGGCGCTGCCCCTGTTCCTCACCGGCCTCTCGGCCGACATCCTCGTGTGGCACCTCGGGAGCCTGCCGTACGGTGCCCTTCCGGCCAAAGCGGTGCTCGTCGCGGGACTGGTCGTGGGTATCGGCGGCGTCGCGCTGTGGCGTGCCGTGCTGTACGCCCTCCTCACGGGGCGGCCGACCCCGTCGGGCCGGCTCGTCGGTCTGTGGCTCGGCTCCGGCACCGTGGTGGGCGAGTTGACCGGTCCGAGAGCCGCCGGGAACCACTGGCTGCCGGCGCATCCCGAGGCACTGCTGATCCTCGTGGCCGCGCTGGTCCTGGTGATGACGTGGACCGTGCAGCACGCCGAGTGGTGCATCAGGGCCTGGCGGGGAAGGTCGTTGGGCCCGGCCATGGTCGCGGGCCTGGCGGTGCCCTCGCTCGCGCTCGCCTCACTGCTGTACTGGTGGTACGTCCAGGGCGAGGTCCTGACCGACGGCTGGCCGTACACGACGGCCGGACTCCTGGGCTCGTACGGCCTGCCCGGGCTGCCGCCCGCGCACATCGGCCCGCTGCTGGAAACCGTTGCGGTGGTGGGCGTCCTTCCCGGCACCGACGCCTCCGCCGAGAGCCTGTGGTGGGCTGGTGTGCTGCTCTGGGCACTCCCGCTGCTCGTACGGGCGACCCGCCCGCCGCTGCGCCGCCCGACATGGCTGGCCAAAGCCTGGCCGGAGACGGTCGCGCCGCTCCCCCCACCCCCTTCGGCGCTGGGGCGGCACCTGGCCGCCGGGCTGGCGGGCGGGCTCGTCTGCTGGGCCGGGCTGGCCATGGCGCTGGCCCACATGCACACGCCGGACCCGTCGGCCGTGCGCATGACGGGGCCGTTCCAACTGGTGCACTTGATGTGGCCGGTTCTCGTGATCTGCGGTGCGATGGCCCTGACCGCCGCCGTCGTCGCCGCGGCGACGGACTCGGCATGGCTGCTGGCCGGGCTGGTCGCGGCGGGTGTCACCGCTCTGCTGGGCGCGGGGGCCGCCTATCTCCTGATGCGGACGGACGGCTGCCTCGGTCCGCTCAACACCATGACCGACACGTGCAGATGGTGGCCGAACCAGGTGGCGTGGCCCCTGGTGAGGACGGAACTGGCCTACGCGCTGGCCCTGGGAACGCCGGTGGCCGGCCTGTCCGCCTTCGCGGGCCGCAGCGCCCGGGTCCTGTGGCGGCGGGCCGGCCGGAGCGGGCAGCACCCGACAGCGCGGCCCACCACGGAACGGCCGCTTCGCCGGGTGTGGCAGCGCGGCGCCCGCCTGGCGGCCGTCGCGGTCGCCGTCGCCGGGTTCGGCGCGACGGCCCTCACCGTCCAGACGCCCGGCTCGACCGCCCGGTCCTCCCGGCCGCCGGAGCTGATGCTGGATCAGTCGACCCAGGCTCCCTCGGCGTCGATGGCGCGGGTTCAGGGCCAGGCGTGGGCAGCGGTCGGGGGCCTGGACCGCATCAACGCGCTCTCCGCGGCGGAGCGTGCCTACACCACCGCGTTCGTGGCAGGGGCGCACTCCGCCTCGGACGCGGAGTTCGTCGAGGCGATGGGCAAGCTGCGCACGGCGTGCGAGGGGCTGACCCGGGCGACGAAGCGGGCCGGCGCCTACTTCACCGTGCCCGATGCGACGGGACAACAGGTGTGGTCACGCCTGCTGACCCGCTACCAGACGTTGGCCACCGCATGCCGGAATCTCGCCGCACGACCGGGTTCCGCGACCGCCCGGGCTGCCGGCACCGCGCACCAGGACGCGGTCGACTCGGCGGACGCGATGCTCTATTGGCTCGCCGAGACGGGCGCGATCCGGCCCAGAACCGAAACTCCGTGAACGACCCGTGTGCGGCCCGTGAGGGGTTGCCGACCGCGGTGGCAGGTGCGTGGCAATTACGCGGAATTGCGGTCGCTCCCGGCGATCGCCGCTACAGTCGCCCCATGGCGATTGTCGAGGGGGATGCCGCCCGAAGGCGTAGGCGGCAATTACCGGGCCTGTCCGGACGGATCGCGCTCATCGTCCTGAGCGGAGCGCTCGCGCTGACGGCATGCGGCAGCGACAAGAACGGCGACAAGAGCGGTAGCGGCAAGAACAAGGAATCGGTCGAGCACCACACCGTCGTACTGGAGGCCACCTCCGATTACGGCCGGCCGATAGCCATCAACTACTTCGGTACGGCCACCGGACCACAGGGCATCACCACCATCGGGAAGAAGGGCGAGGGCGACCTGTCGGCGGAATCGCCGTGGAAGGTCACGCTCACCGTGGAGGGCAAGGACCCGTGGGTTCACTTGTCGGCCAACGGGACCGGCTGCCTGGGCCGGGCGACCGGGGGCGACTCCTGCGAGACCGGGGCCATCCCCGACCGCAAGGACATCGCGGGAACCGGCACCACCACCTGCCGCATCACCATCGACGGCAAGGTCGTGGCGGAGAGGTCCTACACCTATCCCACGATCGTTCCCGTCACCTGCCTCACCCCGCGCAGCGGGAAAACCGGGTGAGGGAAGATGACTGACGACCTCGCACGGCCCGTCCCGCCGGAAGAGCCGCCCCTTCCCGCCACAGGCGAGGACGACGGCGGACGCGACGAGAACGCCGGCGACGGCTTACCCCCGCGCCGCCGCTCACGGCGGCGTGCCGTGCTCATCGCACTGGGCGTCCTCGCCGTCCTCGTCGCGGTGCTCCTGTGGATCATCAAAGCCACCGACACCGGGCCGGACGGCTCTTCTTCCTCTCCACGCTCCGAATTGGCCCGCTCCGCGGCACTGTTGCGCGACGCCCCGGCTCTGCACTACACCGGCACCATAAAGGTCAAGGAGCACGGCAACGCCCGGCTGGACCTGGTCGTCAGCAATCCCGGTGACGCGCTGGGCACGTTGACGATGCCCGGCAGTCCCCCACTCGAATACGTGGCCATCGACGGCAAGTCGTTCCTGCGGGGAAACACCAAAGCGTGGCAGTCGCTCGGCATGGCTGAGAAGTCCGCAGTGCTCGCGGAACACCCCTCACTGGTGGTACCGGGGGTGTTCTTCTCCCAAGACCTCGCCACGACCCTGGCACCTCCGGAACTGGCGAAAACCCTGCTGCTCAAGAAGGTCCCCGACGAGAAGATCACCGTCGGCGACCCCGTCACCGTCGGCGATCACTCCTGCACCCCTTTCCATGCCGACGGCATGACCATATGCCTGGGCAAGGAAATGGTGGGCGGCGCCCGGTTCGTCGACCGCATCGGTTTCCCCGGCGGATCGGCCGTGATCGATATCCAGGCGATGTCACGGAAGGAGGTGAACCAGTTCTCCGCCGACTTCCCGTCGAAGTTCACCATGGCGCGCGAAGCGGTCAATCCGCGCATCAGCGTGACCCTCCAGACCCTGCGCGACTACGAGGGCAAATGCGCTCCGACCCTGTGCATCTTCAAAGCCCGGGTGACCGTCACCTTCCTCGGTTCCACCGCGGACGCCGAAGCCTCCGAAGCCGTCCAGGTGAACTACGCGTGGACCATTGACCGGGACGGGGCACCCGTGCATGTCGGTAAGGACTGCTCGGGCGCCGTCCTGATCAAGCCGGGCAAGTCGACCGACCTGTCGTGCACCGCCACCGGCCCCTCGGTCCCGGTCGGCGGGCCGAGCAGTGGCCAGTACCACAGCCAGATCCACACGTCCGACGTCGCACTGACCGAAGCGGAGTACAAACGCCTGGTACGCCTGGCGGCAGACCACAGCAAGAAGGTCGCGGCCCTCCCCGACCTGCCGCCGCCCGCCTGACCGTGGACACCAGCGGCCCTGACCGACGGGGACGGCGCAGCATGGGCGTGATCCAGGCGCCGGACCTGTCGGTGGACCACCGACCCCACGAAACGAGCGGCACTCGACAAGAAGCCCCGCGGGTGCGGCCTGGCGGGGATCTTCGAACAGGTGGGTGACAACGCCGGCGCCCGCGGTACGGCAGATGCGCCACACACGACGCAGCGACTTGGGGCGATCAGCCAGGCCGCATCCGCTTGCTGGGCGAAGTCCAGCGTCTCCTGACGCGGCTCACGAGGCCGGCCCGGAGTCGTCCTGCACAGGCCGGCCCTCACCGCGGCAGGCCCAGGGGAAGCAGCGGTCGGCCACCCCGTTCCCCGGCCCTCCGCAGCGGTTCAGGCGTCTGAGTTGCCGTCGGCGGGCGGCCGGTGCGGGGCGGCGGTGACCTGGTCGATCGGGGCCTGGGCAGGCGGTTCCGGGGAGCGGTGCGGACATCCGGCCCGAGCAGCCGACCCGCCGTACGACGGCACACCCCGGTGCGACATACTCTCCCGATGGGTTCACGCACTTCCCCGATCAGCCAGCCGATCACGATACGGAGGGCCGTTGCGCGGGACGCCAAACGGCTCACGCGGCTCGTGCGTGGCTCAGGCGCCTACCAGGGTAAGTACGCAGCCGCGGTCGCGGGCTACCGGGTCGGCCCTGATTACATCGAGGCCCACCGCGCCTTCGTGGCCGTCGGCGACGCCGAGCATGGAGGCCGGGTCCTCGGGTTCTACTCGCTCGTCCTCGCCCCACCGGAGCTCGACCTGCTGTTCGTCGCCGACGAAGCGCAAGGACGGGGTATCGGACGGCTGCTCGTCGCGCACATGCAGTCCGAGGCCCGTGCCGCCGGGCTCGACCGTGTCAAGGTCGTGGCGCATCTTCCCGCCGAGGACTTCTACCACCGCACCGGTGCGGTGCGGACCGGGACCGCGCTCGCGAACCCGCCCGCCGTACCGTGGGACCGTCCCGAATTCGAGTTCCGCATCCCTTCGGAATGATGCGCCGTGCCGGTTCGCACGGCACCGGCGGTCCCTCCCGCCGACTCCCTCCTCGGCCATGCCCGCTTCCTCATGGAGCGCATACGTCCGGGGGCGCCGGCCGCGGTCGGCCCCGGACACTCGGAGCCGGCGCCGTTGCCGCTCCTGGTTCCGTTGTCCCGAAGGCCGTCTCCCGGCGCATTCCAGCGCAGTGACGGATGGTTTGTGTCGGTGTGCTGTGAGACCTCCGGAACTGGTGAAGGAGCACACACCTTCGCTCACACTCCTGTGTCAGGCGGGCTCTTGGGAGCGTCCTGGGACGGGTGTGGTGCGGCATGATGCGAGGAGGCCCTTGCGACCTGCTTGAGCGCGGACGCCGTGGTGGGGTCGCCCACCTTGGCCGGTTGCTCGTGCGGGTGATCTGCGGGGCGGTCCTGGTGGAAATGGGAGGGTGCCAGCCTGTCGCCCGCACCGTAGGACTCCGGGTCGGTGGTTTCCCTGGGCGTGGTGCCGGTGTCGGCCACGGCGGACCGCATGCCGTCCTTCGCCAGGTCACCCGGCGGGCGTTCGCTTTGCCGGGGGCGTGGCTGGGTCAGCCAGGCGACGGCCGCCCCGGTGAGGGCCACGGGCCATTCCACCACTCCGGCGAAGCCGAGCACCCCGGCTCCGGCGTAGACCGCCACTCGGCGGCCACGTGGAGAAACGACTCCGATCCAGTCCAGTGCACTGTCGGCGACCCTGCTCACCTGCTCTGTTCCGGGCAAGCGGCGCAGTCCGGAGCCGATGGCCCGCAACGGCTGAGGAAGACCGGATGAACTCTCCTCGATCTGGTTCATGTCGAGCTCCCTCCGTCGGTCTGTCAAGGAGTGCCAGACCCGAGTTTCCCGTTGCCACACCGCCTATGCCGTGTGGCGACGGCGGGGTCCAACTCTCTTTGCCCCGCACCCGGCCCTGCGCCGCTGCAGGCCGTTCTTCAGCCGCGGTCAGCCGGCTCTGTGGCCTCTCGGAGGGGAGACGTCCCAGCTCATGCCTGCCCTCGATCGTGCGGTGCCAGGCATGGGTGGAAGGTGAGGGGGTAACCGGAGCGTCGTCGGCCGTTTCGCGGCGGGCCGTGGAACGAGTTCGAACCAGGAGGGGACCCCATGGCGCTCATGAGCAGGTTGGACACGCAGATCACCGAGCTGCCCGAAGTCGCCGACCCTTCACGGGTGGCACCCAAGGACGCCCGGGAACTCTCCCGCTTGTTCTTCGAGCAGCTGGCAGTGCTGGAGGAGGGCACCCACGAGTACAGCTACGCCCGCAACACGCTGATCGAGATGAACATGTCCCTGGTCCGCTACGCGGCAGGCCGCTTCCGCAGCCGTGGACCGGAGGAGATGGAGGACATCGTCCAGGTCGGGATGATCGGCCTGATCAAGGCGATCGACCGGTTCGAGCTCTCCCGCGAGGTGGAGTTCACCTCCTTCGCCATCCCCTACGTCGTCGGGGAGATCAAGCGGTTCTTCCGGGACACCACCTGGGCCGTGCACGTACCCCGGCGGCTCCAGGAGGCCCGCGTCCAGCTCGCCCGGGCCACCGAGGAACTGCGCAGCCGGCTGGGTCGCGCGCCGACGGTCAAGGAACTGTCGGAGCTGATGAGCCTGTCCGAGGACGAGGTCCGCGAGGCCCGCCTGGCTTCCAACGGCTACAACTCCTCCTCCCTGGACGCCACGATCGGCGGCAGCGAGGACGGGGAGAGCGTCCTCCAGGACTTCATCGGCGTCGAGGACACCGCGCTGGAGCTGGTGGAGGACTTCCACTCCCTGGCCCCGCTGATCGCCGACCTGGATGAGCGGGACCGGCAGATCATCCACATGCGGTTCGTGGAGGAGCTCACCCAGGCCCAGATCGGCGAACGCCTCGGCGTCTCCCAGATGCACGTCTCCCGACTCCTGTCCCGCTGCCTCGCCCGCCTGCGCGAGGGCCTGCTCACCACCGGCTGACAGCCTGCTGTCCGCGCTCCGCTGATGCCCGCCACGGCCGTGGCGGGCATCAGCCGCATCAGGCACCCCGGCCCCGAGGTGTTCACGAACATGGGTGACCGTTCGCTGATCACCAGAGGACCGCTGTGCCGGAAGAAGGGGACCGCCATGCGAGTGGCCCTCCTCCTGGAGTGCATGCAGTAGAAGCCCAGGTGTACTCCGTAGAGAAAAACTGTCATGGCGGCAGTAGACATTCCGGCGTTGCAGGATTAACGTTGTCCACGTACCCAGAAGTCGAAGTGGGCACAGCAGGCATGAACTGCTGTGCAGGTAGACCAGAAGGACACGGCCCCAGCGGGGCCGTGAGCAGCACCCGCGGTATCCGCGCAATCGAGAGGTAAGGAGCAGAACGCCATCAGGATCGCCCGGGCGAGGAAGCAGTCCGCCCGGGTACCGCAAGACCCCGGATTGGAAGGTGGTCCCCGGTCACGCATCCGCGATCCCCGCAGCCCCGCCCTCCCAGGCGGCCCCTGCGGAACAAGAAGGCCGGCGCAGTGCGCCGGTAGATGGTGTTGAAAGCTCGGGGCCCGGGTGCCGGTACTGGCACCCGGGCCCCCCGACGCGTCCCCGAAAGAAGAGGTCTATGCCGCCTGCCGGTTCCCGTCCCGTCGCCCCTCTCGACGATGACGACTACCCCGCCTACACCATGGGCCGGGCCGCCGAGATGCTCGGCACCACACCCGCCTTCCTCCGAGCCCTCGGCGAACACCGCCTGATCACCCCGCTGCGCTCCGAGGGCGGACATCGCCGCTACTCCCGTTACCAACTGCGCATCGCCGCCCGCGCCCGCGAACTCGTCGACCAGGGCACCGCCATAGACGCCGCCTGCCGCATCGTCATCCTCGAAGACCAGCTCGCAGAGGCCCAGCGGATCAACGAGCAACTGCGCGCCGAAGGCAGCTAGCCTCAGCCGACGAGATCGGCTTGACCGGAACACCTGAACCCGGGGCGACCGATGTCCCCCAGGCGGACGAGGCGGCCGAGAAACCCACCGCCGTCGCGCAGCCCACCCGGGCTCGACGCGTCCACCAGATCCCGACGGAGAAGAAGACCGCGAGCGGGCGCGATGGATGCACCGGGTGAAGACGGGCGAACCCGGGGAAGAAGGAGCGGCAACGGACAGGAGGTTGCCATGGGTGGCGGGGATCTGGAACTGGGGCAGCTTCTGGCCGCCGCGGAGGCGGCACCGCCGGGGGAGTCCGTCGAGGTAGTCGCGAACGACTTGCGCAAGCGTTTCGGGGCGGAGCGCGTGTCCTTCCTGTTCGTCGACCTCGTGGGTCATCGGCTGCTGCGCCTGGTCACACAGGCCGACGATGACGGGGGCGCTGCCGAGCGGATCGACCTGGAGGGCAGCGTCTACGACGCCGTCCTGCGCAGCCAGCGCCAGCACGTGGAACCGGACGGCCTGGGCGGGCGGCGTGTGATCTCACCGGTGACCAACCGCGGCGACTGCATCGGTCTGCTGGAGGCGACGTTGCAGAACGCCGACGACACCGTGCTCGCCCAGATCGGGGACGCGGCGCACGCACTGGCCTACATCATCGTCACCGACCGCCGCTTCACCGACCGGTATCACGCGGGCCGGCGCACCACCCGGACCAGCCTGGCCGCCGAGATCCAGCACCAACTGCTTCCCTCGGCCTCCTGCTGCGAGGCTCCCCAGTTCACCCTCGCCGCGGGGCTGGTGCCGGCCGACGACATCGGCGGGGACACATACGACTACACGCTCGACCGCGACACACTGCACCTGTCCATCACCGACGCCATGGGGCACGACACCCACTCCGCGCTGCTCGCCACGCTTCTGGTCGGCGCTCTGCGCGGCGCCCGCCGCAGCGGTTGTGACGCGCTCCAGCAGGCCCAACGCGCCCATGACGCCTTGCTGACCCACAGCCGTGGCCTGGCCACCGGTCAATTGCTGTGCATCAGCCTCGCGACGGGGACCTGCGAACTGGTCAACGCCGGGCATCCCCGGCCGCTGCGCCTGCGCAAAGGCGCCACCGAGGTCGAAGAGGTCCAGCTCGCGGCCAACCTCCCCTTCGGCGTGGCGGCCCCCGCCCCCTACCGTGTCCAGCAACTCCAGCTCCTCCCCGGCGACCGTCTGGTCCTGCTCACTGACGGCATGCAGGAACGCGGCGCCGGAGCCGTCGACCTGGCATCCCTCATGTGGGACACCCGCGCCTCACACCCCAGGGAGGCCGTGCGCAGCCTGACCAGCGCGGTGCTGGATGCCTGTCGGGGAAACCTCAGGGACGACGCCACCGTCCTCGTCCTGGACTGGCATGGTCCGCAGCGCGACGACGGGTAGAGCCCAGTCCGCCGATCAATCACTACGGTTGGCGGGGGACGGGCGGCCCGCAGGGCGTTCATCCAGGTGGCGGTCGCCGGCCCTGCGGTGTCGGCCGTCCCAGCGTCTGTCGTCACTGGCCCCGACAGCGCATCTCACGCCGGATGTCTTGCCGACTCCGGCAAGCCACTCGACAGCGCCGGGTCGCGAATGACCACTGTACTGAGAGCTCCGGGCCGTTCCGCTGCCTGCGGGTCTTCCCGCGCGGCGGCCGTCGCCCGCCGCGCCGCCCGTCCGTGCCTTCGGCGAGGCTCGGTGTCAGTCGCTCTACCGGAGCCTTCCGTCAGGGCCGCCGGGTACGTCACACGTGCGCGTTCTACGCGTTCGGGTCCCAGTCTGCGAGCTGCTCCATCGGCTCGGTGTCGCCGGTGGTCTCCAGGCCGTCGAGCGGGACGCGCTCGTAGAAGTAGAGGACCAGTTCGCTCGCTGCGCCTCGCATCGCCATGTCGCCCGGCTCCGCGTCGGCGGCGAGGTCGTCGCAGCGGACGCCGTCGGCGTCGAGGGTCAGGCGCCAGGAGCGGCCCTCGGTCGTGTGCAGGTCGATGGTCGCCGGCTTGAACGGCCAGGGGACGGTCGTCGCCGAGACGGTCGTGAGGAACTCGTCGACGCCCTCGACCGCGACGTCCGTCGGCAGCGGCTGTGCGGCCCCCTGGGTGAGCTGGGCGTCGTAGGTGTGGACGGCGATCTCCTGGATCTGGTGCCGGGCCACGGCTCCGCTGGTCTCCGGGGCCTGCGAGCGGCCCCACCAGGTCCAGCAGCCGCGGTCCGGGCCGGCCTCGCGCATCGCGTCGAGCATGAGCTCGGTCGACTCGGCGAGCCAGGCATCCAGGGCTTCGCGGTCGCGGGGCGCGGTCGGGGCGCCCTTCGGGTCCGTCCTCGCCGGGGGCTCGGCGCCGGGGCCCGCCGCGACGATGGCGGCCTGGCGGCGGCGGCCGTCGCCGAGGTGCTGCGCCAGTTCGCGCAGCGTCCAGTCCGGGCAGGTCGGGACCGGGACGTCAAGGTCGGGGGCGGACGCGATCGCGGCGCGGAACGCGGCCGAGCGGTCTTCGATCAGCCGCAGGACCTCGGGGAACTCCACAGTGTTTTGCACCTCGGCTGTGTATCACGGCGCTCCGGCCGCCGGGTAGTGAATTCGTCGGACGAACGCGTCGACGGCCGGGGGGAGCGCCGGCACCGAAGCCGTCCTGGAACTTGGCTGCTCGCCCTACGAGGTCACTCCCAGCAATCCGCACCCCTGACCGATGTCAGCGAAGAGCTGGTGCTCTCACTCACCCAGCACGCGCCGGCGCTGTCGAAGTCCCGGCGGATGGCCTTCGCGGGATCTGCCGGGCACCCGGCAGACACAGATGGTTCACCGGGCAGGCATGGGTAACCCGGCACATGGCTCCCACCGGCTGCGCAGAGCACCGGTCGGCGGCGGCCCACAGCCACCCGCGCTGGAGGAACCTCGTGAACGGCGAATCGACCATCCCATCCTGCGAGACGCGCTTCCCCGCAGTCACGGCGAGCATCACGGCCGCCCGGCACTGGGTCCGCGACTGCGTGGACGGTTTCGGCGGCCCGCTGCGCCAGCATCGGATGATCCAGACCGCCGAACTGCTCGTCTCGGAACTGATCACCAATGCCATCCGCCACGGCTCCGGCCCGCCCCTGATCCAGCTCACCTGGAACGGGCGGTGGCTGCGCATAGCCGTCAGCGATTCCAGCGACCGCTGGCCCCGCAAACGCGCCACTGCGAACACCGAGCCCGGCGGTTTTGGCATGCAACTCCTCGACCGACTCGCCCGACGCTGGGGCGTCACCCCGCGTCACCCCGGCAAGACGGTCTGGGCCGAACTCAGCCTCGACTCCTGAGCGCGGTGGCGGAGCTGACCACCGACGGCGTCGTCCGCGGCGCCGGCTCGGGCACGCCGCGGATCCGGGCCGAGAGCGACCGGATCGTCTGCGAGGTCCACGACGGCGGACAGCCGAACGATCCCTTGGCCGGTCGCCGCCCGCCCCGTCCCACGCAGACCTCGATGCCTGCGGTCCCACGGCCGGAGCGGGACAGCGCTGCCGGGCTGTGGCTCAGGCGTCGATGATGACGGGGATGATGAGGGGTTTGCGGCGGTGGGCGCG
>NZ_BMVN01000071.1:0-26016 GCF_014650735.1 Streptomyces canarius
AAGGAACGGTCGCTTCCTTTGTACTCACCCTCTCGGGCTTTCCTCCGGGCGCTTCCCTTCGGTCTTGCGTTTCCGACTCTATCAGATCTTTTCTCGATCCGATTTCCTCGGTGCTTTCCAGGTTCCCGCTCTCGCGTTTCCCTTTCCGGCGGTTCCGACTTTATCAGAGGTTCTGAGTCGGTTTTCCCACCCGCTCCGGGCATCCGTGTCCAGCACGTGAAGTGCTGGGGTTCCCGGTTGGGCGGAGCCGTAAACGTACTGGAGCGGGGCGCCTCGATGCAAATCGAGGCGCCCCGCTCCTGGTTCGGACCGACGAGGCGTCAGACCTCCACGACCACCGGCAGGATCATCGGCCTGCGGCGATAGGTGTCCGAGACCCACTTGCCGAGGGTCCGGCGGACGAGCTGCTGGAGCTGGTGGGGCTCCACGACGCCGTCCTGGGCGGACCGCTCCAGCACCTCGGTGATCTTCGGGAGGACGTCGGCGAAGGCCGAGTCCTCGATACCGGAGCCGCGGGCCTGGACATGGGGGCCGCCGGTGATCTTGCCGGTGGAGGCGTCCACGACCACGAACACCGAGATGATGCCCTCGTCGCCGAGGATCTTCCGGTCCTTCAGCGCCGGCTCACCGACATCGCCGACCGAGAGGCCGTCGACGTAGACGTAACCCGCCTGGACCTTGCCGGAGATCTTCGCCTTGCCCTCGACCAGGTCGACGGCCACGCCGTCCTCGGCGATGACGATCCGGTCGTGCGGGACACCGGTCAGGGCGCCCAGCTCCGCGTTCGCCCTCAGGTGGCGCCACTCGCCGTGGACCGGCATCAGGTTCTTCGGGCGGCAGATGTTGTAGAAGTACAGCAGCTCGCCTGCGGACGCGTGGCCGGAAACATGCACCTTGGCGTTGCCCTTGTGGACGACGTTGGCGCCCCAGCGGGTCAGGCCGTTGATCACGCGGTAGACCGCGTTCTCGTTCCCGGGGATCAGCGAGGACGCGAGGATGACCGTGTCGCCCTCGACGATGCGGATCTGGTGGTCACGGTTGGCCATGCGGGACAGGGCCGCCATCGGTTCGCCCTGGGAGCCCGTGCAGACGAGGACCACCTCGTGGTCGGGCAGGTCGTCCAGCGTCTTGACGTCGACCACCAGGCCCGGCGGCACCTTCAGGTAGCCGAGGTCGCGGGCGATGCCCATGTTGCGGACCATGGAGCGGCCGACGAAGGCGACCCGGCGGCCGTACTCGTGCGCCGCGTCCAGAATCTGCTGGATGCGGTGGACGTGGCTGGCGAAGCTCGCCACGATGATCCGCTTGCGGGCGCCGGCGAAGACCTGCCGCAGGACGCTGGAGATGTCGCGCTCGTGCGGGGTGAAACCCGGGACCTCTGCGTTCGTGGAGTCGGCGAGGAGGAGGTCGATGCCCTCTTCGCTCAGCCGCGCGAAGGCGTGCAGGTCCGTGAGGCGGTTGTCCAGCGGGAGCTGGTCCATCTTGAAGTCGCCTGTGTGCACCACCATGCCGGCGGGGGTGCGGATGGCGACGGCCAGGGCGTCCGGGATGGAGTGGTTGACGGCGACGAACTCGCAGTCGAAGGGGCCGATGCGCTCGCGGTTCCCCTCCGCCACCTCCAGGGTGTACGGGCGGATCCGGTGCTCCTGGAGCTTGGCCTCGATCAACGCGAGGGTGAGCTTGGAGCCGATCAGCGGGATGTCCGGCTTCTCGCGGAGCAGGAAGGGGACGCCGCCGATGTGGTCCTCGTGGCCGTGCGTGAGGACGATGCCCTCGATGTCGTCGAGGCGGTCCCGGATGGACGAGAAGTCCGGCAGGATCAGGTCGATTCCGGGCTGCTCCTCCTCGGGGAAGAGCACTCCGCAGTCGACGATCAGCAGGCGACCGCCGTACTCGAAGACCGTCATGTTTCGGCCGATCTCGCCGAGGCCGCCGAGCGGGGTGACCCGCAGGCCGCCCTCGGGCAGCGGCGGGGGCGGGCCGAGTTCAGGATGCGGATGACTCAAAAGACTCTCCTCACCACGCGCGCCACGTACCGGTAGGGCACGTGGCGCGCATGACGTTCGTGCGTAAGCAGTTGTCGTTGTCGAGTGCAGGCACCGGTGGCCTGCGTCTTCAGTTGTTCTTCAGTTGTGAAGCCCCTGTGGTGCCAAGTCTGTTGTCAGAGCTGTACCCCGCCGGCGGCAAGATCGATCTTGAGCTGCGCGATCTCCTCGGGCGAACACTCGACCATCGGCGAGCGCAGCGGTCCGGCCGGCAGTCCCTGGAGGGCCAGGGCGGCCTTGGTGGTCATGACTCCCTGGGTGCGGAACATGCCGGTGTAGACCGGGAGCAGCTTCTGGTGGATCTCCGTGGCCTTGACGACGTCACCCGAGGTGTACGCGTCGACCAGGGCGCGCAGGTCGGGGGTGACCAGGTGGCCGACGACGGAGACGAAGCCGACCGCGCCCACGGAGAGCAGCGGGAGATTGAGCATGTCGTCGCCGGAGTACCAGGCGAGGCCGGACCGGGCGATGGCCCAACCGGCGCGGCCGAGGTCGCCCTTGGCGTCCTTGTTGGCGACGATCCGGGGGTGCTCGGCGAGCCGGACGAGGGTCTCGGTGCTGATCGGGACGCCGCTGCGGCCGGGGATGTCGTAGAGCATGACCGGCAGGCCGGTGGCGTCGGCGACGGCCGTGAAGTGCCGGTACAGGCCCTCCTGCGGGGGCTTGTTGTAGTACGGCGTGACGACCAGGAGGCCGTGGGCGCCGATCCGCTCGGCTTCGCGGGCCAGCTCGATGCTGTGGCGGGTGTCGTTGGTGCCGACTCCGGCGACGACGTGGGCGCGGTCGCCGACGGCCTCCAGGACGGCTCGTACCAGGTCCGATTTCTCCGCGTCACTGGTGGTGGGGGACTCGCCGGTGGTGCCGTTGATGATCAGGCCGTCGTTGCCTGCGTCCACCAGGTGGGCGGCGAGCCGCTGCGCGCCGTCGAGGTCGAGTGCGCCGTCCGCCGTGAAGGGCGTGACCATGGCGGTGAGGACCCGCCCGAAGGGGGTCTGCGGAGTCGAGGTCGGAGCCATGGGTAACACGCTACTCGGTGCTCGATGCGGGATGTGTCCTCGGGGTGTCGGGAAAGTCAGGACAAAGAGGGAGCCCGGCACTGCCTGCTCGGGGGTTCAAGCAGTGCCGGGTCCGTTTGATCAGGCTAGATGAACTTCTCTAAATGCCGCAATACGGACACTTCGCCGGGCTGACCCGTACATCCGTTCCCGACAGGGGAACAAGGCTTCGTTACGGGGCCACCCGCCCGTTCGCGTTGAAGGCGGCGTACGTGAGCGGCATGAGCCTGGCCCACTCCGCCTCCATCTTCTCGCCCACCATCTCGATCTCCCGCTGCGGGAAGGACGGCACCTTGGCCAGCTCGTGCTGGGTGCGCAGGCCGAGGAAGTGCATCAGGGAGCGCGCGTTGCAGGTGGCGTACATCGAGGAGTAGAGGCCGACGGGGAGGGCGGCGCGGGCCACCTCGCGCGCGACGCCCTCGGCGAGCAGCTTCTGGTAGGCCGCGTACGCCTGCTCGTACGACTCCCGCAGGGCGCTGCCCACGGCCTCCTGCTGGGCCGGGGTCCCCTCGACGAAGACGTACTTGCCGGGGCGGCCCTGCTGGACGAGCTTGCGGTCGGCACCGGGGACGTAGAAGACCGGCTGGAGCTCGCGGTAGCGGCCCGACTCCTCGTTGTACGACCAGCCGACCCGGTGCCGCATGAACTCGCGGAAGACGAAGATCGGGGCGCTGATGAAGAACGTCATCGAGTTGTGCTCGAACGGGCTGCCGTGCCGGTCGCGCATCAGGAAGTTGATCAGGCCCTTGGAGCGCTCGGGGTCCTTCTTCAGCTCGTCCAGGGACTGCTCGCCGGCGGTGGAGACGCGGGCGGCGAAGAGCACGTCGGCGTCCGAAGCGCTGGACTTCACCAGCTCGACGGTGACGTCACTGCGGAACGTGAGCGACTCGGGGGTGGTCACGGGGGTTGGGGTCCTTCCCATCACTGCGGTGGTTGGCGACCACCTTACGGGGGCACCCGGCGGGGCCTGGCACCACCTCACCTCAAAAAACGCACCCACGATTTTTTCGGACATGGGCACCTTTTGTGTCACTCGATCGTCTGTATCGGTGAAGTCCACACATTCGATCACCACCCCTGAGAGGAACGGCACCACGATGTTCCGTCGGCGCGAGCCCGTACCCTTCGCCTTCCTGGCCGAGGCGGACAGGTTCCGCAGCAATGTCACTCCCCCGCCCCGTCGACGCGCGTCCTTCGGCGAGATGGCCGGACGCTGGCTGCTGGGCCTCACCATCGTCGCCGGCCTCATAGGCGCCCTGGTCCTGGGCATGCCGGCGCTCTCCACGCCGTCCGATACGCCGGCTCAGCAGTCCCAGGCGTCCCAGGGGCACTGAGCGCGGGCGCTGCCCCTTCCGGACGCTCACGGCTGGTGGGCGGGAACGGGGGCGGATAGCCTCACCGGCACAGCCCCCGTGAGGACCGAGTGAGGACCAGCCGTGCCCCTGCCCTTCCTGACGGCCGAACGCACCTTCGAGACGACGGCCGAGAGTGCGCTGCCGTACGACGATCCGGACCGCTGGCGGCGCCCGTACCGTCCCGGTCCCTGGCGAGTGGGTCTGGCCGCGCTGGTGCTGCTGCTCGCCTCGTTCGTCCTGTTCGCCGCCGTGCTCACCGCGCTCACCGGCTCGCCGGCCGACGCCGGGGTGGTCCTCGGCCTGGGCCTGGCGATCGTCGTCGGCGCGCTGCGGTTGCTGCGCATGGGGGTGTGGGTGAGCCGGCGCGGGCTGCGCCGGACCGGCTTCCTGGGGACGCGGACGGTGCCGTGGGCGCGGGTGGTCTCGGTGCGGACCGCGCAGCAGCCGGTGCGCTGGCTGGGTCTGCCGCGCACCGTGCAGGGGCAGGCGCTGGCGCTCGTACGCAAGGACCGGCGTCCGCAGGACACCCCGCCGCTGCTCACCACGCACGGCCTGGACTTCCTCGGCCGGCCGATGGCCTTCGACCGGGCGGCGGACGCGGTGGAGGCGTGGGCGGCGGAGTACGGGAGCCGCTGAGCGACGGTGCGGTGGGGCGGTCGTGCGGGGGCGCGCCGTCAGGCGGCCTGGACCGGCTTTCCGTCATGCAGGGCGATGGCCCTTTGCATCGCCTTGCGGGCACGGGGGGTGTCGCGGGCGTCGTGGTAGGCGACGGCCAGGCGGAACCAGCAGCGCCAGTCGTCCGGGGACGCCTCCGTCTCGGCCTTGCGCTTGGCGAACACCTCGTCGGCCGAGTCGCGGTCGATCCGGCCGCTGGGCAGGCGCCTGAGCTCGTCGAGCGGCAGGCCGCCCTCGGCGTCGAGTTCGGCGGCGAGCTGGTTGGCCTTGCGGACGAACTGGGTGTTCTTCCACAGGAACCACAGGCCGATGAGCGGCAGGACCAGCACCGCCACGCCGAAGGTGACGGTGACGGCCGTGCCGGACTGGATGAGCATCACGCCGCGGCTGCCGACCAGGACGAAATAGAAGACCAGGACGGCGGCCGTGACGAGGTAGGTGATCTTCGCGCGCATCGGAGGCGTCAGTCTCGGCTCGGTCGTCTCAGCTCAGGTCCAGGAAGTGCTCCAGGCCGAAGGTGAGGCCCGGAGTGGTCACCACGCGGCGCGCGCCGAGCAGGATGCCCGGCATGAAGCTGCTGTGGTGCAGGGAGTCGTGGCGGATGGTGAGGGTCTCGCCCTCGCCGCCGAGCAGCACTTCCTGGTGGGCCAGCAGGCCGCGCAGGCGGACGGCGTGCACGGGGACGCCGTCGACGCTGGCGCCCCGCGCACCGTCCAGGGCCGTGACGGTGGCGTCCGGCGCCGGTGCCGTCCCGGCCGCCCGGCGGGCCTCGGCGATGAGCTGGGCCGTGCGCGTGGCCGTACCGCTGGGGGCGTCCACCTTGTTCGGGTGGTGCAGCTCGACCACCTCGACCGACTCGAAGTACGGCGCGGCGATCTGCGCGAACTTCATCGTCAGCACGGCTCCGATGGAGAAGTTCGGCGCGATGAGCACGCCGGTCTCCGGGGACTGGGCGAGCCAGCCCCGCAGCTGCGCGAGGCGGTCCTCGGTCCAGCCCGTCGTACCGACGACGGCGTGGATGCCGTGGCGCACGCAGAAGTCCAGGTTGCCCATGACCGAGGCGGGGGTGGTCAGCTCGACGGCGACCTGGGCGCCGGTCTCCGCCAGCGTCTCCAGCTTGTCGCCGCGGCCGAGGGCGGCGACCAGCTCCATGTCCTCGGCGGCCTCGACCGCCTTGACCGCCTCCGACCCGATCCGGCCCCCGGCACCGAGGACCGCCACGCGCAGCTTGCTCATGTTCCTGTTTCCTAACCGGTGGTGTTTCAGGCGACCGCGTCGTGCAGCCGGGAGGTCTGCTTGTCCTTGAGCGGGCCGATGACCGACAGCGACGGGCGCTGTCCCAGGATGTCGCGGGCGACCTCGCGGACCTCGTCCGGGGTGACCGCCTCCATCTTCGCGAGCATGTCGTCCACGGACATCTGCTCGCCCCAGCACAGCTCACTCTTGCCGATACGGTTCATCAGCGCGCCGGTGTCCTCCAGGCCCAGGACCGTGGAACCCCGCAGCTGGCCGATGGCGCGGGCGATCTCTTCGTCGGAGAGGCCGTTCTGCGCGACGTGGTCGAGTTCGTCGCGGCAGATGCGCAGGACGTCGTGCACCTGGCTGGGCCGGCAGCCGGCGTAGACGCCGAACAGGCCGCAGTCCGCGAAGGCGGAGGTGTACGAGTACACGCTGTAGGCGAGGCCGCGCTTCTCCCGGACCTCCTGGAAGAGGCGGGAGGACATGCCTCCGCCGAGCGCGGTGTTGAGCACGCCCATGGCCCAGCGGCGGTCGTCGGCGCGGGCGATGCCGGGCATGCCGAGGACGACATGGGCCTGCTCGGTCTTGCGGGCGAGCAGCTCGACCTTGCCGGAGGTGCGGATCGTACGGCGGCCCTCGCGCGGGGCGATGGGCTGCGCGTCCGGGTCGCGGAGGGCGCCGGCCTTCTCGAAGGCCGCGCGGACCTGCCGTACGACCTTGTTGTGGTCGATGTTGCCGGCGCAGGCGACCACGAGGTGGGTCGGGTCGTAGTGCTTCCGGTAGAAGCGGCGGATGCGGTCGGCGGTGAGGGCGTTGACCGTGTCGACCGTGCCGAGGACCGGCCGGCCGAGGGCGTTGTCGCCGAACATGGTGTGCGCGAACAGGTCGTGCACGCAGTCGCCCGGGTCGTCCTCGGTCATGGCGATCTCTTCGAGGATCGCGCCGCGCTCGACGTTGACGTCCTCTTCGAGGATCAGCGAGCCGGTCAGCATGTCGCAGACGACGTCGATGGCGAGGGGCAGGTCGGTGTCGAGCACGCGCGCGTAGTAGCACGTGTACTCCTTGGCCGTGAACGCGTTCATCTCGCCGCCGACCGCGTCGAGCGCGGAGGAGATGTCGAGCGCGCTGCGACGGGTCGTGCCCTTGAAGAGCAGGTGCTCCAGGTAGTGCGTCGCGCCGTTCAGGGACGGGGTCTCGTCGCGGGAGCCGACGTGCGCCCAGATGCCGAAGGTGGCGGAGCGGACCGAGGGCAGGGTCTCGGTGACGATGCGCAGGCCGCCCGGGAGGGTGGTCCTGCGGACCGTACCGATGCCGGCTGTGCCCTTGATGAGGGTTTGGGTACGGGCGACGGCCCGCGCCTCCGAAGAGGGGCGGGCCGTCACCTTGGAGCTACGGGACGTCACTGCTCGGCGTCGTCCTTCGCGGTCTCGGCGTCGTCCTCGCCCTCGATCACCGGAACGAGGGAGAGCTTGCCGCGGGAGTCGATCTCGGCGATCTCGACCTGGACCTTCTGGCCCACGCCGAGCACGTCCTCGACGTTCTCCACGCGCTTGCCGCCGGCGAGCTTGCGGATCTGCGAGATGTGCAGCAGACCGTCCTTGCCGGGCAGCAGGGAGACGAACGCACCGAAGGTGGTCGTCTTGACGACCGTACCCAGGTACCGCTCGCCGACCTCGGGCATCGTCGGGTTGGCGATGCCGTTGATCGTGGTGCGGGCGGCCTCGGCGGAGGGGCCGTCGGCGGCGCCGATGTAGATCGTGCCGTCGTCCTCGATGGTGATCTCGGCGCCCGTGTCCTCCTGGATCTGGTTGATCATCTTGCCCTTGGGGCCGATGACCTCACCGATCTTGTCGACCGGGATCTTGACGGTGATGATCCGCGGGGCGTGCGGGCTCATCTCGTCGGGCCGGTCGATGGCCTCCATCATCACGTCGAGGATGTGGAGGCGGGCGTCGCGGGCCTGCTTGAGGGCCGCGGCCAGGACGGAGGCCGGGATGCCGTCCAGCTTGGTGTCGAGCTGGAGGGCGGTCACGAAGTCCTTGGTGCCGGCGACCTTGAAGTCCATGTCACCGAAGGCGTCCTCCGCACCGAGGATGTCGGTGAGGGTGACGTAGTGCGTCTCGCCGTCGATGTCCTGGGAGATCAGGCCCATGGCGATACCGGCGACCGGGGCCTTCAGCGGCACACCGGCGTTCAGCAGCGACATGGTGGAGGCGCAGACCGAGCCCATGGACGTCGAGCCGTTGGAGCCGAGGGCCTCGGACACCTGGCGGATCGCGTACGGGAACTCCTCGCGCGTCGGCAGCACCGGCACCAGGGCGCGCTCGGCGAGGGCGCCGTGGCCGATCTCGCGGCGCTTCGGGGAGCCGACGCGGCCGGTCTCACCGGTGGAGTACGGCGGGAAGTTGTAGTTGTGCATGTAGCGCTTGCGGGTCACCGGGGAGAGGGTGTCCAGCTGCTGCTCCATGCGGAGCATGTTGAGGGTGGTGACGCCCAGGATCTGGGTCTCGCCGCGCTCGAACAGCGCGGAACCGTGCACCCGCGGGATGGCCTCGACCTCGGCGGCCAGGGTGCGGATGTCGGTGACACCGCGGCCGTCGATGCGCTTCTTCTCCTTGATCACGCGCTCGCGGACCAGTTGCTTGGTGAGCGAGCGGTACGCGGCGGAGATCTCCTTCTCGCGGCCCTCGAACTCCGGCAGGAGCTTCTCGGCGGCCAGACCCTTGACCCGGTCCAGCTCGGTCTCGCGCTCCTGCTTGCCGGCGATGGTGAGCGCCTGGGCCAGCTCGGGGCGGACGGCCGCGGTCAGCGCCTCGAACACGTCGTCCTGGTAGTCCAGGAAGATCGGGAACTCGGCGGTCGGCTTGGCGGCCTTGGCGGCGAGGTCGGCCTGCGCGCGGCACAGGACCTTGATGAAGGGCTTGGCGGCCTCCAGACCGGCGGCGACGACCTCCTCGGTCGGCGCCTCGGCGCCACCCTCGACCAGCTTGATGGTCTTCTCGGTGGCCTCGGCCTCGACCATCATGATCGCGACGTCGCCGTCCTCCAGGACGCGACCGGCGACGACCATGTCGAAGACGGCGTCCTCAAGCTCGGTGTGCGTCGGGAAGGCGACCCACTGGCCGCGGATCAGCGCGACGCGGACGCCGCCGATCGGGCCGGAGAAGGGCAGACCGGCCAGCTGCGTGGACGCGGACGCGGCGTTGATCGCGACGACGTCGTACAGGTGGTCGGGGTTGAGGGCCATGATCGTGGCGACGACCTGGATCTCGTTGCGCAGGCCCTTTTTGAAGGACGGGCGCAGCGGACGGTCGATGAGGCGGCAGGTGAGGATGGCGTCCTCGGACGGCCGGCCCTCACGGCGGAAGAAGCTGCCGGGGATCTTGCCGGCGGCGTACATCCGCTCCTCGACGTCCACCGTCAGCGGGAAGAAGTCGAGCTGGTCCTTGGGGTTCTTGGAGGCGGTGGTGGCCGACAGCACCATGGTGTCGTCGTCCAGGTACGCCACGGCGGAGCCGGCGGCCTGCTTGGCCAGGCGGCCCGTCTCGAAGCGGATGGTGCGGGTGCCGAAGGGACCGTTGTCGATGACGGCCTCGGCGTAGTGGGTCTCGTTCTCCACTAGCGTTTTCTCCGTTACGTATCGTCTTTCGTCCCTTGGCTGCCCGTGTGGCAGGGGGACGGTGGCGGAGAAGCGCTCCGTGCGGTGCGGGCCGGTCTTCGATCGAAGCACCCGGGGCTCGCTTCCCCCCGGGGGCCACTACCGAGGACCGGCGGCGGCTGGGTGCGCTCCTCCTCGTTCTGTGACGTACCCCGTCGTGCTGTGGCGTACGTCGTTCCGTGTCGTGCGTATTGCGTTGTGCTACCACACTACAAAGCGTGAGTGACACTCTGCACGTCTCCGCACATACGGCGGAGGGTTCCGGATGCGCGGCAGGGCCCCACATACGGCAAAGGGAGCGGCCCCCGAGTACTGTCGGGAACCGCTCCCCTCATGGCGTCTTACCGGGCGCCCGCCGCACCGCGGCGGATGCCGAGGCGGTCGACCAGCGTACGGAAGCGCTGGATGTCCTTCTTCGCCAGGTACTGGAGAAGGCGGCGGCGCTGACCGACGAGGATCAGCAGGCCACGGCGGGAGTGGTGGTCGTGCTTGTGGGTCTTGAGGTGCTCCGTCAGGTCGGAGATCCGACGGGAGAGCAGGGCGACCTGGACCTCGGGGGAGCCGGTGTCACCCTCCTTGGCACCGAACTCGGCGATGATCTGCTTCTTCGTAGCGGCGTCGAGCGACACGCGTACTCCTCATAGTCTGTTGAGTGCCACCGAGTGCCCCCGGTCTACATCTCGGGGGAGCTTCCGTTACTCGGGAGGCGGGGATCCGCTGGGCGCGGCCTCCAGAACGAGCACGGGGCGGTTCCGGGGGCGCGTACACAAACGGCCGTCACTCAGGGTACCAGGCGATGGCGGGCACCTTACGCCCGGTCGGCGAACCGCCCTGGTGGGGCGGTCCCGGCCACTAGGGTGAGCGCCGGACCGTACCTACCTCGGGAAGGGGTCGCTGCACGATGGCGGAAACGGAAGCGGAGATCAAGGCGCGCAAGGAGCGGGAGCGGGACGAGCTGTACGCCCTCGACATCTCGGGCGTCGAGTGGCACTGCGCGCCGGGCACGGAGGAGCACGAGGAGCGGGTCGAGATCGCGTACCTGCCCGGCGGGGCGGTGGCGATGCGGTCCTCCCTCGACCCGGACACGGTGCTGCGCTACACCGAGGCGGAGTGGCGGGCGTTCGTGCTGGGGGCTCGGGACGGGGAGTTCGATTTGACGCCTATGGCTCATAACGGGGGGTTGGACGGGTAGTGGGCCACGCATGAGAAAGGGCGGCACGCGCGCGGTGCCGCCCTTTTTGCCGTCCAGCTCCTCGCCGGCGACGGCCCGCTTCCGCCGGCCGGCTCCTAGCTGGTCATGGCCCGCGCCTGCGCGTACACGTCGAAGACGGCCAGGGCCAGCGGGATCAGGGTGAGCAGGACGAAGCTCTCCGCGATCTCCAGGAAGCGCCCCCAGAAGGGGGTGACACCGCGCCGTGGGGTGATCAGGGCGATCGCGGTGACCAGGGCGGTGGCCGCGGCGACGGCGGCGGCGAGCCAGACGCTCCGGATGTCGAGGGCGGTGGTGTCGCCCCGGAAGGCGTCGATCAGGTACCCCCGCGGCGGGTTCAGGGCCAGCCCCAGGCCGAGGAAGACGATGGCGGCGAAGCCCGCGGCCAGGGTGGCGCCGACCTGGGCGGTGTAACGGAACAGGTGCGCCCGCATGAGCATCGCCACGCCGGTCGCGAGAGCCAGCAGCTGGGCCCAGATGTTGCTGGAGAAGCCGAGGACGATGGACGCGCCCACCGCGACGAGAGCGCAGCCGCCGACGAGGCCGACGAGGAGTTCGTGGCCGCGCCGGGCCTGTGCGGCCACACGCTCGGCGTCCACGGGCTCCTGGGGCGCGGGCTCACCGGTGTCGTAACCGCCGCGGGACGGGTTGGGCGGTTCGAAACCGATGGGCAGCCGCGCGAAACGCATGGACAGGCCGGGGAGGAAGGCCAGCGCCACGACGGAGAGCGGGGCGCAGACGGCGGCCGTTTCGATGGGCTTCAGCTCGGTGAGGATCGCGACGAAGGTCGTGATCAGACCGATGGCGGAGGCAAAGAGGAACGCCACGAAGGGTCCGTCGCCGCCCGGCGACACCAGGGTGAGCACCAGGGAGGCGACCAGGACGGTCGTGCAGGCGAGCAGGAACTGCAGTCGCCCGATGCCCTCGCCGGCGGAGAGCGACAGCAGGCCCGAGCCGGCCACGGCCACGTTGGGCAGGGCGCCGAGTCCCAGCGCGACGGCGGAACCCCGGTCGTCGTACACACGCGCGCGTACGCACGCGATCGTGACGAGCAGGATGCCGCAGACGCCCGCGATGATGCCCTGAAGGCTGTGCATGTCGTGCCGGACCTGCGAGCTCCAGGCCACGAACGCGAGCAGCGTGGGCAGGACGCCGCCCGCGACGAGACCGGCGGCGCGGGTCAGGTCGCCGCTCCACAGGGTGCGGTCCCGGGTGACGGCGGCGGCCACCGCCTCGGAGACGTCGTCGAGGACGGCCGGGGGCAGCGACTCTGCGAACGGGCGCAAGGTGAGCAGCTCGCCGTCGAGGATGCGCTGGGCCGTGAAGGACCGGGCGCCGTCGAGGACGGTGCCGTCACGGCGTACGAGGTGGTATCCGACCGGAGCGCCCTCGGCGGGGCTCTGCTGGGACAGGCGCAGGATCTCCGGGTAGAGGTCGGCGACCGGTACGTCGTCGGGCAGCGCAACGTCGATGCGGCTGTCGGGCGCCACGATGGTGACGCGGCAGAAGCCGAAGCCCATACCCGCCCCGGAAGGGGCTCCGGTGCCCGGTCCACCGGTCGCGCCGGCCGGCACGGAGGCCGTCATGCTCACCTGCTGTTCCCCCTCGTCGGTGGTGGGGCGGCCTACGGTGCCACCGCGCACCTTCCGCCCGTAAAGATGCTGTGTAGGTTGTGCGGCGCCTTCCCGCTCCGCCTGCCGACCGAGTGGTTCTGGCCGGGATCCGCGGGAGGCGCTTGTTTCGAACAGGTGCGGATTGCCCAGGTTTTCCCGGAACGATTCGCAACTGCTCACGCGCTTCACCGGCACCTTACCGCCCGCCGTTGTCAGTGGTTGTCAGTAGGATCGCGGTTCGCGATCGACGTCCGCCTGACACGGGGCGGCGGATGAAACATCTCGGTCCGGCAAGGGAATTGGTGCGTAGTGAGCCACATCGTCGTCAAGCGCCCACCGCGGGCACTGCCGAAGGAAGTGCCCACGGAAGAGGTCGTGCTACAGGCTCCGCCGGAACTCCCGCGCGGTCAGCAGGAAGGCGCACTGATGCAGCTCCTGCCCATGCTGGGCATGGGCGGATCCGTGGTGTTCTTCTTCAACCCTCAGGCCCAGCCCTTCATGAAGATCATGGGCCTGGTGATGGTGGCCTCGACGATCGCCATGGGCATCTCGATGCTCGTCCGCTACCGCCGCGGCAATCAGGGACAGATGGCCGACCTGCGCCGTGACTACCTTCGTTATCTGTCGCAGACCCGTCGCGCCGCCGTGGACACCGCGCAGGCCCAGCGCGACACCCAGTACTACCTGCACCCTTCGCCGGAGCAACTGTGGGCCCTGGTCGCCGAGGGCAGCCGGGTATGGGAACGGCGCACCGCCGACGAGGACTTCGGGCAGGTGCGCGTGGGACTCGGCCCGCAGGCCCTGGCCACCCCCCTGATACTGCCCCAGACCGCCCCGGTCGACGAGCTGGAGCCGCTGACCGCCGGCGCCGTGCAGCGCTTCCTGGCGACGCACAACACCCTCGACGACCTGCCGATGGCGGTGTCGCTGCGCGCCTTCTACCACGTGACGATCAGCGGCGAGCCGGGCACCGTACGCGGCACCGCCCGCGCCGTCACCGCCTCCCTCGCCTCGCTGCACTCCCCCGAGGACCTGGTCATCGCCGTCGTCACCGCACGCGAGTCGGCGCCCGAGTGGGAGTGGGCCAAGTGGCTGCCGCACGTGCAGGCTCCGGGCGTCGCCGACGGCGCCGGCAGCATGCGCCTGATCGGCGCCGACCCGGTCGAGCTGGAGGACCGGCTCGCCTCCCGTCTGGAGGGCCGCCCGCGTTTCCACCCGTCCGGGCCGCCCGTGCCCGAACAACCCCATCTGGTGGTGGTACTCGACGGCATCTCCCTTCCGCCCACCTCTTTGCTGGCCAATCCCGAGGGCCTGCAAGGCGTGACGGTCCTGGAGGTCGTACCGGGCGACCTCACCATCGGGCGCGGCGACCTGTCGGTCGTCGTGCAGCCGAAGGAACTGCGCCTGGAGTCCGCCCACGGCATGGTCTACGAGGGGACCCCGGACGCCCTCTCGTACGAGGCGGCGGAGGCGCTGGCGCGTCAGCTGGCGCCGCTGCGCATGGCTTCGGGCGGCGACGACGACGAACCGCTGCTCGCCAACCTGGAGTTCACCGACCTGCTGAACCTGGGTGACGCCGCGTCGGTCGACCCGAAGCGGACCTGGCGGCCCCGCTCGCAGTCGGAGCGGCTGCGCGTGCCGATCGGCCTCGGTGAGGACGGCCGGCCCGTGATGCTCGACCTCAAGGAGGCGGCGCAGGAGGGCATGGGTCCGCACGGCCTGTGTGTCGGTGCGACCGGTTCCGGCAAGTCCGAGCTGCTGCGCACGCTGGTCCTCGGCCTCGCCGTGACCCACTCCTCCGAGACGCTGAACTTCGTCCTCGCCGACTTCAAGGGCGGTGCCACGTTCGCGGGCATGGCCCAGCTGCCGCACGTGGCGGCCGTGATCACCAACCTCGCGGACGACCTCACCCTCGTCGACCGCATGGGTGACTCCATCCGCGGGGAGCTGAACCGCCGCCAGGAGATGCTCCGCGACGCCGGCAACTACGCCAACATCCACGACTACGAGAAGGCGCGCGCGGCGGGTGCTCCGTTGCAGCCGATCCCGTCCCTCGTCCTGGTGATCGACGAGTTCAGCGAACTGCTGACCGCCAAGCCGGACTTCATCGAGATGTTCGTGCAGATCGGCCGAATCGGCCGTTCGCTGGGCGTGCACCTGCTGCTGGCCTCGCAGCGCCTGGAGGAGGGCCGTCTGAGGGGTCTGGAGACGTACCTCTCCTACCGGATCGGTCTGCGGACGTTCTCGGCGGCCGAGTCCCGCGCCGCGCTCGGCGTCCCGGACGCCTACGAGCTGCCGAACGTCCCCGGTTCCGGCTTCCTGAAGTTCGGCACGGACGAGATGGTGCGCTTCAAGGCCGCGTACGTCTCCGGGGTGTACCGCACCAGCTCGCAGCAGGCCGCGGTGCTCGGCGGTCCGCTGCCCGTCGACCGCAGGCCGGTCCTGTTCACGGCGGCCGAGGTCCCGGTGCAGTACGTGCCGATCCCGCAGCAGCGGCAGGAGGAGGAGACCGGAAAGCGGCAGGACGACGCGCTCGCCGACACCGTCCTCGACGTGATCGTGCGGCGCCTGGAAGCGCAGGGCCCGGCCGCCCACCAGGTGTGGCTGCCCCCGCTGGACAGCCCGCCGTCGCTCGACGCGCTGCTGCCGGGGCTCGCCCCGGTCCCCGGCCGCGGTATGACCCAGCCGGGCTACGAGGGCGCGGGCAGGCTGGTCATCCCGGCCGGCCTGATCGACAAGCCGTACGAGCAGCGGCGCGACCCGCTCTGGCTGGACTTCGGCGGCGCGGCCGGTCATATGCAGATCATCGGCGGCCCCCAGTCCGGCAAGTCGACGCTGTTGCGCTCGATCATCGCGTCGTTCGCACTGACCCACACCCCGTGGGAAGTGCAGTTCTATGGCCTGGACTTCGGTGGTGGTGGCATGGCCTCGGTGTCCGGCCTGCCGCATGTGGGCGGTGTCGCGTCCCGTCTGGACCCGGAGAAGGTCCGGCGCACGGCGGCCGAGGTGTACGGCGTCATGACCCGGCGCGAGGAGTACTTCCGTTCGGCGGGCATCTCCTCCATCGCGGAGTTCCGCGCCCGTCGCGCGCGGGGGGACATCTCGGTGACCGACCAACCCTGGGGTGACGTCTTCCTGGTCATCGACGGCTGGGGCAACTTCCGCACGGACTACGAGGCACTGGAGCCGCTGGTGCTGGACATCGCCGCGCGCGGTCTGGGTTACGGCATCCACCTCGTCCTGACCGCCTCGCGCTCGATGGAGGTTCGCGCGAACCTCAAGGACCACCTGATGAACCGCCTTGAGCTGCGGCTGGGTGACCCCATGGACTCCGAGATCGACCGCAAGGTCGCGGCGAACGTCCCCACCGGTGTGCCGGGCCGCGGTCAGACCCCGCAGAAGCAGCACTTCATGGCGGCGGTCCCGCGCATCGACGGCCTCTCGTCCGACACGGACCTCGCGGAGGCGACGACCGCCCTCGCGGCCGAGGTCACCCGCCACTGGCAGGAGCCGGGCGCGCCCGAGGTGCGCCTGCTCCCCCGCGAGTTCCCGGCCACGCAGCTTCCGCCGGGCGACCGTTTCCCGAACCGCGGCATCTCCTTCGCCCTCGACGAGGACAACCTGGAGCCGGTGTTCGTGGACTTCGAACAGGACCCGTTCTTCCTGGTGTTCGGGGAGAGCGAGTCCGGCAAGTCGAACCTGCTGAAGCTGCTGATCAAGCGCCTGACCGAGCGGTACGACGGCAACACCTGCAAGCTCTTCGTCGTCGACAACCGCCGCTCGCTGCTCGGGGTGACCCCGAAGTCGCACCTGGCCGAGTACATCCCCATGTCGAACCAGATGCAGCACCACATGGACGCACTGGCCGACCTGATGCAGCGCCGCACCCCGACCGCCGATGTGACCCCGGAGCAGCTGCGCAACCGCAGCTGGTGGCGGGGTCCCACGGTGTACATCGTCATCGACGACTACGACCTCGTGTCCACGTCGAGCGGCAACCCGCTGGCGGGCCTGACGGAACTGCTGCCGTTCGCCCGCGACGTCGGCGTCCGCTTCATCATCGCCCGCTCCACGGCGGGCGCGAGCCGTGCCGGTTACGAGTCCTTCATGCAGCGCATCAAGGAACTCGGCGCCCAGGGCGTGGTCCTCGCGGGCGACCCGGCCGAGGGCGACCTCCTGGGCGGCGTCCGACCGCGGCCGATGCCGGCGGGGCGGGGGATCTTCGTTTCCCGGAAGCGGGGGAAGCCCATGGTCCAGGTGGGAATGATGGATGCGGAGAACTGAGGCACGTGGACACTGCTGGTCTGACGAGGCTTCCGCTCACTGGCCGGAGCGGAGAGAGGGGAGGGATCACGCATGGCGTGGGACGAGTGGGAACAGCTGAAAGCGAAGGCAGCACAGAACCAGTCAGCCCGTATGCAGCTCAACCATGTGACTCCCGACAACGGAGGCGGCGAGAGTACGCGTGGTGATCTCACCGTGCACCAAGAGGACCTCTCCGCGATCGGTTCCGCTGCCCACGAACTGCGCCAGGACTTCAGCCGGTTCAGTGACCATGCCCGCATGTCCTCCATCAAGGCGGCCGGGGGACTGAAGACCGAGGGGTTCGACATCGGGGCTGCTCTCGATCATGTGGCCGAGCGCTGGGTGGACCAGGTGCAAAGCCTCCTCGACGCCTGCGCCCACATCTCCAACCACCTCCGCTACACCGAGAACCAGCACGCCGCCGACGAGTCCTACATCGCCGGCACTCTCAGCAGCATCTCCCAGCTGGACCAGGGCTTTGACGAGCGGAAGGGCAGCTGAGGGGTCATGGATCTCGATGCATTGCGCTATGGGAACTTCTCGCAGCTCGGTGAGGCCATCACCGACTGGGAGGAGATGACCAAGAACCTGGCGACGCTGAAGGAAGACGCCCGGAGCAACCTGAAGAGTCGCGCGGACAAGGCCCACTGGGCCGGTGTCAACGCACAGGTGGGCCGAGAGTTCGTCGGCAAGACCGCGGAGGAGTTCGCGGACGCCCACACTCAGGCGGACTCCATCACGAAGATTCTCAAGGACACCCGCGGCGAGCTCATCAAGTACCGCGACGAGCTGAACGAGACACTCGAACGCGCACCGTACAAGTACTGCACCGTGATCGACACCGGCGGCGGGACCTTCACCGTCGCCGGCAATCCTCGTCCTGACTGGGCTTCCGACCCGAGCGGCAGCACAAGCGCGGTCAGCCAGCAGGACGTCGAGAACCTACGCAACGAGATTCAGCGCATTCTCAACAAGGCGACCGAGAGCGACAGTACTGCCGCCAAAGCGCTCCGGCTCCTCGTCGACCAGGCAAAGTACGGCTTCTCCGGCGCCCACTACGAAACCCGGGACGAAGCCGCCAAGGCGGTCGCGGACGCCGACCGGATGGCCAAGATCCTTGCGAAGAACCCGCACGACGTGACGAGTACGGAGCTCGCCGCACTCAACTCGACCCTGGCCAAGTACAAGAACGACCCCCTGTTCGCGGAAGAGTTCGCCACGCAGGTCGGCCCAAGGAAGGTACTCACTTTCTGGGCCGGCATCGCCGATCCCTACCAGGGGACTTACGACCCCGACCGCGCCAAACAAGCCAAACAGCTCCAGAAGAACCTCGGCATCGTCATCGGTCAAGCCACCCTCTCGGACAGCGACAAGATGCAGAACTGGGAGCGGCAGATGATCCGGCTGGGTCCCGACCAGCTCGGGATCGACGACGCGGGCAACCCGACTGCTTACGCCGTCATGAGTAACCTCATGCGCTTCGGTGACTATGACGACGAGTTCCTCAACGTCTACGGCGACAAGCTCGTTGCGTACGACAAGAAGATGAACGGCCAGGGCATCAATGCCTGGGTCAACAACTTCAACCAGGGCGACCTCAACTACTGGGGCTACAAGAACGATCGTGGCCGCGACCCGATGACCGGATTCCTGGAAGCGCTCGGTCATAACCCGGATGCGTCGACGCAGTTCTTCGCCCAGCCCGATGGCAGCGGTGACGCGGTCCGCAAGGACGCCCAGGTCAACGACCACCTGAAGTACCTGACAAAGGAACGGGTCTGGGTCTCCGACGCCACGATGGAGGGCAACCACGATTACGTCGCGGCGCGCAACTCCCTCGGCCGCGCACTGGAGGCGGCCACGACCGGCTACTCTGCCGATGCCTCCCCGAAGGACATCGCCACGGGCGACCGTCGCACCGCTGCCACGGCAGATGTCATGGAACAGGTCGCCTACCTCTACGGTGGAGAGGACGGCCCCAAGATGTTGCACGACCAGCCCGAGCTGGCCGACAGCCTGGGCAAGATGGCTGGTGCGTACATCGATGACATCGACTACGAACTGTCCGGTATCGGGGACCACAGCAAGGACGCGAACGACTTCCCTGCTCGATATGCCGGACGCGCTCATTTCGGCAACCAGGGAGCTATCGATTTCCTGAGCGTCCTCGGCCAGGACGAGAACTCGCACAAGGCCGTGACAGCAGCTCAGCACGTTTATACCCTGAGCATGCTCGACACCCATCCGCCGACAAGCGATGCACATATGAACCAGGCTCGGGACATCATGTCGGTGGGCGCGGAAGCCCGCGGCATCTTGGACAATTCCCGCGTGGAGCAGGCGGCAACGACGTACGGCGAGAATTCGGAGGAAGCCAACAAGGCACTGGGTCGGTCGGGCGACTGGAAGAAACTGCTGGTCGGAGCAGTAGTCGCAGGTGGCGTCGCGTCCATCCCGCTCCCTGGTTCCACGGCTGCCGCAGTTGTCATCGCCCCGGTCGCCGCCGACACGATCACCAATGCGGCCAATACGCTACTCGGCCACGAGATCGACAAGGCGACGGATGACGCCGAATCGGACCCTCTGGTCCCCTCACAGGTGACGAGCCGTCAGTTCTACGGCAAAGGGGTCGACGATCTCGGATCGACCTACGATGCGTACTTCAAGGACCACCCAAGCGCCAGGGCTGTCGCTGACCAGCAGCAATGGGTCGACCAAACGAAGAGCAGCTACCTGGGCATCGGCTCCCACGAGAACGACTACCGTGGTCGGCCTCCCTACAAGGATTGAGCAGGGGCGTAAAGTGCTGCGAATCGCAAGGAACGGTAGATACGGGACGGCTCTCTCACTTACAGCTGCAGCGCTCCTTGTCGGGAGTTGCAGCAGTAACTCCGAGCAAGAGCAGGGAGCAACATCAGGGACGGCTGCGAGCAAGGTTTGCGACGGGGCACTCGACGCTTCCGCCAGGAAAGCGTTGCACAACCTGGCCGGTACTGACCAGTTCGACGAATCCACGGGTGCCGGCGAGGCGGGGCAGCCCCATACATTCTCCGTACGGAGCGCCGTGAGGCATCTGCACGACGAATATCGTGAGCGCACAGCATGCTGGGTGTACAAGACCGGAGACGACAGTGGGAAGCCCCTTCTTGAGATGCGTTTTTCGGCATCCCAAAGCTACCCTTCGCCATCCGGCAAGGACGCCAGCGGCAGCCAGGTCAGATACCCCGTGGGGCTGTATGCCCAAGTGGGCCGCGACGGCGCTGACCTATTCTTTCAGTGCCCCACCAGAGCAGCATCCAAAGACGCGTACATCGGCGATACGAATTATGTGAAGGCAGAACTATATTCCTCTAGAGACCAGTTGCGCGGGGACAGCGTCGACAAAGACCGCATGGTGATTCTGAATTCCGTCTCCCGTGAGGTGGCCCAGGAGGCAGGCTGCGCTGCGCAAGCCGGCCTGCCGACTGCGGTGCCCAATCCGTGACCGGCCGATTGGCGACGCAGGGAACGCCGGTTGGATTGAGCACGGCGCCAGGAGGACAGCCTCGGTAGCCGCCACCCTTTCAGGAACAGCCGTCTTCGACCTCGCGGTCCGCCGGGCATGCCGCTGGTGGCGAATCGGCTTCTCCGGCCCGACACAACCGCAGGGTGGGCGCCTCCCGCGCGCGCCCACCCTGGAGTTGCTTCGTCGCCTCTGCGAGCCTCGGCCTAGCGGAAGTAGCTGGCCGCCTTCTTGTCGCCTTCCATGTACGTACCGCCGGACTGGGCGACGACGTGGCCGATACCGGTCAGCGCCTGGTGGATGTCGTTCGCTTCCTTGTCCCAGTGGTTCAGCTTCTCGTGGAAGGTGTCCTGGGCCTGGCCCTCCCAGTACTGCAGGCTGCTCACGACCAGCCGGCGCAGCTCTTGCAGGTCCTGCTCCAGCAGGCTCGCCTCGTTGCCGATCTTGGTCGCCGCGACGTCGAGCCCGTCATAAGTGACTGACAGACCGTCAGCGTTGTTGGCCATACCTGTTACCTCGTCTCGCTGATGTGTATCCGATGGATGCGCCGGGGTGCCCCGGTTGAAGTCCTGGTTGTCGCTCGGTCAGTAGGAGCTGAGCGGGGACACGGTGGGAGCGCCGTCCCGGACGTCGATCTTGTTGACGGCCGCGCGGACCTCGTCTTCCTTGCTGTCCTTGATGTTGCGCGTCGCGGTCATGGCCTCGATGACGTCACCGAGGATGCCGCCGATGGCCTGGAGCGACTGGTTGATCTCGTACTGCTTCGAGTCGAAGGCGGCACGACCGATACCGTGCCACTGGCCCTCCAGGCCGTCGATCACGCCCTGGAGCCCGTGCACCCGCTTCCGGATGCCGTCGTACTTCTCCAGCATCTGCTTCTGCAGGTGGATTACTGCGGCATCTTCGAGCTTCTGCTTGTTCTCGGCCATCTCAGCCCTTTCTCTGTCTGTCTCGTTGGTCCAACTGTCTTGGCCCACTACCGCACAGTGCGGTACGGCGGCGGGCGCGTACTGCACGCCCTATCCGAAGAGCACAGGGCTACAGACGGCTGACGACGTCACCTGGCGCGCCGCGCCCGCGCGACAGCCAGCCCGCCACCGCCGACCACGACGATGGCGGCTACCGCGCCGAGCACGACCCAGAGGGTGGTGTTGTCGTTCGACGACTGCATGCTTGATCCTGCCGCCGAAATCCCGCCGGTAGAACCCTTTTCGGGGGCCTGTGACGGGGTTGATGCGGAGGAGGAAGGAGCAGACGGGGACGAGGAGGAGGAAGACGTGGAGGCCGCCGCGGACTTGGCCAGCAGGTCGCCGCCGTTCTCCGCCGCAAGCGGGTCCACATTGGCCGGGCCGGCGTCGTAGTTCCGGTTCGCCAGAACGAGACGGGGCCGAATGAACCCGTAGCCGGCGTACTTACTAGGTTCGTTCTTCGCCCAGGTACGACCTGCGGTGTCGATCAGGGCACGGGCGACCTGGTTCACCGTCCAGTCGGGGTGCGCGGACCAGATCAGGGCGGCAGCGCCCGAAGTGATGGCGGCCGCCGAACTCGTACCATTCACATCGTCGCAGTACGTGCGGAAGTTGGTGTCGCACCATCCCGGAAAGCCCTGGCCCGGAGCCGAAAGGTCCACGTAGTTACCGGACGAGGAGAACTCCGAGACCGTAAGGGACTTGTCGGCCGATGCGATGCCGATCACGTACGGGAAGGCGGCTGGGTAGCCGATGTTGTCTCCCGACGTCCGGCCCTCATTGCCAACCGCGGCGATCAGCAGCTTGCCCTTCGACGCCGCGTACTCGACAGCCTCTTTCACCTCGGGTATGGGAGCCGTCTCACCGAACGACATGCTGATGATCTTCGCATCGGTGCCAGCCGCCGCCCTGATCGCATCTTCCGGTTCGGGAGTCTTCTTCTTTTCTTCCGCCCCGCCCTTCAGATCGTCCAGTTCGATCCGATATGGAACGATCTTCGCACCCGGCGCCAGACCCTTCAGAGTGCCTCCGGCTCCCGTACCGGCGATCAACTCCGCCATGGTCGTCCCGTGACCGCTGTAATCGGCCGTCGCCCGATAGGCCACCGCCTTCGGGGTCTGGTCAACCAGGACCTGACCCTCGAGGGATGGCGTATCCGCGTTCACACCAGTGTCGATGACAGCGACCTTCACACCCTTACCGGTGCTGACCTTCCACATCTGCTCGGCCTGCATTGGACCCAGGTACCACTGCTTCGCCTGGACATCATCCGCAACAGCGCCCGGCGCAAACCCCACGGCCGTGGCTACCAGGACACCGACGGCCGCGCCCACAGCACGCACTCGTCTACCGCTGCGCGTCCCATGGAGCGAAACCCGCTCGGCTCGTCGGCTCATCCCTGACTTCATCGTCTTCCGTGTCCTCGCTCGCGGTCAGTTCGCCACCGGCGGCACATCACGCCGGGGCTTCTCGGGCAACTGCGTCTCTTCGTCCGCGTCTTCGGCCCTTCCCTTACGGCCGGCACCGCGCACGAGACCGGCACCACCACGCGTCATACCGTTCCGCTCGGCACTCGCAGCAGAGTTCCGTCCCGCCGGCCTGCCCGTGACAGCCTCGGACGTGCCCGTACCGGTACGAGAGCCGGTCGAACCGGTCGGCTTCGCACCGGGCCGCGCCGCAGACTCGGATGCTCCGAAGACACCACGCTGGCCCAATCGGCCTGCCGTCGAATGCGAATTGGCCTGTCCCTCAGCCCCGACGACCGTGCCACGGGGAATCCTCGCCCCGCCCTTCGCCGGACCACCTGTGGCCGTGGGGCGCCCCCCGACGACTCCATTGGAACGACCGGCGCCGGTGGCCGGCGTGGTGTTCGCCCGGGGGGTCGCCGTGCCGCCGGGCCGCGGCGTGCCGCCAGTGACCGCGCGACCCATCGGAGACGCAGTACCCCTACTGGCGGGCTGTCCCGTCGACGTCACACGCCCCGTCTGGTTCGTAGGCCCTTGCGTCACGGCGCGTCCGGGGGCCTGGGGGTTGGTCAGTCCGGACGTACCCGCACGCCCCTGAGCGAAGGGAGGAGTACGGTACCCAGCCGAACCACTCAGGCTTCGGCCCGACGTCGGATTGGGCAGCGGAACCCGGTAGCCAGCGCCACCCAAGGGGTCGGGCTGACCGCCGCCAGCCGGGGGCGTGCCCGTGACCGGCGGGGTGGGGCCGGTCGTGTGTGTGGTTGTGGGAGGAGGCAGCGTGCCGGTGCTATCGATGTTCGTACCGACAGGCGGCTCCTCGGGGAGCGGGACCGTGTGGCTGTTGGGCGTCGTCGGGACGTGGGGCGAGGTGGTGCCGCCAGTGACGTGGTGGACTACATTGTCCTCCCTCACCGCAGTTGTGTGATGACCGACGGCAGGGGCCGAACCGGTGCCTGTGTGCGAGCCCGTGCCGGTCGTCGGCCGGTCAGCCCCGTACGAGCTGCCGGCTTGCGGCCGGGGCACGCCGACCTTGGGCATGGACGTGAAGTTCGGCGTCTTGTCCTTGGCGGGCAGGGCCGCGAGAACGTCTTCCGAGACCGCGTAGTACGACGCCAACCGGTTCATCTGGTTGATCGCCTCTTGGCGGTCCTTTTCCACTCGGACGGCGTGGTCGTACTCCGTCTTGTTCGCGGCCTTCTCGGCCTCGGTGAACTTGTCGGGCCGCTTTGGGTTTGCCCTGGTGTCACGAGCCGGCATGCCACCACGCACGGCCGCGAGGCCCACGGCTGCGGCGGTGATCTGATCGCCCGCCGCCCCGGCGAACTCGCTCAGGTGATGGGTGTTCCTGACGAGGTTGTCTCCCCAATCACGGAACTCCTGCCCCGACTGTCCGACCCAATGGACCTTGTCGATGTAGGCCTTGAGGTCGTCAGCAGCCTTCTTGATGGCGTCGCGAGCATCCCACAGGGCCTTTCCGGAAGACTCAAGGTCCTCCGGGTCGGTTTCCTCGACAAGATCAATCATCTTGTTCAGATCAAGGTCGCGCTTGTCGAAGTCCGTCCTGGCGGCCACGGCTCGCCCGAAGGGAGTCGCTTCGACCACCGAGCGCATCATGCCGTTGAGGAACCCGCCCCGCGGACCGTCCTCGATACCACGGACGATGTCCGTCGCGGAGTTCTGCTGAGAGACGCGATGCAGATCGTCCTTATGCTGCTTGTCTGTCATCGTCACGCCTTCATCTTGGTGCTGCCGGTGGCGTGCTGCTTGTCGTCCGTCTTGCTCTGGAGCTTCCCGATCTCCGTCTGGATCGCCCAGAACCGCTGACGCTGCTCCTCTTCGAGTTTTTCGAAGCCATTGCGCGCACCACTGACCGCGATGCCGGTCGCCTCGATCTGCAGGTGCAAGATTTTGGACAGGGTCGTCAGCTCTTGATGAACTCTCGTGTACTGCTTGTACAGCCCGTGCGCCTCAGGGAACTCGCTCTCCCCACCAGACGTCAGCGACGCAGCCCTGATCGTCTGAGCACTGACCTTCGCCGGGTTGCCCGCGGACCCTTCGAGAGCGCTCAGCACCTCGTCCACTTGACCCACGAACTTGCCCAGCGCCTCGCCACTGGCCTCCAGGTTCGCCGCCCTGGTCGCCGACACGCTCCCCACCATGTCTGACGGAAGCACGACGCTCCTCCCCGTTTCCCCGTACATCCATCGGCTCCTCCGGAGCGAGGGCCGACCAACCGTTCGCCGTACGATCGCAAAGCGAGCCGCGTCTCACAACGCGTTTACCACTCTAGTCAACCCGTCCAACCGGTCCAACCAGACAGGCATGTTGGCTCCACTTCACCTGTGACCCTGGTGCCACACTTGGTCGGAATTGCCCGTTTCTAATGAGTGAACACGCACAGCGACACAGTCGCGCCCCACCAGTTCGTCGACCAGCAATGCGTCGACCTGAAAGCTTGAGCGCGGGCACCCTCATGCGATCTTGCAGCAAACCTCCACGCCTCAATGCTGCCCCGGACAGTTCCAGTCGAAAGAACGTCACCTCGCGCGCCGCGTCCGCGCAAGACCGCACCTCCGGCTGTCGTTACGGACAGCCTCGGACGCCCCAACGCCGGTGCGAGACCGCGCCGCGGACCCGGCTCGGCAATTGGCCTGTCCCTCAGCTCCGATGGCCGTGGCGCGGGACGCCCATACCACGGGGTCTCGCGGGCTCGACATCCTCGGGGTCAGTCTCCTCGACGCAGGTCGATCATCCTCGAATGAATCAGCCGAAACGCTTGCATGCCATCAGTCACTCCGGTGCCATCGGTCACGCGAGGAGAACCGCGCACCCCCAGAAGGGTCGGACCCGACACCCGGCCCGCGGTGCGGGCGTCATCAGACATAATCGCGTCCCATGACCGTACTGATGCCTGTGCTCATGATC
>NZ_BMVN01000072.1:0-25573 GCF_014650735.1 Streptomyces canarius
GTCCCGCCGACTACGAGGCCGCACTCGCCGCCTGACCACCACACCGATGGTGTCCGTCAAAGCGGAACAAGCTCACACTCCTGTCTTGGGCACGACACCCGGATGAGGGTGGCGAGTGGAAGTCGCGGCCATCGTCGACCGGCTCACCTTCGGCGGCAACCTCATTGCTGCGTGTGTGCGCGGATGACCGGCTGGCCGCGCATGAACCTGGCTCCACTCATCAGCTCCCCTTGGAATCGGTCATCTAGGCTGGCGCGGTGACTGATGAGCAGGAGCGGGTGCAGCCGTCGGGAGTGTGGGCCACGGCGGTGGGGGTGGCCAGGGTGCGGGCGCTGGAGACCGAGCGGGAGAACGCGCTGTTCCGCGACCCGCTGGCACAGGCCTTCGCAACCGCCGGCGGCCTCTGGCCCTCCTCGCCGCCGCTGACCGATGACGAGGCCGCGCGCCGCCGCCGGCTGGCCGTGTCGTTCTCCATCGTCATCCGGACGAAGTTCCTCGACGACCTGTTGCAGCGGGCCTCCGCGTCCGGGGTCCGGCAGGTCGTGCTGCTCGGCGCCGGCATGGACAGCCGGGCCTTCCGGATGGACTGGCCCGAGGGCACCCGGCTCTTCGAGGTCGACACCGCCGCCCCACTGGACTTCAAGGCTTCGGTGCTGCGCCAGGAGCGCGCCGTCGCACGCTGCGAGCGGATCACCGTCGCGGTGGATCTGCGTGAGGACTGGCCAGGCGCGCTGGCCGCCGCAGGGCACGACCCGGCGGTGCCGACCGTGTGGATCGCCGAAGGACTGCTGATCTATCTGCCCGAGGACGCGGTGGAACTGCTGCTGGCCCGGATCAGCGCGCAGTCGGCGGCGGGCAGTTGGATGGGGCTGACGTTGGGCTCGCGCGGCGTGATCGAGCGCTTCGGTGCGGACGCCGTACCAGGATCGGCGGCGTCCATGTGGATCTCGGAGATGCCCGACGACCCGGTGGGCTGGCTGGCCGGGCACGGCTGGGAGGCCGACAGCCACACCCTGCGCGAGCGCGCTGCCGCCTACGGCCGCCCGATCAGCACCCCGCCGCAGCGCGAGGAGCGGCCCGGCGGACTGATCGCGGCGGTCCGCCGGTAGAGCGCCTCCCGGTTCCCCGGATGATCGATTCCAAAGGGGCCTGATGAGTGGAGGCGGGTTCAAACGCGCACTGACCGCCTACGACACTGAAGTCCGCCCGGAAATCGCCTGGCTGGATGGTGGTGTGGTCGACAACCCTTCGCCGTGAGCCTGTCCAGGGTGCGGGCGCCGGCCGGGGCGAACTCATGGCTCCTCACTGCGATTTCCTCGTGACCTGCCGACAACGGGCATGTTCGTCGTGGTGTCGTTGCGGGTGCGGAGGCCCGTGTGCGGGGGTTCGCTGCGGGGAGGAATGCTGCGAGCGCATGACCTTCGCCGAGCGAGTACCCGGTCTCACCCGCGGGTCCGGGCGACGGACCGAGCGGCTGCGGTCGACGCCGGTGTCGGTCGGTCTCGCGCTCGCGGTCCGGGCCGGCGCCCGGATGACGGGGGCCTTCAAGGTGCCGGTCAGCCGGAACACCCCTGGTGAGGCTGATCGCCTCGCGGCCGGACCCGCCACCTCCGTATCAACTGCCCTCACGCGGGCGCGTTGTCGTCTCTTGCCGGTGCCGGGGAACGTGTGACCGCCTTCCCGCCCCGTGCCGGAGCGCTCCAGTCACAGTGGCGGTGCACGGGCCGGGCGGTGCGCCACAGCGGATGGAAGCCGGTCACAGCACAGCATGATCCGCGAGCGAATCCCGTGGCGACACCGGAGGGTCAGGAGGCCGGGTACGGTCGGCGGCGCCCCGCCACTGCACCCGCGAGGGCCCACGCCGCTCCCCCGAGACGGCCCTGCCTGCCCCCCTGAGACGGGCCCTGCGGCCTCAAGCGACCTGTGCCCGCGCTGCCCGTGCCACTCGGCGGAGTGAGGCGTGGACTCACCAGGGGGATGTCGGCCCCGTGGACGAGGCCGGTCGGAAGGCCGTAGCCCCTACCGGTGTCAAGGTCACGCGGTGGTGGTCATGACCTGCCTCAGCCGGCAAGCGGCACGCGCAGTGGCATGTGCGCCGGGTTCGCGGCGGGCTGGCCGGGTCACGCCGTACCCGGCACCGGATACACGAAGTTAACGCCCGGGACTCGGGCGCGAGACCGGTGCGGTCGAGCATCGCCATACCTGTCAATCGACAGGTAACCGCAACCGATCGGAGGTGCGGCGATGAGCCGGCCCGAATTCGTCTCTCGGCAGCGCCCTGACGGTGACGTCACGACCAGTTCCGCCGACGTCGGCTACCAGCAGGAACTTCGCCGCGGAGTCGGCGGCTTCGCGTCCTTCGCCGCGGGCTTCTCCTTCGTGTCCATCCTCACCACCGTCTTCCAGCTCTTCGGCCTCGGCTACGGCTTCGGCGGCGCGGCCTTCTTCTGGACCTGGCCGCTGGTCTTCGCGGGCCAGTTGCTGGTCGCGCTCTGCTTCGCCGAACTGGCGGCGCGCTGGCCCATATCCGGGGCGATCTACCAGTGGTCGAGCCGGCTCGCCGGCACCACGGCGGGCTGGTTCACCGGCTGGATCATGATCATCGGGCAGATCCTGACGGTCGCGGCGGCAGCGATCGCGGCGCAGGCTGTGCTGCCGGGCATCTGGTCCGGCTTCCAACTCGTCGGCGGGCCGGGCGCCGATCCCTCGCCAGGCTCCCCGACCGGCGCGCGGAACGCGGTCCTGCTGGGCTGCCTGCTGCTGGTGGTCACCACCGTGGTGAACATCCTCGGCATCCGCCAGACGGCCGCCGCCACCAGCTTCGGCGTCACCGTCGAGATCATCGGCGTGGTCGTGCTGGTGCTGGTGCTCTTCTTCCTGCCCGAGCGGGGCCCGCAGGCCGTGCTCCACGACACCGGCTGGTCCGGCCACGGCGGCTACGCCGGTGCCTTCCTCGCCTCCTCGCTGATGGCCGCGTACGTCATGGTCGGCTTCGACTCGGCGGGCGAACTGGCGGAGGAGACCCACAGCCCGCGCCGGACCACCCCCCGGACCATCCTGCGGGCGCTGATCACCTCCGGTGTCGGCGGGGCGCTGCTGATCCTCGCGGGGCTGCTGGCGGCGCCCAGCCTGACCGACGGCAAGCTCGCCGCCGGCGGCCTGTCCTGGGTGCTCACCGACCGGCTCGGCGGCGTCCTGGGCCGACTGCTGCTGTGCTGCGTCGCGGTGGCCGTGTTCGCCTGCACCCTGGCCGTGCAGAGCTCCGGCGCCCGGATGATGTACTCCATGGCGCGCGAGGGCGCCCTGCCGTTCCACCGGCACCTCGGCAAGGTCTCCGCCCGTACCGGCACACCGGTCGTCGCGTCGGTCGTCGTGGGCGCGGGCGCCGCGATCGCCCTGCTGGTCAACGTCCGCCAGTCGGCGATCTTCACCGCCCTCTCCAGCCTCTGCATCGCCATGCTGTACCTGGCCTATCTGGGCGTGACGCTGCCGCTGTTGGTCACCCGGATCCGGCACCGGCGCACCGGCGGCCTCCCCGGCGGCGTCGACGAGACCGGCCGGCCGCTGTTCTCGCTGGGCCGCCGGGGGATCGCGGTCAACACGCTCGCCGTGCTCTACCAGACGGGCATGACGGTCAACCTGGCCTGGCCCCGCCCGGAGATCTACGACCTCACCGGCGGGACGTGGTGGCTGCGGTGGAGCGCCCCGCTGTTCATCGGGCTGAGCCTGGCCGCCGGCGCCGGCTACTTCCTCGTCCGCCGGCTGCACCGCCGTATCGAGCTGAGGCACGTACCGCACACGCACGTCGAGCCGCCGGCCGAGGCCCGGACCGTCACCGAGCCGGCGTGACCCCGACCGCCCGACCGCCCACCGCCCGACCGCCTGATCGCCCGACGTACAGATGACTCACCGACGAGAGGATGACGGGACATCCATGAACACGGCCGAAGGGTCGACGGCCGGCGCGCCGCCGTACGACCAGCACCCCACCGCACCGCTCACCGCCCCGCTCTCCGGACAGCCGGCCGAGGGGCGGGCCGCCGCCCGGGTCCGGGATCTGCACCTGACCGACAGTGTCCGCAGTGCCCGCGTCGACGCCCGCGCGCAGGGCGGGCAGGCCGGCACGTGGATGCCGTACCTGCCCGCGTCCGGCAGCCCGTACTGCCCGCCGGGGGTGGACCCGGCCGCCCTCGTGTGGGCGGAGACGGTGGCGCCCGGCGGCTACACCCACAAGGTCCTCGCCCGCGGCACCCGGCTGCGCTTCGACGACCCGACCGGTGACGCCTGTGCCCACCTGCTGCTCTTCAACGCGCTGGAGCCCGTCGAGCGGCTCAACGTCGCCGACACCCAGAAGATCCCGTGGCAGGCGTACCTGGGCGAGAACCACCCGTTGCTGTCCGGCGACGGCCGGGTCCTGGCCGTGGTCAGCGGTGACTCCTCCGGCCGGCACGACGCCTTCTGCGGTACGAGCACCGACGCGTGGAACGCGCGCAAGTACGGTGACGCCCGCCCCGAGGGGCCGTCGCCGTCCGGCCGCGGACTCTTCCTCAAGGCCGCCGCCAAGCACGGTCTGAGCCGCCGCGATCTGCCGCCCGGCGTCTCCTTCTTCCAGGGCGTACGCGTCGAGGCGGACGGCACCCTCGCCTGGCAGGGCAGCGCCGGTCCGGGCACGTATGTCGAACTCGTCGCGGAACTGCCCCTGTTGGTGCTGGTCGCCAATGTCGCCCACCCGCTGGACCCGCGGCCCGGCTATGTCGTCGGGCCGCTGCGGGTGCATGCCTGGCGCGGCGAACCGACCGGCCCGGACGAACCGCGGTTCACCGCCACGCCGGAACTGCACCGGGCGTACCTCAACACCGCCGACTACTGCGAAGCCAGGGGGCTGTGACATGGCGACCACGACTCGGACCGAGAACACACCGACCAGCCGTCCGACCGCCGCGGGCGGCACCCTCGCCTCCACCGTGCCGGTGGGCGCCGTTTACGCGGAGGGCTCCGCCCTGGACTGGGGAACGAGCCTGGTCGAGGGCGCCGTCGTCCTGGACGAGGTGGTGGCCCCCAACGCGCCGTGGTCGGCGGTGGTGGCGAAGGGACACGTCCTGACCATCGTCGACGTCGGCGGGAACCAGTCGGCCGACTGTCTGCTCTACAACGCCGCCGATCCCGGGGAGCGCTACAGCGTCCCTGACACCCTGGCCTGGCAGGGCAACGCCTACGTGCGCACGGGGACCGTGCTGCGCAGCGACGAGGGGCGCCCGCTGATGACCGTCGTGGCCAACGAGATCGACCGCCAGGACACCATCGGCGGCGCCTGCGGCAAGGAGTCCAACACCCTGCGCTACGGCCACCACGTGATGTTCCAGCACGGCTGCCGCGAGAACTTCCTCGCCGAGGCCGGCCGGCGCGGCCTGGGGGTGCGCGACCTCGTCTCCAACCTCAACTGGTTCATGAACGTGCCCGTCGAGGCGGACGGCGCGCTGGGCATCGTGGACGGCATGTCCGCACCGGGCCGCCGGGTCGCGGTGCGCGCCGACATGGACGTCCTCGTGATCGTCTCCAACTGCCCCCAGATGAACAACCCGTGCAACGACTTCAACCCGACCCCGCTGCGCATGATCGTCACGGACCCGACGGAGGGCGACGAGCCGGGCGGCCGGGATGGGGGTGGACCGGTGGGGGGTGGTCCGGGTGAGGCCGGCCCGGACGGGGGTGGCCCGGTTGTCGGTGGCCCAGACGGGGGTGGCCCGGTTGTCGGTGGCCCAAGTGGAACTGGCCCCGGTGGGGATGGCCCAGGTCGGGCCGGTCCAGCCGCGGGTGGTCCGGGCAGGGAAGGGCCGGTGGCCGGGGGCCCGGACCCGGCGGCCCCCGTCGGCCCCGGCGTGTTCGCCCCACCGTGCCCGCACACCACCGCCCGCACCACCTCGGAGGACGCCGCGTGACCCGCCCCACCGTTGTTCTCGTCGCCAACCGCGGTGAGATCGCCCGACGTGTCATCCGTACCGCCCGGAAGATGGGCCTGGGCACCGTCGCCGTGTTCTCCGACGCCGACCGGGCCGCGCCGCACGTGCGCGAGGCCGACCATGCGGTCCGTCTGGGGCCGGCGCCGGCCCGGGAGTCGTATCTGCGCGGCGACGCGATCATCGAGGCCGCGCTCGCGCACGGCGCCGGCATCATCCACCCCGGCTACGGCTTCCTCTCCGAGAACACCGCCTTCGCCCGTGCCGTGGAGGAGACCGGACTGCGTTTCGCGGGACCGACCGCCGACCAGATCACCGCCTTCGGCGAGAAGCACACCGCCCGCGCCCTGGCCAAGGCGGCCGGAGTCCCGCTGCTGGCCGGTACCGAGCTCCTCGCGACCGCGGAGGAGGCCGTCACCGCGGCCGGGTCGATCGGGCTGCCCGTGATGGTCAAGGCCACCGGCGGTGGCGGCGGCATCGGCATGCAGGCTTGCGCCACCGCGGACGATGTGCGCGATGCCTTCGCCCGCGTCGCCGCCCTCGCCGAGTCCAACTTCGGGTCGTCCGGGGTCTTCCTGGAGCGCCTGGTACGCCCCGCCCGCCACGTCGAGGTGCAGGTCTTCGGCGACGGCACCGGCCGGATCGCCGTCATCGGCGACCGCGACTGCTCGCTGCAACGCCGTAACCAGAAGGTGATCGAGGAGGCCCCGGCCCCGGCCCTGCCCGCCCCTGTCCGCGCGCTGCTGCACGACTCCTCGCGGCGGCTGCTCGCCTCGGTCGGCTACCGCGGCGCGGGCACCGTGGAGTTCGTCTACGACCCCCTGCGCGAGGAGGCCGCGTTCCTGGAGGTCAACACCCGGCTCCAGGTCGAACACCCGGTAACCGAGCAGGCGTACGGTGTCGACCTCGTCGAACTCATGCTCACCCTGGCCCGGGACGGCGCGGTGGACGACGCGGTGTTCACGAGGGAGTGGACGCCCACCGGGCACGCCGTGGAAGCGCGTGTCTATGCGGAGGACCCCGGCCGGGACTCGCAGCCCTCCTCGGGCCTGATCACCCGGGCGGCCTTCCCCGGCCAGGGCGCCGACGGCATGCCCGGCGTCCGCGTCGACGGCTTCGCCGAGACCGGCCTGGAGGTCTCTCCGTACTACGACCCCCTGCTCGCCAAGGTCATCGCCCAAGGCCCCACCCGCGACGCCGCGTTCGACGTCCTGGGCTCGGCCCTGGCCGCCAGCCGGGTCGACGGCGTCGTCACCAACCTGGGCCTGCTGCGCGCGCTGACCGTACGGGAGGAGGTGCGCGAGGCCGTGCACAGCACCAGCACCCTCGCCACCACCGCCGATCCCGATCCGCGCATCGACGTCCTGGTGCCGGGAGCGATGACCACCGTCCAGGACCTTCCCGGCCGGCTCGGCTACTGGCACGTGGGCGTACCGCCGAGCGGCCCCTTCGACCCCGTCTCCTTCGCCGAGGCCAACCTGGCCGTCGGCAACCCGGCCGAGGCGCCCGCACTGGAGGTCACGGCGGGCGGGCTGACCCTGCGCTTCTCGGACGCCACCGTGGTCGCCGTCACCGGGGCGCCCGTCCCGGTCACCGTGGACGGCACCGCGGCGGCCCTGTGGGAGCCGGTGCCGGTCCCGGCCGGCGCCACCCTCGTCCTCGGCGCCTGCCACGGTCCCGGCCTGCGCAGCTATGTGGCCGTCCGGGGCGGCATCGACGTACCCGCATACCTGGGCAGCGCCTCGACCTTCACCCTCGGCGGCTTCGGCGGCCACGGCGGCCGGGCCCTGCTCGCCGGAGACGTCCTGCGGCCCGGAGCCGCCACGACCGCAGGCGGCGGCCCGACCCCGATCGAGCGCCGCCCCGCGATCACCCCGCACTGGCGGATCGGTGTCACCGAAGGGCCGCACGCGGCACCGGAGTTCTTCACCCGCGAGGACATCGACGCCCTCTACGCCACCGACTACCAGGTGCACCACAACTCGGCCCGCACCGGCATCCGCCTGATCGGGCCCAAGCCGCGGTGGGCCCGCCAGGACGGCGGCGAGGCCGGGCTGCACCCCTCCAACATCCACGACACGCCGTACGCGGTCGGCGCGCTGGACTTCACCGGCGACACGCCGATCGTCCTGGGACCCGACGGGCCGTCCCTCGGCGGATTCGTCTGCCCCGCGGTGGTCGCCAGCGGCGAGCTGTGGAAGCTCGGCCAGCTCCGCCCCGGCGACACCGTCCGCTTCGTGCCCGTCAGGGAAGCCGAGGCTGCCGCCCTCGACGCCCGTCGCGCCTCGCCCACGCTGATCAGCAGTGGCGGAGACGGCGACGACGGTGTCCTGGGCCGCCTGCAGGCCACGCACGACCGGCCCGATGTCACCTACCGCCGCGACGGCGACGACAACGTCCTCGTCGAGTACGGCCCCATGGTGCTGGACCTCGGCCTGCGGATGCGGGTGCACGCCCTCCAGCAGACCCTCGCCACACACGCACCCGACGGCATCATCGACATCACCCCCGGCATCCGCTCGCTGCAGATCCACACCGATGCCCGCCGGCTGAAGGCCCGCGACCTGACCGCCCTCCTGCGTGAACTCGAGGACGAGGTACCGCCGACCAGTGAGCTGGTGGTGCCCTCCCGCACGGTGCGGTTGCCGCTCAGCTGGGACGACCCGGCGACCCGGCTGGCCATCGAGCGGTACATGGCCGGGGTGCGCGACGACGCCCCGTGGTGCCCGTGGAACATCGAGTTCATCCGCCGCGTCAACGGCCTGGACAGCGCAGACGACGTCTACCGCACCGTCTTCGACGCCTCCTACCTGGTGCTCGGACTCGGGGACGTCTATCTCGGCGCCCCCGTCGCCACCCCGCTCGACCCACGGCACCGCCTGGTGACCACCAAGTACAACCCGGCCCGCACCTGGACCGCGGAGAACTCCGTCGGCATCGGCGGCGCCTACCTGTGCATCTACGGCATGGAGGGCCCCGGCGGCTACCAGTTCGTCGGCCGCACCGTGCAGATCTGGAACCGTTTCCGCAAAGGCGGCCTGTTCCAGGACTCGCCGTGGGCGCTGCGCTTCTTCGACCGCATCGAGTGGTACCCCGTCACCGCGGAGGAACTGCTCGAGCTGCGTGCCGAGACCGACGCCGGCCGCGGTGCCTTCGACACCGAGCAGGGGACCTTCTCGATCGCCGAGTACAACGCTTTCCTGGCCGCCAACTCCGGCTCGATCGCTGCCTTCCGAGAACGGCAGAGCGCCGCCTTCGAGGCGGAGAAGGAACGCTGGCGGGCCTCCGGCGAGTTCGACCGCGACGACGATCCCCGCCCTCCGGCCGCCGACTCCGCCACCCTCACCGTCCCGGACGGCACGGTCGCCGTCATCGCGCCGTACACCGCGACCGTCTGGCAGACCGTCGCCGAACCGGGCGCCGCCGTCGCCGAAGGCGACCCGATCCTCTGGCTGGAGGCGATGAAGATGGAGTCCAAGGTGGGCGCGCCCACCGCGGGGACGCTGCTGGAGATCTACGTGAAACCCGGCGAACAGGTAGCCCCCGGCCAGATCCTCGCGGCGGTGAGGATATGAGCGCCATGACACCGGCCGAACGCGTCGAGGCTGCCTACGACCGCATCCAGTCGGCCGACCGGCCCGAGATCTGGATCCACCTCAGGCCCCGCGGCGAAGTGCTCGCCGAAGCGGCTCGGATCGACCCGGCGCTGCCGCTGGCCGGCCTGGTGGCAGCCGTCAAGGACAACATCGACGTCGCCGGCCTGCCCACGACCGCGGGCGCACCGACGTACGCCTACCGGCCCGAGACCGACGCGCCCGCGGTGGCACGGCTGCGCGCGGCCGGCGCCGTGGTGCTCGGCAAGACCAATCTGGACCAGTTCGCCACCGGCCTGGTCGGCACCCGCAGTCCCTACGGCGCGGTCCGCAACGCCTGGGACCCGGCCCGTATCTCCGGCGGCTCCTCCTCAGGCTCCGCCGTCGCGGTGGCGCTGGGCATGGTCGACATCGCGCTCGGTACGGACACGGCCGGCTCCGGGCGCGTGCCCGCCGCCCTCAACGGCATCGTCGGGGTCAAGCCCACCAAGGGCCTGGTGCCCGTGACCGGGGTGGTCCCCGCCTGCTACACCCTCGACTGCGTCACCGTCTTCGCCCGCGACCTGCGCCTTGCCCGCACCGCCGCGGAGATCGTCGAAGGCCCCGACCCCGCCGACCCGCTCTCCCGCGCCGGCACCCAGCTCCCACCGCCACCCGCACGCCCCAGGGTCGCCGTCCCGGCTGGACGGCACCTGCACGGCATGGCGGACGGCTGGCGCACGGCTTTCGACGCCGCGGTCGCCCGCCTGGCGAGCACAGGCGTGGAGATCACCGAAACCGACATCACCCCGCTGCTCCAGGCCGCGGAACTTCTCTACGGCGGCGCGTTCGTCGCCGAGCGGTACGCGGCCGTGGGCGCGCACCTGGAGAAACACCGCCACCTGATCGGCACGGACCTCGACCCCACCGTCGCCTCCATCGTGCTGGCGGGCCGGGACAGAACCGCCGCCGACTGGGCCGCCGACACCGCCCGGCTCGCCGCCCTCGGCGCCGCCGGGCGCGCGTTGCTCGACGGTTGCGCCGCACTCCTCACCCCGACCACCACCTGGCACCCCCGCCTGGCGGAGGTGGCGGCCGACCCGGTCGGCGCCAACGCCCGGATGGGACGCTTCACCAACTTCGCCAACCTGCTGGACTGCGCCTCGCTCGCCGTGCCCGCCGGGTTCGTGGACGGCCTGCCGTTCGGCGTCATGCTCACCGGCCCCGCGTTCTCCGACCGCGCCCTGGCAGCCCTGGCCGAGCGCCTCGCCAACCCCGGTCTCGACCTGTTCGTGGTCGGTGCCCACCTCACCGGCCAACCGCTCAACGCCCAACTGGTGCAGGCGGGCGGCACTCTGGTGGGCACGGCACGCACCAGCGGCGGTTACCGGCTGCACGCCCTGGCCACCGAGCCGCCCAAGCCGGGCCTGGTCCGGACCGCCGCCCATGCCATGCCGGGCACCGGCGCGGAAACGGGCAGCGGGGCAACAGGCATCGAGGGTGAGATCTGGCGGCTGCCTGCCGCGGGATTCGGAACCTTCACCGCCGCCGTTCCCGCACCGATGACCATCGGCACCGTGGAACTGGCCGACGGGCGACAGGTCAAGGGCTTCCTGGTGGAGCCGTACGCCGTCGAAGGCACGCCCGACATCACCCGCTTCGGCGGCTGGCGGGCCTATCTGGCATCCGTGTGACCGCAGACGGCGCAGCGGGCACCCGGGCGCCGGCTACGGTCGGGTGCCCGCCGTCCGGGTGACAGGATGGGGGGATGACGACGACGCATCCCCGCCAAGGCCGACCCCGGCACACGCCGCCGTCCAAGCCCGGCACCTCGGCCCGGGAACAGATCCTCGACGCCGCAGGGGCGCTCTTCGTCGAACGCGGGATCGCCGCCACCAGCACCCGGATGATCGCCGAGCGCGTGGGCATCAGACAGGCCTCGCTCTACTACCACTTCGCCACCAAGGACGACATCCTCGCCGAACTGCTGGCCACGTCCGTACGGCCCAGCCTGGAGATGGTGAAGCGGATTCAGGCGCTGGCGCCCGAGCGGACGAGCGCGGCCGCGGCTCTCTACGCGATGGCGGTGATGGACGTGCGTACCCTGTCCAGCACCCCGTACAACATCGGCACGCTGTATCTGCTGCCCGAAGTGCAGGCCGAACAATTCGACACCTTCCGTCAGGAGCGCGGCCGGCTGCTGCAGAGCTACGGAACGCTCGGCACCCTGGCGGCACCCGAGGACGTGGCCCGCGGCCTGCCCGCCCAACGGATCGGCGAGCTGCTGATCCAGCTGGTGGAGGTCGTCATCCAGATACGGCGTTCCCGCGCACCCGAAGAGACCGACACGGACACCATCGCGTCCTCGTGCCTGAGACTGTGCGGCCTCGCCGAGCAGGCGGTGACCGCCGCCCGGGAGGAAGCACGTATCCTCCTCAACCACCTGACGGACACCGCCCCCCACGACTGACTCCAAACCAGCTCACCGGCCGTGCCCCGGACAGACGCGGCGGCCGCGTCAGGGCCCCGCCGCAGACCTCGACGCCTGGGCCAGGCTGCCGGCCCTGCACGATGTCGACAGATCAACCGGCCCCGAGCCGAACACCATGCCCTTCCACATCCACCACCCGCCCGCCTCACCGACCACGCCCGCCGCCGGTGGCCGCGGGTCGAGGCGACCTGGCCATCCACGACCGGCGAACCCACAGCGGACCGCGCACTCTCGGCATCACCCTCAGCCACGCACTCGGCCGCAACAGCCGCTACAGCCGCTACATAGAAGCGATCGAACAGCACCTGGCCGACGCGCCAGCCCAGATCCGCAACTGGACCGCACGAGACATGGACACCACCCTGTACTGGCTCAACCACCCCACCAACACCACAACCAACACATAGAAACACTCAACGAACCTGATCAACACACGGAGAACCTGACCACAACTGACCACCACTCACTACACCTGACAAACCTTCGTTTAGCCACGCCGGTCTCTATAGCGGACCGGTGTGGTGGGTGTGTTTTAGTTGATCACACACAGCCGGAGTGGCGTGGTGCGCAACGAGTGCACGCTGATGGGTAGGAAGTTTCCATGAGCATACGTGGCCGCCGTCCGTGTGCGGGAGGCGGACGACAATTCGGCAAGAAGGACCGGATCCGACGCCGCTGTGGCCGACAGTCTGCTCTTCGTCACTCGCCTGATCTTCATCTTGCTTAGACTCCCAGACTGGTACGGGGGACGTCGTTAGAGAACGTGGGGCCGGGCATGCAGTCCTCGGGCCGGGAACGGGCGCGCAGCTCCTGTAGCGGGCCGTTGGCGGCCTTGTGGAGCTGGGCGACGACGTCGGCCACAGCTACGGGTGGTTCCACAAGCTGTTCCGCGACTGGGTCGACACGCTCGACATCGCCCACTGCGTCCCCCACCAAAGCCGACACACACTGGCAACGAACCTCTTGCGCAACGGCGCCGACCTCATCCACGTAAAGCGCTACCTCGGGCAAGTCTCCGAGCGGATGGCCGAGCACTACGTCCACCTCGCCAACACCGACCCCCACCTCGAACAAGCCCCGCAGACCATCTGGTCACCGGCCCCGGATCGGACGCGCCCGGACTGGTCCTTTCCGGCAGCGAGCCCATGTCCAAGGAAGAGGCCGAGGCCCTCGCCATCGACCTGACGCGCCGGTCCACCCCGGCCGACGGCGGCTTCTGCACCTTCCAGCACGTCGTCGACGGCGCGGCCTGCCCCTTCGCTTAACTGCCACAGCTGCGAGAACTTCGTGATGTCGGGCGCCGACCTCGTCTACTGGCACCGCAAGCGTGAGCAATGGCTCACGCTCGCCGAACGCGCGCCCGACAGTGCGACCGCCGACTACCTCCACCAGGTCTTCGAGCCCACCGCCCGCGCGATCACCGGCCTGGAACGGGCACTGGAAGCCGTCGGCCTCCTGGACGAGGCCCTCGCGCTCGACCTCCGCCGCCCCCAGGACTACTTCGGCTGCGTCTGGTCCACCGCTTTCCGAGCCGCAGACCTCACCAAGCCAGCGGAGATCGAAGACGGTGACGCCGCATGACATCCGCTGCCCCCCCCCAGCGGCCGCGATCGCCGCTCGCCGCCGCCAGACCCGCAACAAACTGACCCGGCTCGAAAGACCATCACTCAGCTTCGCGGCGAACGCAGACGGCTCAACGTCCGAGCCATCGCCGAGCGAGCGGGAGTGTCCGCCACCTTCTGCTTCGAGAACACGGACGCACGAGCCCTGGTCCAAGCAGCCGTCGCCGATGCCCGACAACGGCGTGATCAAGGAGCCAAGCAGGAACACGAGCGCATCGAAGCATCCTGGCGCGAGCGCGCACTCAACGCCGAGGAGGCACTCACCCGCACCCAGGAGACCGTCTTCACGCAGCGCAAGCGGATCGGCGAACTGATGGGCCAGCTCCGAGACGTTGAACAGAGTGCCCCCGCGGACTCCGCCCCAGCCCCCCGCACCGAGAACACCTCCCTCAAGCGCCGTCTGGACCAGATGACGCGAGAGCACCGCTCACTCCAGGAACAACTCGAAGACGCCCGCTCCAACCTGCGCTTCGTCGAGAAGCGCATCGCCGACCTCGAAGCCCAACCTCTCGAACAGGCCCGCGAGGAGGATCGGACTGGATTTTCGCCGCAGCGGGCTGAGGGCTGCGTTCAGTGCAGACGTCCGTGGGTTCGTCTGGCGGTGGTTTTGCCGGAAGGGACCGCGGCGGTGCCGTACTGTCCCGTGAAGCTGTGGCGAGGTGATAGTGCTGGTACTGGTGCTCAGGATGGCTGGACTTGGTCGAAGAGGGCGAGTGCTTCGGCGGGGTCCGGGCTCACGAGGCGTTCCAGACCGGCCGTCGTGATCTTCGCCCACTTGCCGGCCCGTGCCCACATCTGTTCCTCGAAGGCGCGGACGGTCTCGTCCAGGTCTCCAGAGCCAGTGGCGAGCGACTCGGCGAGTTCGGCGCCTTCCAGCATCGCGAGGTTCGCGCCCGCCCCCAACGGGGGCATCAGATGGGCGGCGTCGCCCAGTAGCGTCACCCCAGGGACGTGGGTCCAGGTGTGGGACACGGGCAGGACGTAGAGGGGGCGATGGACGAAGGCGGTGCCGTGGCCGAGGAGGTCGAGGACGGGAGCGGCCCAGCCGTCGAACAGAGCCAGCAGGCTCGATCGCACGGCCTCGACGTCGGCCAGGTCCAGGTTCGTGTGCCAGTCCAGCGGCGCGCGGAACTTGGCGTACACCTTGACGTGGCCGCCGCTGTTGCGCTGGGCGACGAGGGAGCGGTTCACGCCGTACACAGCCACGGAACCGTCGCCGATCAACCGGGCTAGGTCAGGGTGGCGGGTGTCGACATCGTCGAGGGAGGTCTCGACATAGGTGACGCCGGTGTACTGCGGCGTCACCGACGAGACTGCCGGGCGGATCCGGGACCAGGCGCCGTCCGCGCCGATCACGAGGTCGAACGTCTCCTGCCGCCCGTCCGCAAAATGGACCAGTACGCCGTCCCGGGCCCCCGGCACCACCCGTGTCACGCTCCGGCCCCACTGGACGTCGAGAGGGCCGAGCAGCAGGTCCCGGAGTTGCCCGCGGTCGATCTCGGGATTGGCCCGGTCGTCCGGGTGGGGTTGCCAGTCGCGCAGGACGGTCCCGTCAGTGTCCAGGATGCGCATGGCCTGTCCCTCGGGACGGGACAGCTCCTGGAAGTCCGCCAGCAGCCCCGCCTTGTCCAGCGCTAGCTGGCCCAGCCCCTCGTGCAGGTCCAGCATGCCGCCCGGGGGGCGGGCGTCAGGGGTGGGATCACGTTCGAGGACAGCGACGGGGTAGTCATGGCGGTGCAGGACACGGGCGAAGGTAAGGCCGCCGGGACCGCCCCCGACCACTGCGATGCGATGTCTCATACCAATACACTGTATTGTTCCATGACGATGTATCGCAACGCTACGATGTCACCATGACTGTGTGGGACCGGCCGGAGCCGCCGCCTCGCCCCGTGCCCCTCGACCGGGAGGGGATCGTCGCCGCCGCCATCGCGCTGGCCGACGAGGGCGGGCTGGAGGCGGTGTCGGTGCGTAAGGTCGCCGCCCGGCTGAACGCCGGGCCGATGCGGCTGTACGGATACATCTCCACCAAGGAGGAGTTGTTCGACCTCATGGTGGACGAGGTCCAGGCCGAGATTCTCCCCGAGGCACAGCTCGGTGACTGGCGGGAGGCGCTGCGCGCCCTCGCCCACCGCACCAGGCAGGTCGCTCTCCGTCACGAATGGCTGGCCGACCTGCTCGGCGGCCGCCCGGCCCTGGGCCCGAACGGCCTGGCCGTGACCGAAGCCACGCTGGCCGCCCTCGACGGCCTCGCCCATATCGACACCGTCATGCGCGCCGTGGAGACTGTCAGCGCCTACTACATTGGCGCGATCAGGCGCGAGATCGCGAACCTGCGGGCCGAGCGCGTCACGGGCCTGTCCAAGCACGACTGGCAGCGCGCCCACGGCCCGCGTGTCACGAGCATGTTGGCCACGGGCCGCTTCCCGGCGCTGGCCAAGGCCGTGCACGACGGCACGGACGTGGACGCCGAGACATCCTTCGCAACCGGCCTGGACTGGGTCCTCGACGCCGTGGCCGCCAAACTCACCCGGCCGTCGGCGTGACGCTCAGCCCTGACCGGTGGTGAGCGACCCGGCAATGCGCAAAGCCGCTGCTTTGACAGGCGACTCAAAACCGTCACGGACATCTACGCGACGCATCACCTCAGTTCAGAGTCCCCCCGCACACATCGAGAGTCGGTAAAGGCGACTTCTCACCCGAGGACTGCGACGACTACCTCGCCGGTCGGCTCTCCCACGACGGCCAGCCGCTCACCAGCGGCGAGGTCCGCCAGGTCATCACCGACTGCTCCCACGGCCTGCCCCTCTACCTCGACCTGTCGGTGCTCCGCTTCCTGGAGATCCGCCGCACCCGCGAGCCGGTCCCGTCCGACTTCGATCACGACTTCGGTGCCCTGATCGCCCGCACCCTGTCCGACCTCACCCCCGACAAACGCCACCTCCTGCGGTCGGAGGCTCGTGCCGGGACTGCTGGTTGTGTAAATCGGTTTCGGAGTGCGCGGCGGCAACGGTGCGCCAGTGCTTGACCCAGCCGGCCTCTCGGTTGTCCACGAGCCGGTGAACCAGGCCCCAGGCGTGTGCTACCTCCAGCCTCAACTGCTTGGGCAGCTGAGGGTGCTCCGTCCGGACGTCAGCCCAGACCAGACTGTGCAGTTTGCGCAGGCTGTCGTCAGCGCAGCACTCGTTGAAGCGGCTCTCCCACACGCCGTGGAGGGTCGCGTCGGTGGACACCAGAGCGTTGACCTCCGACGGCACTCCTTATGGGCGATCTCGCGCGCGACCAGGTCCGCATTGAAGAACTGGCGCTTGGCACCATCGAGCTCAAGATGGCCGGCCTCCCTCATCTGCCTGACGAAGAGCGCAGAGTCGAAGGCAGCCGCCTTGCCCTCGTCCACTTCCAGGACTGGTCGGGCTTCCCGTCAACGGGAGGCACTGCCGTGGGCAGTTCGTAGTATGCGCGGCGCACTTGATCAGCTTCCGGAGCCCGCAATCTGACCGTCAGCTGCGTCTCATCCCACAAGTCGATGACCAGGTTGTGGTCACGTTCCTGGGTCCTCTTCCACTTGTCCCACCACTTCGTGGTCGGCCCATCCATGCTGGAGGGGATACACAGGATCCACATCTTCACCGTGTGCCCGTGCTCGGCCGCCTGCTTGATCACCGACTGGAAGGACTCCCTGATCGTCCGCTGGTGTGTAGCCGCGGCGACGGGATGAAAGTACTTGAACTGCCAGACCGTGATGGAGCCACCGAGGTCGCCAGCGAACGCGTCGATGCCCCAGTCACCCGGGTTGGCTGCGACGGTGCGGACCCCAGGCATCGTGGCGTTCGCGAGCTCAATGATCATCTTCTCGAAGTCGTCCCGGGCACCGCCCATTCCACCCGTACGCAAAACTGATCGGCGGCACACCAGCCGCCATCGCCACGTGATCTTTCACGACACCCCCAGCGCACGGTACCCACTGCTCTCAGCCCGTGCTTCTTCCGTGACACAACGTCAGAAGTGGCACCGCTGTTCTCCTCTATCGATCAAGAGGATGCCCAGGGACTCTTCGGCATCTAACGGACGCTTACCGCTCCACGCTCGATCGGCACAGTGCGGTACACATCGCCTTGCGTAATGAGTGCTGTGGCCCGGTCTACCACTCGCAGTGTTCTCGAGCGCCCGGCGGTCGATGTCCGTGTACCCAGCGGTCGCCTGTGCGCCCCGTCGGCAGTGGCGGTTCGGCCTCTGTGCGGCCGCAATTGGCTCGTCAGATGCTGGGCGGGGAGAGGGCTGGCTGCCACACTCAGCCGGTTGAACTGATCACTGCACGGCCGTGGCGCCGTACCGAGAAGTCCGGGGGCATCCTTGTCGAGCGCACGCCCAAGCGGAGGCCGCTACATCCGATCAGGCTCCCCCTCCCGGCCGTCCGCGCTGTGGCGGACGAAAATCTCGGCGACCGCCTGGTCCAGCGTGGTGGGGAGGTGTCCGAGGACTCGGTGGAGGTCGTCGGTCTGCCGCTCCAGGACTCCGCGTCGGACCTGGTTCTCCAGCCAGCCCTGGGCACCGGGAGTGGGACTGTCCCGCACGCGGTGGAGGACGGTTGTACCGCAAACGCGGGTGAGGACCTGGGCGAGCTGCAGATAAGTCCACAAGATACCCGTGAAGTCGTAGGCGCGGCCCAGGTGGCCATCCTCAGTCAGGACGCGCGCGGCGGCTTCGGCGAGGTCGGAGCGGGAGGCGGTGTTGATTCCGCGGCCGCCGGTCGCGTCGTCCAAGGCGCCCGATACGACAGCGGCGCGCAGACCGGAGTTGAGGAAGGCTTCGCTGTAGAAGGGGTGACGCAACAGCGTATGGGGCAGGCCGCTGGCTTGCAGCGCGCGCTCGGTGGCGTGGTGTGCCTCGGTGACGCCCTCGGCCTGGGTGTCGGCATCCAGAAAACTCGTGTAGACGACGGCGCCGACACCGGCGGCGCGGGCCGCCTCGATGGCAGCCTGGTGCTGACGGATACGGCGAGCGCAATCCAGTTCCGGGGAGGAGATCAGCAGGAGCCGGTCGGCGTTCTTGAACGCCGCGCGCAGCGTGTCCGGCACGTCGTAGTCGCCACGTCGCACCTGGACCCCTCGGGCGGCGAGATCCGCGACACGATCGGGAGCACGCACCGCAACCACCACCTCTTCGGCAGGGCACCGGGCCAGCAGATGATCCACGACGAGCCGGCCGAAGGCCCCTGAAGCGGCAGACACAGCAATCATGCGGAACTCCCTCGCCTGCGAGAGCCGATGGCACCGCAGGACTGGCTCGTGACCGAAACAACCGGCACACCATCGGCCAACGGCCGCCAACCCGTCAAAGGCTTTTCGGACATCCGCGAACGACGACCGACCTCGGACATCCAGACTCTGCAGTTTTCCGTGGAGTCGTCTGGGTTGATGCCAGAGGAAGATGCCCCCGATGCTGGATCAGGCGGGCCAGATGGACGGCCGCGGTCCTCTCGTAGCCGTCGGCTTGGGCCATCAGCGCGTTGAATACCCGCTCGCTCGCAAGCCCGTCGGCGGCCCACATCCGCAACCCGGTACCGCTGTGATCGTCCGACTCCTGGGTGGCCCGCTCGCCGGTCGCGTACTGGAGACCACCGACGCCCCGTGGGCCGGAGGCTGGCTTACGGCCGGTCACGCCGACCGGGGCCTGTACGTCCCCGTGCACGGCGAACCGGCGACCGGCATTGTCCTGGCGGAGATCCAGGCCACCGCACCGCGTCACACCGTCGGTAACCGCCCTGCACCATCGGCCGGTGCCAAGACCACGCCCTCCACCCCGGCCGACGCCCATGACAGCCACTCGCGCACGGTGTCCGGGTCGGTGGTCGACGGGCACAGCGCCCACGGCGCCAAGAGCCGGCGGGTGGCGAACACGGACTCCAGAGCGGCCCGCCGTCTCCGGTACGGCCAGCCGGTCGTCACGGTCCCGGACAACCTGAGCAGATCGAACACCACGAAGTGAGCCGGCCACTGCTCGGCTGCCCGCACCGCCCCAGCCCCGCGCCGGGCAGGCCGGTTCTGCGCAGCCGCTCGAACGCGAGGCGACCCGCGGTGTCCCATACGGCCAGCTCGCCGTTTCTGCCGGATGTGGCGGCCTGCCGGCGTTGGCGAGCTGGCGCACGGAGAAGAAGGGCTCGTCCATCTGCTCATATCCGAGCGGCAGACCGATCAGGGCGCCGAGGTGGAGCACACTTCGGCATGGCAGCCGGGGGCTGCCTCGCAGCGCGGCCTCGGTCATCGCCTGTCCTGCCAGGTCTACGGGCTGATTCCCCGGATCGCCATTGCCAGCAACCGATCTGCCTCCGCGGTTGGATCCCGGCGGTGCTCGGTCGCCAGGACGATGCCGGTGACCAACGTCACCAGATCCTCCGACGTCACCCCGGCCGGCACCGCGCCAGCGTCGATCGCCCGCAGCAGCAGTGGTTCACCAGCGTCGATGAGGCGGTCACAGGGGTGCTCCTGGCGCGCGTCTGTTTCGTCCCGCGTCAGCGCCACGGCCATGCCCCGCGCGGAGGCGGCGTACTTGGCGAGCGCGGCGAGCCACTCGAGCAGCGCACCCCGCGCGTCCTCGGCTTCGGCCAGTTCGCGGGCGCGGGCGTCGAGCGTCTCGACGCCTTCCCGGAAGACCGCCTGTAGCAGGGCGCGCTTGCTGGGGAAGTGCCGCCGTACGGTGGCGGACCCGACGCCGGCCGCGCGGGCGATCTGCTCCAGCGACGTCTCCGCGCCGTGCGCGGCGACTTCCTGCTCGGCGACGGCGAGGATCAGCGCGTAATTGCGCTGAGCGTCCGACCGCTGCGCGCCCATGAACCACCTCACAGTACCCGAAGTGGCGGGGCCCGCCACTTAGTGGTTATCGTAGCGGAATGGAAGTGGCGGGGCCCGCCACTTAGTCGTCCGAGGAGTTCCCATGTCCCGCCGCCCCATCGTCCTCAGCGGCAAGCAGGGCGACGCCGCCGCCCGTGCCCAGACCGCCGCGGGTTAGTTCCTCAGCCTCGTCGACAGGCACTGGTGACCACCGGCTACGTACTGAGGGGCGCACCGGCGTGCTGTGTGAAGGCGTCAACTCGTCCGATCGATGGGATAGGCAGCCCGGTCGCTCGGGCCGACGCGCTCCTGTGGGGCGCGGAGAGGCTGAGGGTTTACCTGTTCCTCGCGGCCGTCTCTTCGGCCTGAGTGAAGGGCACCGGTTCTTCGGCCTGAGTGAAGGGCACCGGTGCCGCCGACGAGGAGTCCGTCGGCCGCCTTCGCGCACTCATCGCGAGTGGATCCCGCGAACAGGACGACTCCTGGCAGTTCACCGGCCGGCCCCTCTTCTCGCGTAGCCACCACATCCTGCCGTCCTCGCCTGAGGGCGGCGCAACCCTGAGATGGAGAAGAACATGAGGATTGGCGTTATCGGAACGGGTGCGATCGGGGCGACGCTCGCTCGCAAGTTCAGCGCCGGCGGACACGACGTCGCTGTCGCCAACTCCCGGGGACCGGAGACCATCGACGCCGATGTGCTGGAGTTCGGGGCGCGCGCGGCGACCGCCGCTGCGGCCGTGCAGGACCAGGACGTGGTCATCCTGTCCGTCCCCTTCACGCGGATCCCCGCGCTGGCGGACCTGCTCTCCTCCGTACCCGAGGAGACCGTGGTCATCGACACCTCCAACTACTACCCCCAGCTCAACGGACCCGTCGAAGCGGTGGACAACGGGCAGGTGGAAAGCCTGTGGGTGGTCGAGCAGCTTCGACGGCCCGTGGCCAAGGCATGGAACGCCGTCCTGGCCGGGACGCTGCAGACCAAGGGCACCCCGGCAGGCACCCCTGGCCGCATCGCCATCCCGGTCGCGGCGGACTCCAGCGAAGTTCGCCGGGTGGCTATGCACCTCGTGGACGAGAGCGGCTTCGACCCCTTCGACGCCGGCGTCCTGGCCGACTCCTGGCGCCAGCAGCCGATGGGCCCTGCTTACTGCACCGAGCTGACCTTGGACGAACTCGGGCCGGCCTTGGCCGCGGCCGACCGGGCCAGGGACGCGCGCATCCGCGACAGCCTCATGGAGCGCTTCGCCACGATCGGCTCCGCGCCGACGCTGGACGAGGTCGTCGAACTCAACCGCTCCGCCCACCGCTGATGCCCGGGGCGCCACCCGGCCGTGCCATCCCGGCACCACCGTCCGTGAAACGCATCCGCCCCCACGGAAGCCGAACGCACCAGAGAGGAATCGCATTGCCCCCCACAGCCATGCCCTTCACCGACGTCGTGCGGGCCCGCCGTTCTGTCCGGAACTTCCTGCCCCCGCTGTCCCCGTCCGATATCCGCGGCGTACTGGAAGACGCTCAGAGGGCCCCATCGAACTGCGACACCCAACCGTGGACGGTGCACGTCGTTTCCGGCGCGACGCGGGACGGCCTGAGCAAGGAGATCCGCAAGGCCGACGACGAGGGCCGTTTCTCCTACGACTTCACCTTCGACTACGCCGACTTCGGCGAGGGTATCCATCTTGACCGGGCGCACCACCACGCCGCTACCCTCACCCAGGCCACGGGCCTGAAGCGTGAGGACCGGACAGCCCGGAAGGCGGCGGCCCGAGAGGGCCTGATGTTCTTCGGCGCGCCTCACGTCGCTTTCCTCTTCATGCCCGCGTTCGGCGACGGCGTGCGCGCGGCCGGAGACATCGGTATGTACGGGCAGAACTTCCTGCTCTCTGGCCGCTCGCGGGTTCGCCGGCGTCCCGATGACCATGCTCGGCTTCTACGCCGACACCATCCGTGAGTTCCTGGGCGTTCCCGAGGAGCTCAAGCTGCTGTTCGGCATCTCCTTCGGCACCGCCAACGAGACCGCAGCGGTGAACAACATCCGTATGGGCCGCATCCCACTGGAACAGAGCGTGGTCCTGCACGGCACCCCCGGCGTCCTGGACGCGTAGCAGCTCCTCTCCGCCCAGGCGGCACGGCAGCGGATTCGAACCTGCCGCTTCCGCCTCGCGGCCGATTCCATGGCCTGGAGCACGGGCGCCGGCGCCACCAGCGAGGAGCCCCTCGACCGTCTCCACACGCTCATCGAAAGCGGACACCGCGAACGGAAACGACCAGGCGTAGTCCACCGGACGCCCACTCCTGTTCGGTTGCCGACACCTCAAGGCCGCCGGGCTTCCGGGCGCCATTCACCGCCCCATCTACACAGCCATCACCTCGTGCCACCCATGAAGGTGGCGCACGTCAGGGAGTGGGATAACGCATGCGCACTTTCAAGATGTCCGAATCCGGCCGGATCGCGCTCGTCGAGGAACCGAAGCCGACTCCCGGCACCGGCCAGGTGCTGATGCGTGTGCGCGCCACCTCACTCAACGCCCGCGACCTGTTCATGCTGGACGGCCGCTACCCGGTGCCGCCCGGCCGGGTGCCGCTGTCCGACGCCGCGGGAGTCATAGAATCCACCGGCCCCGGCGTGACGCGGTTCCAGGTCGGTGACCGGGTGGTGAACTCGTTCAACCCCCTGTGGTTCGGCGGACCGCAGCGCAAGCCCGGCCAGAACTACCACACGGACATCGACGGGTGGCTGACCGAGTACGTCGTGATCGACGAGCAGCGGCTGGCATCCATGCCCGAGCACCTGGACTTCACCGAGGCGGCGACACTGCCCTGCGCCGCCATCACGGCGTGGACGGCGCTGGAGGGTGTCGGCCCCGGAGACACGGTGCTGGTCCAGGGATCGGGCGGCGTCTCACTGTTCGCACTGCAGCTCGCCCGCACCATGGGAGCCCGAGTGATCACCACGACGTCCAGCGAACACAAGGCAGCGCGACTCCTCGAACTCGGCGCGAGCGACGTGATCAATTACGTCGACATGCCGGACTGGGGCGCCGAGGTGCGCAAGCTCACCGACGGTCAGGGCGCCAACGTGGTCGTGGAGGTAGGCGGCGCGGGTAGCATCGCGCAGTCGATCACGGCCGTCGCATACCGCGGCGTCATCTCGCTGGTCGGCCACCTTCAGATGAACTCGACGGGCATGAACATCCTGGACTTCGCCCTCAGCGGCGCAACGCTGCGCGCGATCGGCGGCGGTAGCAGGAGCGACCTGGAGGACATGAACAGGGTCATCACGGCGCACAAGCTGCGGCCGGTAATCGGCCGCGTCTTCCCCTTCGAGGAAGCGCCCGCCGCCGCGTCCTACATGGGGAGCGGTGCCCACTTCGGCAAGGTCGTCATCAGCCACTGACCCCGCCGTGTCCACGGTCGGCCTTCAGCCGGCGCCACACCGCGGGAAACCCAGCTGCCGAACCCCTCCGCCCGCTGCGCCACCGCAGCGGGTTCAGGGAAGGAACGGCTTGGGGACGCATGTTGTGAATCTGATCGGGATCGATGCGGTGCACAGGCTGCCTTCAGCAGTGGGTCGGCTGCCGGCAGCGTACGCAGAACTGGTCCGCGGGCCCCTGGATGGCCTGCTGCTCGGCATCACCGGCTGGAGGAAGGACGAAAGCGGCGCCGCGTCGCGCTCTCCACCGAGCTGAGGCGGTTGGGCGCCAGTGGCCGGGCGATGTGCGACCGCGCACCGGCGATCCGGCCTTCTCCCGACTGGACTGGCGACACGCCCGGCGCCCGGCAGCATGCCGACGTCAGTGCGGCCTGGCCGGGTCTGCCACCGTCCTGCCGCATCTGGGCCGACGTCGACGGCGACCTCCATCACGACGTTGGGTTCCACTACGGCTGGTGCGGGGCGGTGGTGAGGAAGTCCAGGACGAGGGGACTGGCGTGGGTGCGGAATTCCTCGAAGTAGGCGTGCCGGGCTTCGCAGATGAGGTGGAGCCGGGCACCGAGGATGCGGTCGGCGAGTAGGGGTGCGTTGGCCGTGGGGTTGAGCAGGTCTTCCGTTCCGTGGATGACCAGGGTGGGGGCGCTGATGGCGCGCAGGAGGTCCCAGGCGTTGTGCCGGTTGCCGGCCGCGAAGTGGTGGCGCCGGGAGTGGGCGGGCATGCTGGGGTCGCCGAGGGTGTGGTGCGGGCCGGGGTGGTCGGCGAGCCATCGGGGGGTGTACATCAGCTCCAGCAGGGCTTTCCGCGCGGCTCCGGGCTGAGGCTGGACCAGGGCCCGGCGGACTTCGTCGCCGCGTTCGATGCTGCGAGGGCCGCCGGGTGAGGTGCAGCCGAGGACGAGGGCGCCGACGCGGTGCGGGTGGCGGGCAGCGAGTTGCCGGGCCACGCGGCCGCCCATGGACGTGCCGTAGACGTCGGCCCGGTCGATGCCGAGTTCGTCGAGGACGGTGATGACGTCCTGGGCGAACATTTCGGTGCTGTGGGGGTGTCGGGCTTGTCGCTGTCGCCGGTGCCGCGGTAGTCGAGGGTGAGAGTGCTGCGGGCGGGGTGGAAGTCGGCGCGGACCGCGTCCCACCAGTGGTGGTTGTTGGCCTGGCCCGCCAGCAGGACCAGCAGCGCTCCCTCGCCTTGCACCTGGTAGGCGACGCGGGTCCCGTCCGGTGCCGTCGCGTATGTCATCGGCTGGTTCCCTCACTCCTGTGTCGGCGGCCCCAGTGACTCCCGCTCGGCCCCTGGGGCTGGAGCCGGGGGTGGAGACGGCTTGGTCGAAAACCCATCTGCCAGGGGAGGGGCTTGCCCTGTCTTTCAGGCCAACTGGCCAACACGGCCGGCAGCGCTCAGTGACAGTCATGGCGACTGCGCCGTAGGGCTTGGGGTGTCGCCGCTGGGCGTGGCAGGACGCTGTGGTTGCGGTGCTACCACCGGTACCGGACGAGCAGCTTCACGGGCTGTATCGGCAGTAAAGACGGGCACCCGCCACCCGCGCGCGGCAGGACATGGCCATGAACGTGGCAACCGCGTCCCTGGCGACGACCTAGATGTATTGCCCCGCAGCGTTGTTCACACGGCTGATGGGTGGCTGGCCTGCGAGTGCGGTGTGGCAGCGGTGG
>NZ_BMVN01000073.1:0-25525 GCF_014650735.1 Streptomyces canarius
AACCGCCGAAAGCGAGACGGTCCACCGACTCCGTCGGCGGACCGTCATGCAAGATCGAGGTTAGGGCCGCGTGGTCAATGCGGTCGAAGCACGCCTCGATATCAGCATCCAGCACCCATCGGTAACCTTGGGTGCCGAACAGATGGATCTCGGCAATCGCGTCGTGCGCACGCCGGTTGGGCCGGAACCCGTACGAGCACGGACGAAAGTCCGCCTCGAAGATGGGCTCCATCACCAGCTTCAGCGCAGCCTGGACCACCCGATCTGCGATGGTCGGGATCCCAAGGCGCCGCGGTTTCCCGCCCGCCTTGGGGATCATCCGTTCGCGCACCGGCATTGGCCGAAAGACGTCGAACCGGAAGCCATGATCGGCTACCGCCCAACGGTGCAGCTTGATCTGCATCTTCCGTACCCGTAGCTCGGCGTACTCAGCCACCGGCCACGTGAGAACGGATCTGTTCCAAGTACGCTTCCGCCCCGAATGCCTGCACGTGGTCGACGCGAAGGCCGTCCACGCCCGCAGTTCGGGCTCCGGTGTTGCCTGCGACCCGCTCGAACGCCACCACCAGGGTGGCCGGGTCACACACGAAGCGGTGCCTGCGCCGCAGCCTCACGCCGGCCAGATCGATGCTCCGCATCACGCGTGCGACCCGCTTGTGGTTGACGCGTTCGCCGTCCTCGCGGAGCTCGGCGGTGATCCTGGGAACGCCGTAGGTGCCGTCCGACTCGCGGTGCACGACCCGTATCCTTGCGGCGAGAGCGGCGTCGGCCGCCCGCCGGGCGGCCCGGTCGGCGGCGGTGCGGTGCCAATAGTAGAAGCTGGAGCGGGCGATGCCCAGGATGGTGCACAGCCGCTTCACGCCGTAGCGGCGCTGGTGGTCGGCGACGAACTGGAAGCGGTTCACCAGCGCGTCTCCCCGGCGAAATACTTCGCAGCTTTCCGCAGGATCTCGCGCTCTTCCTCCAGCTCGCGGACCTTCTTGCGCAGGGCCGCGTTCTCCGTCTCCAGTGGAGTGGGCGGCTCAACGGACGCCTCGGCCCGGCGGCCCCGCGGCCGACTCGCACCAGCTGCCCTCAGGCATCGAAATCCCCTCCAAGTTCGACCTCAAGGGCATTATCCAGCTGATCGCCTCCCTCCTCGGCCTGACCTGGGCCAACATCCGCGCCCGCATCACCCGCAAGGGCGTCCCCGACCAGGCAGTCACCGCCGCCGAAAAATCCGTCCCCGTCGCGAAGGCACTGGCGACGGAGGGCCCAGCGGGCGCCGCAAAGGAAATCACCGCAGAGGTCGGCGACCTTAAGTCCACCATCCTCGAAGAGCTGAAGTCCTACCTCATCCCCACGGTCATCATGGCGGACATCACCTGGATCCTGTCCCTGCTCAACCCGGCGTCGGCGTTCGTCCGCGCGGTCAAGGGAATCATCGACATCGTCACGTTCGTCGTGAACCAGGGCGCCCAGATCGTGGGGTTCGTCAACGCGGTCCTGAATGCGGTCACCCAGATAGCTAACGGCGGCTCAGCAGGCGTCCCCAAGGCGGTCGAAACCGCGTTGGCCGCCAGCATCCCCCTCCTCATCGGCCTCCTGGCCTCCCTCCTGGAAATCGGCGACCTGGCCAACAAAATCAAGCAGGTCTTTCAAAAAGTCTCCCGCCCTGTCAACAGGGCCATCGACAAAATCGTCGACTTCATCGCCAAGGCGGGCAAAAAACTCTGGGCGAAGCTCAAGTCCAAATTCGGCAAGAAGAAAGACAAGGACGGCAAAAAAGAGGGCCGGGAACCGGCCGTCAAGCCGGCCACGGTCGATTTCCGTATGCAGGGCATGCCGCATCGGCTGATCTTCCGCCCTCCTCGGACGCTGCTGATGGCGTCGGAGCCCGCAGAAATCGCAGCGAGGCCCGCATTCGGAATGTCCCGTTCTGGTGTGGCGACCTGCGCCTTTCTCGGCTGTCTCATCCGAGTGTCACGAGACTCTGTCTCACGATCTTGTCCCTTGGGGTTGTCCGGGGGGCGGTCAGTAACCGCGCAGCCGCCGAGCGCGATCTCGGCGAGCGGTTCCCGGCTCAGACGCCAGCCGTTGGTGATTCTCTCCCGCCGATGTCGAAAACGTCGCCTCCCGTTCGAAGACCGGGCAGCAGGGCCACCGGGCCCGGTCACTTCACCAGGGAGGACTCCCATGCGCAGGATCATCGCTTCCACCTACGCGACCCTCGACGGCTGCATCAACGACCCGCATGAGTGGTCGCTCCGGTACAACGACGAGGCAGCGCAGAAGTACGCCTTCGAGCTGACCCTTGGCGCCGACACGCTGCTCCTGGGCCGCGTCACCTACGAGGGCATGGCCCAGGCATGGCCGAACATGGGCGGCAACCCGTACGCCGACCACGTCAACGCGATCCCCAAGTACGTCGTCGCCTCCGGGCCGGTCGACACCGCGGAGTGGGGACCGGTGACGGTGATCCCCGGGGGTGAGCTGGTCGGCACGGTCGGCGAGCTCAAGCGGCAGGACGGCGCCGACATCCTCACCTGGGGAAGCGGCCGGCTCACCGACGACCTCGCCGCGGCCGGACTGCTCGACGAGTACCGCATCTGGTTCTACCCGGTGATCAAGGGCGGCGGCCGGCCGCTCTTCCGGCCGGGGAGCACCTGCCCGGTCGAACTGGTGGACGCGGTGACCTTCGACTCCGGCGTGGTGGTGCTCACCTACCGCCCGACCACGCGGTAACGGACGCGACGGCACCGGCGACTCAGCCCCCACCCACCCAGGAGGACAGTGTGAACGACGACGTGACGGACTACATCGAGAAGGCGAAGCCCTGGCAGAAGCAGGTGTGCAAGGCTGCGGCAGCTGGCGCACCGCACGGTCCCCGGCGTCGAGTAGGCCTTCCAGTACGGTAAGCCCCACTTCCTTCGTGACGGCGGTCATGCGGCGGCGATCCATGTCGCGAAGGACAAGGTCACGTTCATGGTGTTCGACGCGGCCGGCGTCGACGCCGTGCCCGGGCTGCTTCGGCCGCTCGGCAACGGTGAGCGGAAGGCCGTCGACATCTGAGAGGGTGACGAGGTCGACTACGACCTCGTCGCCGATGTCCTGCGCCGGACCTGCGGCGCGCACTGACCGACAGCGGAGGGAATCACATCATGCGGGTCATGGTGACAACGAAGGGGACCGGCGCCGACGAGGACAAGGGCCGGCCGTCCCAGGAGATGTTCGAGAAGATGCAGGCCTACAACGAACAGCTCGTCAACGCCGGCATCCTGCTCGGCGGAGAGGGGCTGAAGCCCAGCAGCGCCGGGGCCCAGGTGGTCTTCACGGCGGGCGGCACCTCGGTGGTCGACGGGCCGTTCACGGAGTCGAAGGAGATCATCGCCGGCTACTGGATCTGGGAGGTCAGCTCGCTCGCGGAGGCCGTGGAATGGGCGAGGCGGTGCCCCTTCGACCCGCAGTACGGTTCGACGCAGACGCTTGAGATCCGGCCGTTGTTCGACATGGTGGACTTCGCCGAGAGCATCGACCCGGCGACGCTCGAAAAGAGCCGGCAGCTCCAGGAGCGGGGCGTCGAGGGCTGATCATGGACGTCCGCCGGTCGATCGAAGCGCTGTGGCGGATCGAGTCGCCGCAGATCATCGCCACGCTCGCCCGGCAGATTGGGGATGTCGCGGTGGCGGAGGACCTCGCCTCCGAGGCGTTCGTGGCCGCCCTCGAACAGTGGCCCTCCGGCGGCGTCCCGCCGCGGCCGGGCGCGTGGCTCATGTCCACCGCCCGGCACAAGGCGATCGACCGTGCCCGGCGCGAGGAGGCTGGTCGGCGCAAGGCGGCCCTCTTGGCCGCCGACCTGGACGACCGGGCCCCCGACATGGCCGAGCAGGCACTCGACCGGATCCCCGACGACCTGCTCACCCTCGCCTTCATCGCCTGCCATCCCGTACTCGCCCCCGAGTCGCGGGTGGCACTGACCCTGCGCCTAGTCGCGGGCCTCACCACCGACGAGATCGCCCGGGCCTTCCTCGTGCCCTCCGCGACGCTCGGGCAGCGTGTCTCCCGGGCGAAGCGCACGCTGTCAGAAGCGCGCGTGCCCTTCGAACCGCCGCCGGTCGAGGAGTTGCCGGCCCGGGTCGGCGCCGTGCTCGAAGTCGTCTACCTCGTCTTCAACGAGGGGTACGCGGCCACGTCCGGCAACCAGTGGGTACGACGGGACCTGGCGCGGGAGGCGATGCGGCTCGGACGCGTACTTGCCGGGCTGCTGCCGCGTGAACCCGAGGTCTTCGGGCTGGTCGCCCTCATGGAGTTGCAGGCCTCGCGGTTCGCCACCCGCACCGACGCGGACGGCGCGCCGGTGCTCCTCGAGCACCAGGACCGGCGGCGCTGGGACCGGACACTCATCACCCACGGTCTCGCCATGCTCGAGCGGGCGACCGGTCTGGGCCGTCCGCTCGGCCCCTACACAATCCAGGCCGCCATCGCCGGGTACCACGCCAGGGCGGCCACCTTCGCCGGCACCGACTGGGCCGGCATCGTCGCGCTCTATGACGCCCTCGCCCAACTGGCGCCGTCCCCCGTGGTCGAGCTGAACCGGGCGGTGGCCCTTCTGCACAGCGACGGACCGCAGACCGCGCTGGCGGTGGTCGACTCGCTCCTGGACGACCGGCGGATGGCCCGCTACCACCTGTTCGGCGCGGTGCGGGGCGACCTCCTGCTCCGCGTCGGCCGGAACACCGAGGCGGCCGAACAACTCGAGCGCGCCGCCGAACTCGCCCCCACCCGGCACGAGCGCCGGCTGCTGCTCGAACGCGTGACCAAGGCACTCGCCGAGCGCCCCCCGGACGGCTGACGGCCCCTGCGGCGCTCCGCAGCCGAGCGGCGGCACCGCAGGTCAGTGTGCTTTCTGCATGTCCTGTCGGAGCGAAGTTGACTGTGGATCTTCGCGCTGAGCTGCGGTATTGCCAGTTGGGGTGAGACTGGCATGGTGCAGGATTCTCACTGCACCTGGCTTCTGTGGAAGTCCAGCGTGGCATGAGCGCGTTTGAGCCTAGCCGAAGAGGCTGTGCTTCGCCGTCGGCGGTTCTTGGCTGTCCGTCAGATAGCGTCGTCGGAGGCGGGTGAAGGCGGCGGGGCTGGGGCGGTGCGGGAGGAGTTCCTTGATGCGCTGTGCGCATTCGCGTGGGCTTGCCGTGCTGGTGTCGCACTCCACGTCGTAGTCGCCGTGGGCATGGACCAGGTCGTATTGGTGTGCCGCGAGGCCCGGCGGGCGGTCGCCCCGGGCGAGCTCGCGGCGGGCCAGCTCGTCCAGCGGGCAGTGGACGCCGACAAACAGTACGTCCTCGGGTGGCAGCACCGTCAGGCAGTCGAGTAGTCGCCACGGCTCGCTCAGCACATGGTCGACCACGATGTCGTTGCCCACCTCGGCCATGGCCGCAATCGAGCGGTGGAAGCCCATCCTGGTCCGCCGCAGCGCGGCGTCGAGCTCCTCCGCCCCGAGCTCCCGCTTGCTGCGCATCGCGTTGAAGCTGTCGACCGCCAGGTGGAAGAAGACGCCGTCATCCAGGATGTCCAGAAGCTCCCGGGCGATGCTCGACTTCCCTGAACTGGAGGTGCCATTGAGGAAGATGATCCGACCAGATGTCATATCGGCATGGTCACATGGTGCCGTTCCGGCTCCGCGTTGAGGGGATCTCCAGTAGATCTCGGCGCCCGGCAAGACGGCAGTCCTGGACGCCGAAGGCTCGCAGGCCATGAGCCAACAGGGTGGAAATGGCAGCGAGCTTGTCGCTTGCCCGAAGGCTGATCAATCGGGTGTCTGGGCTGCGAAGGGTTTGCAGAAGCGCTGGTAGAGCGGGTCCTGGGTTCCGAAGGTGGTGTAGATCCGAGCGAATCGTCGGCTTAGTTCTGCTGTCGTGGCGATGTAGAGCTCCTTGGGATCGATGGTGTGGGTGGGAGGGTCGAGGATCAGGTTCGCCAGCACCGCGATCTCGGGGAAGGCCGCGAGGTGGTGGCGGTCCTCGGCGGGGATCCTCATGCTGGCGGGGTGCCTCTCGATGCGATCGAGGCGGTCGGTCCATTCGCTGGCGAGGTCGATCGGCATGCCGGAGAAAGACCACTCCTCGACGATCTTCCGCGCAAGGTTGAGAGCCTGTCCGAGGTGCCGGTAGCGGCGGGCGAGTTGATCGAGTCGTCGCTGAGCTGGGATGACTTCCGGCAGATGTGTGAGCGGGATGTCGTGGGTCGAGCGGGTCCAGCGTTGGTGACGCCAGCACAGGTGCTGGTGAGCGGGCAGGACGAGAATCACCAGGGATGCCGTGGAGCTGCGGCGGGCTGTGCAGCATCGGCAGGGACGGCCGATCACCCGGTGTGGTCGGGGCTGCGGGCCGTCGGGGTTGAGGAAGTCCGCAAGTGCGGGCAGGGCCCTGGCAAGTACCGTCACCGGGCGTTCGGCGAGGGTGGCCAGGCCGTGCGGTGAGTGGGGAGTCCAGGTGGCTGTGGTGTCGCTGAGCGGGGAGAACTCCGGGGGAAGGGGGCCCAGCAGTCGGGCGAGGACGCCTGCGGGTCGGTTGTTCGCGATGGCCAGGCGGTGCAGGTAGGAGCCGAGCGTCTCGTTGTGGACGGGGCCGGGAGAGACGGGCAGCGGGCGGAGTTGATCAGGCTGCGTCGGCATCCGGCCTCCGACGGCGGGGTTTGCGCGCCCGGCTCCGTTCAGTGCGGGCGTCCTCGGCGGTCTGGTCAACTTCGATGGTGTCGAGGGTCTTGCGTGTGATGGCCTCGTTGCCGCTGATGATGGCCTCAAGGGCAGCCCCTCGAACCAGTTGGGAGGGGCTGCCGATCGCGCCGTCGGTGCGTTCGTGGAGGTAGCCGTCGAGCTTGACCAGGCTGCCGGGCTTGTGACGGTGCAGCCTGAGCGCGTCTTCGAGCGAGGCGACCAGGTTCCTCCAGTCCTGTCGTTGTGCGTTGGTGCCGTAGGCGAACGGCTCGGTGTCGGTGACGGTGTAGCGGCCGGCGATCTGCTGCCCGCGGACCCCGCTGAACAAGCCGCTGGCCGCGACGTCGATGCCGGCCAGTACGAAGGTGGCGGGGATGCGCTCGGACAGGTACTTGAGCTGGTCGGAGGCTTCGGCTCCGGCCTGGGTCGCGAGGTTGAGGTTGTGGATCTCGTCGACCAGGGCGAGCTCGACCCTCAGTTTGATCAGCAAATCGCAGACCGCGTTGGTGATGGACGTCTGGGTCTCTTGCCGGTGGACAGGGAGGCCCAGGAACCGGGCGAACTCGATGGCGAGCATCTTCGGGGTGGCCCGGGGCGGGACGGTGACATAGACGACCGGCATGCGTCCCGCGGCGGCCGAGCCGAGCCGTTTGCGGACCAGGAGTTCATGGTTGCGGCCGAGTTGGGCGATGGCGGTGGTCTTCCCGGTCCCGGCCTGGCCGGTGACGATCAGGCCGCGGCGGCCGGAGATTTGGTGTCGGTTGAGCAGAACGAGCCGCCTGCCGGTGGTGAACACGTTGCGGATGGTGGGAGTGGCCACGACCACGAGGCGGGAGTGGTAGTCCAGCCGGGGCTCGTTGTAGGCGAGGAGACTCTCCTCGCTCAGGGCCTTGAAGGCCCGAAGCGAGAGCATCTGCGGGCAAGCGGGGCTGTCGTCGACGAACCGTCGCCATCCGACCTTCGTCGTCAGTGGGTTGTGCTCGTCATCGGCAGCGGGCGGAGTCACCACAGCGGCTTTCCTTCCTCTTCCAGCGGGTTGAAGACACCGAACGGGGTGACCGGAATCTCCTCGTCGTCTCCGTTGTGGTCCTCCGTCTCGACGGCCGGGGGCGGCGGAAGCGCGGGCCGCGAGGGCGCCTCGATGGCGGCCCGGGTGCGGGCCAGCACGCGGGCGGATCCGGCAGGCGGCTTCCCGGACCGTCGCAGGAGCTTGGCCAGGACCTGGGCGACGGCGGTCTCGCTGGTGTCGTCTTTCCCCTGGTCGGCGAGGAGCTGGCGTGCGTGTCGCCAGGTGAAGTCGGCGAACGGGGCCCGGACCATGGGCAGGTGGGTCCAGGTGGCCTCGATCCATCGTCGGGTGTCGCTTCGCCGTACCCAGACGCGGGAGACGTCGTAGGGGTCGTAGTGGACCTCCCACAGGTCCTGCTTGGCCGTCATCCCGGACGGCTGCCGACGGAGCCGGTTGAGGTCCGGACTGTCGTAGGTGCGGTAGTCGATCTTGACGCCGTAGTCGTTGATGGCCCTCCAGACGACGGGCAGCAGCTCGATGTAGTCCTCCGTCGACAGCGCGACGGGCAGATAGCCAGCGCGGGCGACGGCGATCGCGTACGACTCGTTCGGCGACAGTGTCCGCCCCGGCATGTAGGGGTTGCGCAGGCCCTCGTGCGGACGCTGCTGCCAGCAGATGATCCATTCGTCCAGCAGATCCTGGAGCTGGGCGAGGGTCCATACCGCCTCGGCGGCCGGGTCACTGCCGCGGCGGGTGACGTCAGAGCCGGTGTAGCCCGCGACGTACTGGCAGAACAATGAGTTGATCGACGCGAAGGTCCTCTCCACGATGGCCTTGTCTGTCGGGGTCCGGGGTCGGGCGGGCTGGAGGGAGATCCCTAGCAGCGAACAGGCCGAGGAGAACGTGTTGGAGACGAACACCTTGCCGTGGTCGATGACGATGGTGTCCGGGATGATCACCGGCTTGGCCGCGGCCTGCTCCAGCCGGGTATCGACTGCCATCAGCCGCTCATGCGGCAGGATCGAGTCCGCCATCGCCAGTGCCTGGCTCCACCCCGGCCGCATCGGCTCCGGCACCAGCATCCTTGCCAGTAGCAATGCGGCGTCGACGCCCTTGGCGCCGCCGGGCCGCAGCAGGGCCGCGCAGATCGTGCGTGTGGTGACATCGACCGCGATGGTCATCTCCGGACGGGCGACGACACCGTCGTCCAGGACCGCCATCACGTCCAGCCGGGTGGAATCGATCTGCACGATCTCTCCCGGCCGGGCGGCCATCGACGGGGTGAACGGGCCTGCGGGGCGAAGCACCCGTTGACGGCGGACCACCGCGGAGCCGAAGGGCTCGTTGTTCTTGGCGACGTTGTTCACCAGCCGGTAGAAGGTCGCCCGCTTCGGCAGCTCCACCGCCCCCTCGCCGTACTTCTCGGTGAGGATCTGCTCGGTCTGCATCATCAGCCGCTTGCGGTCGCCCGTCGACAGCTCCGTCTGGCCCGCCAGTGCCTCGGCGAGGGCGGACACGACGCGTTCGTCGACCCGGCCGGTGCCCGGGACCGGCGCCGGAGGCTTCCGGGACCGGCCGTCCACCAGTCCCCACAACCCCTCGGCCTCGTAACGCTGCCGCATCCGGAAAAACGTCCGCCGACTGATCCGCTGCCCTCCGGCCGCCATCTCGGCGACCTTCGCGGCCTCCCGCTCCATCAGCGTCCGCCAGGCCGGGTCGTACTCCGGCCGGGGAGCCATTCCCTCCTCTGCGTCCGGCGGCAGGCCGGTGATCACTTCCACGACGTGCCGTTCCCAGAACCGGGCCTGCTCGACCACCGGCGGAGGCAGCGCGTCCACCAGCGCGAACGGCGGCAAGGCCGCCTCCGGCACCGCATCCGATGCCCGGTCGAGGAGCTCGAAGTCGGCGTCAGCCATCACGTGCGAGGCCGCCATCACGCTGAGGTCTCCGTCCTCGCTGACCAGCCGCAGAGCCGTGCCCTCCAGCCCGACGATCTGCTGAGTGCGGCCCTCGAACCGGAGCCGGTCCCCGACCTTCAGCACCCCTCGGGGAGCCAGCTCACTCATGGCCCACAGCCGCAAGGCCGACCCGCGATCCGTCGCCGAGCGGAACCGTAAGGTCGACCGTCAGATCACCGCACCACAACAAGTGGAAGAGCGTGGGCAGCACCGCCAACGGATCGCCCGCTGCTTGGGCGCCGTCCATCAGCAGCCGCGGCTCGTGGAAGACCTCCCCGAGCCGGGCCGCGACGGTGCCGACCCGGTTGCGCGGATGCCGATAGCCCGACAGCCAGCGGACATTGGCCATCTCCACCGGCTCCGGCTCGTGTACCAGCACATACGACCAGCACCCCATCGCCTGGCACATCGCCTCGGACGCCGCGAACTTCACCGCGTCCTCCGGGCCCACCCGGTCCGCCGGCCGGACATCGATCACCAAACCCGACCCGTCCTCCAGCCGCACGAAGTAGTCCGGCGTGTGCGAGATCCGGCGCGTCAGCCCCGGCCACGACACCCGGAACGGCTGCGAAGCCAGCCCCACCACCCGCCGATCGTGATCGAGTAACATCGCCCGATCCCGCTCCAGCCAGGACTCGAACCCCACCAACGACTCCGTCGTCGCAGCCCAGCACCAGCCCGTGAAGTGCCGCTGCCCGCGGTACGACGCAAAACGCCGGACCGGGGGCACCGACTCGAACACGACCCGAGCCGCTGCCCCAAGCACCGACTTCCGCAGCCCGCCACCGACCCCGTCAGCCCACTCGACCTCGACCAGATCCAGGTCCATCGCCACCCCCAGCACTCACATACATGCCGAAACCGACCGTGACAGGCGCAGTGAGAACGAGAGCAGCGAAATGAGATCAAACCCCACGAACGAAGCAAACTCTGTCGCTCAGCACGCGACGCAACGAGAATCCGCCACCACGAACGAGAACGAGTGGGAATCCGACAGCTTCAATGCGACAGGACACTGCAGGTCTCACTTCTATGTCCCATGGGCCGGACAAGGGCCATCGCTAGAGAGAAAGGGACATTCGAAATGCGAACCTACACCCACGTCCCCTTGCCATCCGACCGCCGGGCCCGAATCGAGACCAGCGCATGATCGTGCAAGAGGGGCTTCGACTCGGCAGCTCTGGACTCGTAGTGCCGGAAGACCGCGACGATCAGCCCGTCCTTGACCCGGGCGCAGTGCTTGCCGCCGCCTTTCCAACGGATCTGCGCGACCGCATCCTCCATCCACGCCAGCGTCTTGTCCCGGGCAATGTCCTGGCACAGCTCCAGCACCCGGCGGGTCTCGTAGTCAGCCAGCGCCCACGCGATGTCCGCCGTCGGCGGGGGCCGGAACACCAGGTGCATGCCGAGCCAGGGGATGCGCTCCTTGGCCTTGTCGGTCTTGGGCGAGCGGTTGTGCACGATAGGCCTGCCCAGCACGGTCGCCCGCCGCGCCTGCGCCGGGCTCTTGCCCTGCGCCAGGAGCTCGCGCTCGATCCGGTCGGCATCCGGGTGCCGGCCCTCCCCCAGAAGCAGTTCGGCCTGCCGCTCGGTCACCACGTCCCCGGCCCTGAGACCGACCGCGGCCAGGCCCCGGCCCTTCCAGATCCCGGGCGGGACACCGGCTTCGTCCTGGGCGGCGCGCAGCGACGTGCCCGCAGCACGCTGGCCGTCGCCGACCATCACACCGCGAAAGAGATAGCGCTCGTCTCCCGGACGGATCTTCGTTTGGCTGATCATCTGGTCATGGAACCCCGGTGCCGACGTGCGCAGAAGCGCGATCCGGGGTCCTTCCCGCCGGGCGGGAGGCCATCGTCAAGTCTTTACCGGAGCGCCCGCCAGGCGGGCTGCCGCGGCAGCCCGAGACGGTAAGCCGCCGGTGTGTGCACTCTCCCGTCCATGAAGATCACCAGATACGGAGAGCCCTGTCCCCTCTGCCGCACGCCGCTGTTCCTGGACGTGCTCCAGGTTCGCTCCGCGCAGTCCGGCTTCCCCACCACCGAGCGTGTCACCAGGCGTCGATGCCCCGGCTGCCAGGCGACCCGGCCCGAGCAGTGGACGGAGGTGATGCAGAGCCGTTACGGCGACGCATGACGGTGCCGTGCGAATACTGCGCCACCTGCCACACCGCACGAAGGGGCCGGTTTCCCAAGTTTGGGAAACCGGCCCCCTCAACTCCAGTCAGCTACTTGGAGGCGGCCTTGGTCACCATCGCTGCCCAGGAGGCGACTTCCTCAGCAAGGCGACGGGCATCCTCCGGGCTCTCCTCGAACGCCTTCTTCATCAGCCCTCGCGTCAGGTGCTTCTTGGCGAGCGCCACGGCATTCTCCAGCTGGCCCACCGCGCTCGGGGTGGTGACCGGGTGGTTGGTGCTGCTCAGCACCTCTCCCTGGATTGCCTGCTTCGGCTTGCCGTATCCGAGATCGTCGACGGCCGCCTTGAGGGTCGCTGCGGTGGGCTGCCCGTTCTTCTTCTCGGCCTTCGCCCACGCTTCGCTGACGGCTTCCAGACCGTTGTGCCGGAGCACTGGTGCGAGGACCTGGACGTGCCCTGTGTTCGCGCTCGATCCTTCTGGGAGTGCCTTTTAGCCCTGACGTGGGCGGAGTCGAGGACGACGCCGGTGACGTCGACCAGGCCGGCGTCATCAAGCCGGTACAGCACCGTTTCGTGCAGACGACCCCAGACGCCGGCTCTCGACCAGATCAGGAACCGGCGGTGAGCGGTCGACTTCGATATACCGAAGCAGGGCGGCAGTGCCCGCTAGGCGCAGCTGCTGACCAGCACGTAGACGATGGCCGCGAACAGCGTCTTATCAGGCGTGTGCTGCGTCCTGCCGCCCTGCGGCTGCACCTTCGACGGCGGGCTCAGCGGCTTCGCGATCTCCCACAACCCGTCCGGAACAATCCAACACGGCTACCACCACAGGCTTTTCAAGGACTTCTCGAAGGTTCACCCTGACGAGCAGAAGTCAGTAGTCAGAGGTTGGCTGGTCTGGCGCGGCGTGAGAGTGACAACCGCTGTCACTCCCGTGACGCTGAGTGTGTCCAGCTCTCCATCCGACAGGATCGCCGCGTCCAGTCGCTCCAGGGTGACATCGGCCCGTTGAAGGACGGCCGATCCGGTGAGCGGGATGGCCAGCACGCAGACGTTGCGACGAGACTGCATGGATGCCCGATCACGCACGATCCGGACTTGCGCCGTCGCCTTGGCACGCCGGACCATGACGTTCAAATCGACGATCGGGCCGCCCAACAGCGTGCCTACCGTGACGGCATCGCCGGAGAAGGTGAACGGCTCATAGGGGTCTACTCGATGAGGTACCCCGTCCACCACGAGCGTCATACCCGGCCCGTCGACGACTGCGAGGATCCGGTCGATGCCGCTGAAAACGGAGAACGGGCCACCGAGCGCAACGTCAGCGAGGCTGACACGCCATGTGAAATCGTCCAAACTCGCCCCCGGCGGCCCAGAGGCAACCTCCCGGGTGATTCCTCCCCCGTTTTTCCACTCTGTCGAGACCCGCTCGAATGATCGCATTATCTTCACTGATACTCTCTTCCATACGAGACGGTTCCGCAGGCTAGCTCTTCTCTCCGAGCGGGATGATGGGTGACCTATTTTCCCGTCCTATATTTACATATTTACTGCGGATTGGGTGAAGACCCGGTAGCCAACTTCCGGGACATAACCATGTATTTCGCGTGTATCGAGATCGTCCATGTAGGTCAGCACTGCTTGACTGATCAACTGGCCTGGAACCAGCACTGGGAAACCAGGTGGGTACGGCGTGACGAACGTAGCCGATACGATCTCACGACCGTCCGCGAGGGCTTCGGTTACCTTCTGGGCAGTCAGATACTCGCATTGGGTGTCGTCGTATGCGCGGTAGAACGCCTGGCGCAGGTCCCCAGCGGAGATATTAACCGCTGGGCGAAATTTGGCGTGGAACGCACTGAAGTCGGGCAAGCCGGTCGAGGGGTCACTGAGTGCGCGTACCCGTCGATGGTGGACGGTGCGCTCGGCGGGACTCATATCCTCAATTCGTTCCTCCAATTCTTCGACTATTTTGACGAGCACCTCGATGAGATAGGCGACCGCGCTGCGCGTGGTCCCGATGTTGGTCATGAAGAGAAGAGTGTTTCGCGTCGTCTTGTTGACCTGAACACCGTATCGGTCCATTAGGTGTTCGTGCTTGAAGGTGTCTCCGTCAATCCCTGTGAGCCCTACGTGCAACGTTGCCCGGGCGGGGTCAAGGACGAACTCGTCTTTTTCCCAAGCCGTCGCCATTATTGACAGTCCGGTGCGCAGTGGCTGATCGACACCGGAGGGCCGGAACTCGGCCGGTATGAGGTCGGGGGTGGTGAGGAAGCGCAGGTACCGACTTAGAAGTGGGTGCTGGTCAATTGCGTCTCTGAGTACGCCCGCCTGCTCGAGTTGCTTCTGCACCAGTTCAAAACCTTCGAATACGGCTTGGCGCCGCCCGAGGTCAAGAGACGCGATAATTTGATAGTTGGGGGAGGTTGACGTGTGCGTCATATATGCCTCGCGGAACGTTTCCGCCGCTTTGTGCCTGAAGTCCTGGTCGAAGACATGGATCATGGAGCCTTGGCGCAGCGAGGTCAGGGTCTTGTGCGTTGACTGCGTGGCATACACCCGGACGCGGACGGTGTCGGGATCCGGTATCAGGCGTTGACTGAGCAGGCACTCGTCGTCCGGGTTATCGCCGAGTTGCTGCCGGTGGGCAGAGTACTCGTCGGCGTAGTGCGCGTCACGGAAGCGATCGACCATCTCGCGCGCTCCGGCCATCGCAGTGCGGCGGCGGTACACCGGGTGAAAGTGCGCGAAAGCGAACCATGCCTCGTCCCATAGGAATGCAAGGTCTGGCTTGAGCGCCAGGCATTCTTCCATCACCCGGGAGGGGTTGTAGACGATCCCGTCGAAAGTGCAGTTGGTGAGCAGAAGTAGTTTCACGCGGTGCAGGATGCCTTCTCGCCGCAACATCAGCAGTTTCCGCTTGATCTCCTTTACTGGCACAGCTCCGTACATGCCGTAGCGATCGAGTGGATAGGCGTCGAGGTAGACCACGTGGGCGCCGGCGAGCATCAGCCCGTAGTGATGTGACTTGTGACAGTTCCGGTCCACCAGCACAATGTCGCCGGGCCGGACCAGAGCCTGCACAACGATCTTGTTGGCGGTGGACGTGCCATTGGTGACAAAATACGTCTGCCGGGCGCCGAACGCCTGGGCCGCGAGGTTTTGGGCTTCCTTCAGCGGTCCGGTGGGCTCCAGCAGCGAGTCAAGGCCGCCAGAGGTGGCGGACGTCTCGGCGAGGAAGGTATTAAGCCCGTAGAAGCGGACCATCTCTGGGATCCAATGAGAGTTGATCACCGAGGTGCCGCGGGAGATAGGCAGAGCGTGGAACACGCCGGTCGGCCGCTGGCTGTGCGCCCGCAGGGCGGTGAAGAACGGCGCCCTGTACCGGTCGCCGATACCGTGCAAGATCGACAGATGCAGATCAAGCAGTCCTTCTCGTGCATGAAAGACCCGCGCGAAATGCTGGCTGAGCGTGCCTGCGGTCCTCTCCACCGATGCTTCTGCCATCAGGTAGAGATCCAACTCGGGCCGCACGGCATGGAGGCGGGCGCCAAGTAGCTGTGCGCGCTGCTCGAACGGCTGCCCTTGTGGGATCTTATCTGTGACAGGGTCGTCGAAGAAGCGTCGCACCACCTGCAAGTTGTGCTCGGACCGGTTGGCGAATCGGTGTCGGATCACCACCGCCTGCACTCTGTCGTTCACCAGCGTCGCGATCACCGCGTCCTCGAAGCTGGGGGCCATGACGATGTTGTAGATGAACTCGTCGTCCTCACGGCGTAGGCGGCACAGCCTCTTCCGCAGCGTTGCCGCTTCGGTTTCGTCGAGATCACCGACAACGAGGACCTCGAAGTACGGCTTATCGGAGGACACGCCTGCGTGTGGTGCTTCGCCGACTGCATCCTCCTGGCCGGCCGGAGGGGGTGAGGCGGTTCGGTAGGTATCGGTCCCCAGCACCCGGTTCAACTCCATCACGCGCTGGGCCAGCCGCTGACGGTCACCAATCTCGTACAGCCGGCGGAGCTCGCCGAGGCCCGTCTTGCCAGGAAAGGCCCAGCAGTTCTCGATCGGAGCCAGGAGGCCGAACAGCTCCTCCAGCCGCTGGGCAGTCCGCTGCGGAGAGACGTCAACGCTAGGGCCGCCTGCCCACCGGCGTGCCAGTTCCTCCAGCGAGCTCCATGCGTCAGCGCGCATCTGTCCGACGCTGTTGTAGACGCTGGCGGTCAAGGGGGCAGAAGTGGCAAGCTCTGCCTCAGCGGCTCGGTTATCCATCTAAAGTTCCTTCACGCGACGTCGTGCAGCAGCCGCCCTTGGAGGAGGCGGACGAAGGAGGAATGGGGTGTAGGGAGGGACTGCTTCGCATTTACGGTTACACACTTGACGGAAGGGCGTCGGCCGGCCTATCAGACTGCCGCGGGAGCAACGACGCCCAGGGGCGAGAGGCGAAACGCCCGTGCGCGGTGGCCTTAAGCAGGAACAGATACGCCGGCGCTCCGGGGCGTGAGGTGCCAGACGCTCGACATACGCAGTGCTTGCGCGCCGCCGGCCGTCGTCAACCAGAGAGCCTCGCCCAGCGTCGTGCCGGCTCCCCTACGACCAGCGCTTTGGAATCGTCGGGAGCGAGGGCGTATGGCCAGGCTGAGGCTGTCCACTTCACGCAGCCTGGCTGCCTACCTGGTGGCGATGGATGCGGGGGTACTGTCGCGCTCCCCACCCCCCTGGAGCCTCGCCTTGGTCACCCTCGGCGGGTCGGCGCACTTCTGGACGTCAGGATGCGGTGGATCAGTCGGGCACCGGTTCGCGCCGTGCGATTGTCGATGTCGAGATCGGGGTTCAGTTCGGCGATGTCGCAGACGGCCAGCTTGCCGCTCGCCGCCACCTTGGCGCACACGTGCTCGATGATGTCCATCTGAACTCCGTAGGCGGCTGGGGCACTGACGCCCGGAGCCACAGCGGCGGGCAGCACATCGAGATCGATGCTGAGATGCACGATGTCGCAGCTGTCGATGAAACCGCCGATGAACCCGTCTATGCGCGGCAGCTCGCGCGGGTGACACTCGATGTCCTGGAGATAGCGCACGCCCAACGTGTCCGCGGTGTGGAATAGCCGCTGCGTGTTGCTTGGCTGGCTCACACCGAGCACCCAGTAGTTCAGCTGACGTTTGCACCGCTTCTCGTACTGCGACATCTGCAGGAACGGCGTGCCGGAGCTGGGCTGGGCATCGTCGCGAAGGTCGAAGTGGGCGTCGAGGTTCAGTACTCCAAGACGGCTGCCCTCACACAACGCGCGGCTGTGGGCGAGCCCGAGGTAGCTGCCGTAGGCCACCTCGTGGCCGCCGCCCAGCACCACGACGGGGTGGCCTCGGTCGATGAGCCGGGTGATCACTGCGCCTAGGCGTTGATGTCCGCTTTCCAGGTCGCCGTCACCTACGTCGATGTCACCGACGTCCAGTATCCGCACCGGTGTCGCCAGTGCCATGGACGCGAGGGCGTCGCGCAGGGCGCGCGGGCCATTCCGCGCACCCTGACGTCCCTTGTTGCGCCGGACTCCCTCGTCACTACGGAAGCCGACGAACGCTACGTCGGATGGTTCGGCGTGATGGGCGTCAATGCCGACTACGTGGTGCCATCGCAGGTTGTCTGCCCCCGGCCCGTCGTCCCGACCTGTCCAGGACTGAGGGGCCACGTCTGCAGCGACGGTCACAGAGTGATCAGTTTTCACTTCCCCTCCGTCTCCGCCATCGGGATGCGCACGCCGCGCTGCTGCGCGACCAGGGTGGCGTGCTCGTATCCGGCGTCCACGTGACGGATGACGCCCATACCAGGGTCGTTGGTGAGGACCCGGGCCAGCTTCTGGGCGGCGAGTTCGGTGCCGTCGGCGATGCACACCTGGCCCGCGTGGATGGAGCGGCCCATGCCCACACCGCCGCCGTGGTGGATGGAAACCCAGGATGCTCCGGAGGATGTGTTCACTAGGGCATTGAGCAGCGGCCAGTCGGCTATGGCGTCGGAACCATCCAGCATCGACTCGGTCTCGCGGTAGGGCGAGGCGACGGAACCGGAGTCCAGGTGGTCTCGGCCGATAGCGATCGGAGCGGAAACCTCGCCGGAAGCGACCATCTCGTTGAACCGCAGACCTGCGCGGTGACGCTCGTTGTAGCCGAGCCAGCAGATGCGGGCAGGCAGGCCCTCGAAGGCCACACGTTCACCGGCCATCTTGATCCAGCGATGCAGGTGCTCATTCTCCGGGAACAACTCCAGGACCGCCTTGTCGGTGGCCTCAATGTCCGCGGGGTCGCCGGACAGCGCAGCCCAGCGAAACGGGCCGAGGCCCTCTTCGAACAGCGGGCGGATGTGGGCCGGTACGAAGCCGGGGAAGTCGAACGCGCGCTTATAGCCGGCCTTGCGGGCCTCGTCGCGGATGGAGTTTCCGTAGTCGAAGACCTCGGCGCCCGCGTCGAGGAAGCCGACCATGGCTTCGACCTGCTTAGCCATGGACGCCCGCGAGCGCTCGGTGAAGTCGGCAGGGTCTTTACGGGCCTGCTCGTGCCACTCCTCCATGCTCACACCGAGGGGAAGGTACGACAGCGGATCGTGCGCCGAGGTCTGGTCGGTCACGATGTCGATGGGGGCGCCGATCTCCAGCAGTCTGGGGAACACCTCTGCCGCATTTCCGGCGAGACCGATGGACAGCGGCGTGTGAGCGTGCCTGGCCTCGACAGCGAGCTGGAGGGCGTGCTCCAGGGAGTCTGCGGCGACATCGAGGTAGCGGTGAGCGATGCGGCGCTTGATACGGGAAGTGTCGCAATCGATACAAATCGCGACACCGCCGTTCATCGTCACGGCGAGCGGCTGGGCGCCGCCCATGCCGCCAAGGCCGGCGGTCAGAGTGATGGTCCCGGCCAGGGTCCCGTCGAACTTCTTGCGGGCGACGGCGCCGAAGGTTTCGTACGTGCCTTGAAGGATCCCCTGGCTGCCGATGTAGATCCAGGAACCGGCGGTCATCTGCCCGTACATCGTCAGTCCCTGCGCCTCCAGAGACCGGAACTCCTCCCAGTTGGCCCAGTCGCCCACGAGGTTGGAATTAGCGAGGAGTACCCGTGGTGCCCACTCATGGGTGCGCATAACGCCGACCGGCTTACCGGACTGCACCAGCAGGGTCTCGTCGTTCTTCAGCGTCTTGAGGGTGCGGACGAGGGCGTCGAAGGCCGCCCAGTTGCGGGCAGCCTTGCCGGTGCCGCCGTAGACGACCAGGTCTTCCGGATGCTCGGCGACCTCGGGGTCAAGATTGTTCATAAGCATCCGCAGGGCGCCCTCCTGCTGCCAGCCGAGACAGTTCAGGGTGGAGCCACGTGGGGCGCGAATCTCGTCGAGGTTGGCGGAATGGCTGGTCATGTTACCTCCTGCGGCGATCCGATCTGTTGCGTCCTCCATGACAGACGATGGGTTCGGCGGGAGCCAGAGACATCGATCTGGATTCTCGGATCCGAGACCGTGCGGTCGGGCTGTCCCCGGAGCAGCCGCAGACGTCGGCGGGTCCGTCTCGATGACTCCGCTGCGCCCACGTAAGCCGCCGGCTCTCCTTACCGACCTTCAAAGCGTGGTGTCGGAGAGGCTGACGGTCTGCGGTATGCCGATTGCATGAGGTATGCGCAAGGGGGCGGGCTGACCGGCGAGCGGCGTGCCTTCCGGGAGAAGTTGAGGATGGAGGCGGCCGAGCGGTTCGTCCAGGGCGACGAGACCGCGGTCATCGCGCACGACCTGCGGGTCGGCGTCCGGTCGGTACAGCGCTGGCGCAAGGCCTGGTCCCAGGGCGGGCCGAGAGCCCTGGCCTCCAGGGGGCCGGGGACGGGAGTGTGGCCGCGACAGGATCAGGTGCGGGTGGTGGGCGGCGTCATCGAGAAGCCGGCCTCGTCCTCGAAGACGAACCAGGCGTCGAGCGCCGCCACGGTCCTTCCACCTGCGGCCAGGGCTCCTTCACCCAGCCGGCCCACCGCCGCCTCGTCGCGCTCCACCGCCCGGCGGGCCGGCACCTGGCAGCTCCAGCCGTGCCGCTTCAGCAGGGCGGCCACCCCCTTGCACGGTGTAGCTCATGTGAAACCGGCGCCCGATCAGCGTCTTGATCCGTGACAAGGTCCAGGTCTGGTCCGCCCAGCCGTGCGCACCGGCCCCTTGGCCAGTTCCTGCTCCAGCACGGCGAACAGGGCCTGGAACTCGGCGGCGGTCACCGTTGTGCCCAGGCGGTAGTTGCCGGTGTCCAGCTCGGCGCCGATGGTCAGCCCGGTGCGTGTGGTCGTCGCGGCGATGGTCTCGATGACGACCTCGTAGCTGGTCAGTGGGCGGCCACGCCAGTTCGCGGTGATGTGGCAGAACATCCGGTGTTCGATCTTGTTCCACTTCGACGTGCCGGGCGGGAAGTAGCAGACCGTGATCTCCAGGCCGCTCTCCGGGGCGAAAGCGGCCAGGTACTTCTTCCAGGTCCAGCGGCGGGGATCGTTGGAGCCGCCGGCGTCGGCGGTGATCAGCAGCCGGGTGGCGTCCGGGTGGTGCACCCGTCCGCGGCGCTGCCACCAGCGGCGTATGGACTCGACCGCGAACTCGGCGGTGTCGTGGTCGGTCCCGACGTTGACCCAGCCGGTGTTGGTGGCGATGTCGTAGATCCCGTAGGGGATGGCGACGGGCTGGTCGCTGGTGGTGAAGGTGTGGCAGTCGACTTTGATCGGGTCCTTACCCGGCCGCCAGGTACGGCCGGGCCGGTCTCGGTTACCGAGCCATTCCTTGGCTTTGGTGTCGACGCTGCTCCGGCAACCAGCGAGCTGGTCCAGCTGGGCTTCGTCGCATCCGGTCCGCTGCCCGTGCTGTCGTGCCTGTCCGCGCCGGGGGCCGTCGCCGCCCCGCGACTCGCCCCCGGCCGCGCCGTACCGCCTCCGGCGGCCGGTCCTGCTCCGGGGCCGGCGTGCCCCGTCGCCGAGTCCACCGCCGTCCTGCGTCGGCCCCGGCCGTGCTGTGCCGTCGGCGCGGCCGACGACGGCTGCGCCGCTCGAGGAACGTTGCGAGCGAGCACGTCCCGCCCGGCCGCGTTCAGCATGACCTGCCCTGTCCGTGCAATGGCACGGGGCTCAGCGGCGCGGGGCCGGCAGCTCGCCGGGCTTCACCTCGACTCTCTCGATGTCACTGGCCCCGGCCTTCTCCAGTTCGTCCCGCCGCCGGCTGGCGGAGACCTCGTCGTAGGCGACGGCGGAGGCGCGGGCAGTGCCATCGGGGTCGGTCCAGGTGAAGCCGTAGCTGCGCATGGCAGATCTGGGAGCCGGTCTGGATACCGCGTGAGACGGACCGCCATGCAGAGGCCGTGGCGCAGGAGTTGGCCGCGGCGTGGGAGTCGCTCACCTCCACCACCATTGCGACCGAGCCGACAGGACTGAGCGAAGAGGTACGCGAGCACGGACGGTCCTACCCGGCGGCACGGAGGCAACTGGGCCGGACGCAGCCGCACGCGCCGGATTCCGGCCCCGTATCCGCCGAACCGGACGCCGGCGGAATCATCTGGGTCACCCAGGACGGATCGGCACGACACCGGGGCACCTGGGCGGATCTGGAAGCCAAACGACGCTTCCTCGCGGCCCTGTCCGCTGATGGGCACACCGGCACGACACACGACCCGCAAGCCGGCACGGCCGCGGATCAAGCACACCCGCACACGGCACCGGAAGACTCCCACGCACACGCCATCCGCGACAGGCTGGCACACCTGACGGAACAGTCCCGCGCACGCCAGGACGAGTCAGAACAGGCCCTTGCTACGCCACTCCACGACCGCCCGGTGATCGCTTCCGACCCGCCCGCGGAGGAGGGCCCCGTGCGCGACGACCAGCTCCGGCTCCTGTTCACCTGCTGCCATCCCGCACTCGCCGAGCAGGCGCGGATCGCCCTGGCCCTGCGGCTGCTCGGCGGCCTGAGCACGCAGCGGATCGCCCGCGCCTTCCTGGTGCCCGAGCCGACCATGGCGCAGCGCCTGGTCCGTGCCAAGGCGAAGATCCGCGACGCGCGCATCCCGTACCGGGTGCCCCGCGACGCCGACCTGCCCTACCGGCTCACGGCTGTCCTCGCCGTCGTCTACCTGATCTTCAACGAGGGGTACACCGGTGACGCCGCCCTGTGCGCCGAGTCCGTGCGCCTGGGCCGCCTGATCACGGAGCTGATGCCGGACGAGCCAGAGGCGACCGGTCTGCTGGCGCTGATGCTCCTCGTCGAGTCGCGCAGTGCGGCCCGGACGGACGGGCGGGGCGAGTTCGTCCCGCTGCCCGAGCAGGACCGCGACCGCTGGGACCGGGACCTGATCGCCGAGGGGCAGGACCTGGTCCGCCGCTGCCTGCGCCGTAACCGGCCGGGGCCGTACCAGATCCAGGCGGCGATCCAGGCCGTGCACAGCGACGCGCCGACCGGCGCGGCCACCGACTGGGGACAGATCCTGCGCCTGTACGACCATCTGACGGCGATCGCCCAGACCCCGGTCGTCGCCCTGGACCGGGCGGTGGCCGTCGCGGAGGTGGATGGTCCGCGCCGGGCACTCGCACTCGTCGACGCGCTGGACCTCGACGGCTACCACGTCTTCCACGCGATCCGCGCCGACCTGTTGCGCCGGCTCGGCCGCGACACCGAGGCCGTCAGAGCGTACGACCGGGCCCTCGCGCTCACCGGGAGTCCCGCCGAACGGGCCTGGCTGGACCGGCGGGCCCGGCACCTCGAACGCTGACCACCGTGTGACGGACCGGACACGCGAAATCGTCCGCCTGCCGGAGGAGTTTACTTGGGCACGTGAAAGGTTGGCATATACATCCGCCGGATGGATGGACCGGCCTTCGAGCCGCCCGCGCGACCGGCAGACGAACCGTCCGTCCAGCAGAAGAGTCGACCGACCCACACCGCGCTGCGTCCCCCAGGCACGCGCATCACCAGCGAAGCACCGTGAACCAGCCCACCCCCGAGCAGCCCGCCGCCACCGTCGCCCGGTTGCGCGCCACCTTCCGTACCGGCCGCACCAAGCCCCTGGAGTGGCGCACGGCCCAGCTGCGCCGCCTGCGCGAGATGCTCACCGAGAACGGTCCCGACCTGGGCAAGAGCTCCACCGAGGCGCACCGCACCGAGATCGACTTCACGGTCCGCGAGATCGACCACACCCTCGACCACCTCACCGGCTGGCTGCGCCCCGAGCCGGCCCCGGTCCCCGCCCATCTGGGTGCCGACGCCTCGGCCTGGACGCAGTACGAACCGCTCGGCGTCGTTCTCGTCATCACGCCCTGGAACTACCCGGCGCAGCTCCTGCTGGCACCCGTGGTCGGCGCGCTGGCAGCCGGCAACGCGGTGGTCGCCAAGCCCAGCGAGCTGGCCCCCGTGACGTCCGCCGCCCTGGCGCGGTTGCTGCCCGCCTACCTCGACACCGACGTGGTCGCCGTCGTGGAGGGCGGCATCCCGGAGACCACCGCCCTGCTGGCCGAGCGCCTCGACCACATCTTCTACACCGGCAACGGCACGGTCGGCCGGATCATCATGCGGGCCGCCGCGGAGCACCCCACGCCGGTCACCCTCGAACTGGGCGGCAAGTCCCCGGCGTTCGTCGACCGCGGCACCGACCTGGAGGTCGTCGCGGCCCGGCTCGCGAGCGGCAAGTTCCTCAACGCGGGGCAGACCTGCGTCGCCCCCGACTACGTCCTGACCGACCCGGAGACCGCCGCCGCCCTGGAACCCGCGCTGGCCCGCGCCGTCGAGACGCTGTACGGCGCCGACCCGTCGGCCTCCCCCGAGTACGGCCGGATCGTCAACGAACGGCACTTCGACCGGCTTTCGGGCCTGCTCGACTCGGGCCGTGTCGTCGTGGGCGGCACCGGCGACCGCGCGTCGAAGTGCCTCGCGCCCACCGTCCTGGCCGACGTCGATCCCACCTCGCCGGTCATGCGGGTGGAGATATTCGGCCCCGTGCTGCCGATCGTCACGGTGCCGGGCCTGGACGAGGCGATCGACTTCATCAACGACCGCGACAAGCCGCTCGCGCTGTACGTCTTCAGTGAATCCGCCGACACCCGCGGGCGCATCGCCGCCGAGACGTCCTCGGGCGGACTCGGCCACGGCCTCCCGCCCGCCCATCTCACCGTGTCCGACCTGCCGTTCGGCGGCGTGGGGGAGAGCGGCACCGGCAGCTACCACGGGCGCTACTCGATCGAGACGTTCAGCCACCGCAAGGCGGTGCTGGAGAAGCCGCTGAGCCCGGCCCGGTGACGTACGCACCGATATGTGCGGTGGCGAACGGGAGTTGACTGGTCTGGACCCTTGACTGGTACAGACCAAAGCGGTTGAGTATGACTCCCACCCCCCACCACGGCCGCGCCCACGCCGTGCCGGGTCGTACCGGCACGCGCGTTCGGGGTCCGGCTCCGCCCTGCCCTCGTCCGGGTGCGGCCGTGCTCCGCAAAGGAGTTGTTCCTGTGTCGAGGCGCCGCATCTCCGCCGTGGTCACCGCACTCGTCCTCGGCAGCGCCGTGCCGGTGCTGCTGCCCGCCGCACCCGCTTCCGCCGCCGCGTGTTCGAGCTATCCCGCCTGGACGGCCGGCCGGTCCTACGCGACCGGTGACATCGTGCGCTACACCGACGGCAAGGCCTACATCGCCGAGCACGACAACCCGGGATACGACCCGACCATCAGCACCTGGTACTGGGACCCCTACGCCTGCGACACCGGCTCGGGAAACCCGTCCGGCAGCTTCGTGGTGAGCGAGGCCCAGTTCAACCAGATGTTCCCGAACCGGAACTCCTTCTACTCCTACAGCGGCCTCACCGCCGCGCTCAGCGCCTACCCCGGCTTCGCCAAGACCGGCAGCGACACGGTGAAGCGGCAGGAAGCCGCGGCCTTCCTCGCCAACGTCAACCACGAGACCGGCGGCCTCGTGTACGTCGTCGAGCAGAACACCGCCAACTACCCCCACTACTGCGACTGGAGCCAGTCGTACGGCTGCCCGGCCGGCCAGTCCGCCTACTACGGGCGCGGGCCCATCCAGCTCAGCTGGAACTTCAACTACAAGGCCGCGGGCGACGCGCTCGGCATCGACCTGCTCAACAACCCCTGGCTCGTGCAGAACGACTCCGCCGTGGCCTGGAAGACCGCGCTCTGGTACTGGAACACGCAGACCGGGCCCGGCAGCATGACCCCGCACAACGCGATGGTCAACGGCGCCGGCTTCGGGCAGACCATCCGCTCCATCAACGGCTCCCTGGAGTGTGACGGCAAGAACCCGGCGCAGGTGCAGAGCCGTGTGGACGCCTACCAGCGGTTCACGCAGATCCTCGCCACCGCACCGGGCGGCAACCTCTACTGCTGAGCCCGCCTGACGCCCCGCCCGTCCACCGCCCCGGCCCCGGCCGGCCGCGGTGGACGGGCGCCGCCGTTTCCACGCCCCGACAAGGGCGACTGGCGACCCGGGGTTTTACGTATAACGTCTCCGGTCGATCCCCACTCCGGAGAGGCCCCGATGAGACGTATCGCCCTGGTCACCCTCGTCGTCGACGACTACGACGAGGCGATCCGCTTCTAGTACTCCAGCAGCGTTTCGCTATCTTGCCTGGTCAGAGGCATCGTCGGGAGTGTAGTTGGCTGATGGTCCATCAGGGGCGGTCTTGCTGGACCGCCCCTCCAACGAGTGGCATCGAGAACTGTCGGAGCGGTGATGCGGGCAGCCTTCCCGC
>NZ_BMVN01000074.1:0-23515 GCF_014650735.1 Streptomyces canarius
GGCCGCGATCGAGCGGTGGAAGCCCATCCTGGTCCGCCGCAGCGCGGCATCGAGTTCCTCCGCCCCGAGCTCCCGCTTACTGCGCATCGCGTTGAAGCCGTCGACCGTCATGTGGAAGAAGACGCCATCGTCCAGGATGTCCAAAAGTTCCCTGAGCCTCGGCTTCGAGCCCGGCAATTGGTGCTCGGGTTGTTGGCGGACCTGCCGCGCAAGAACTGCTGGACGATCGCCGAGCACACCGGGGACGCCACCCCCGACGGCCTGCAGCACCTGCTCGGCCGCGCCAAATGGGACGCCGACCTCGTCCGGGACGGCCTGCGCGCGTTCGTGCTGGAGCACCTGGCCGACGACCAGGCCGTGCTGGTGATGGACGAGACCGGCGACCTGAAGAAGGGCACCCGCACCGTCGGCGTCCAGCGCCAGTGTGCACCTCCCGCCACGGACACGCCGCCATCGATCGCGCGCTCTACCTGCCCAAGTCCTGGACGAGCGACCCGGACCGCTGCGGCCAGGCCGCCGTCCCCGACGAGGTCGGCTTCGCCACCAAGCCGCAGCTCGCCCGACAGATGATCGAGCGCATCCTGGATGCGGGAGTTGCGGCCGCATGGGCGGCCGGCGACGAGGTCTACGGCGACAACCCGCACCTGCGCGCCGCCCTGGAACAGCGGCAGCTCGGCTACGTGCTCGCGATCTCCAGCACCCACCGCATCCCCACCCCGGCCGGAGGCCAGCGCGCGCCGACCACCTGGCCAAGAAGATCCCCAAGCGGGCCTGGCATAAGCTGTCCGCCGGACGCCGATCGTCGTGCACCGGCCCTCCCCCTCGGGCGGCCGGAGAGTCACCGTGCACCGCCACGGTCAGTACGAGCCGGAGTCTTCCTGCGTCCACCAGGCCGGCACGCTCTGTTCGTCGGGTCTGTAGTGTGCGGCAATGACAAGAAGCGAGCGGCTCGCGGAGCAGTTGGACTGGTACTGGCGCAAGAACCTGCGGCCGCGGCTGGACGGTCTTACCGACGAGGAGTACTTCTGGGAGCCGGTGCGCGGCTGCTGGAGCATCCGCCCACGTGGCACGTCGGCCGCACCGATGTCGGCGGGTTCAGGGGAGTGGACGATGGACTTCGCGTCCCCTGCCCCGGTGCCGGCGCCGGTGACCACGATTGCCTGGCGGCTGGCGCACATCATCGTCTCGTGCCTGGCCTATCGGGTCGAGTGGTATTTCGACGGCCAGGACTTCGACGCCGAGGCGTTCGCCTACGCGGGAACCGCTGACGAGGCGCTGAAACAGCTCGATGAGATGTACGGGAGATGGAACGCGGGGGTCCGCGAACTCTCGGACGCCGACCTAGACAATCCGCCCGCGATGGGTCCCGAGCGTTTTCCCATGGAGAACAGGGTCCTGCACGTCAACAGGGAGCTGATCCATCACGGCGCCGAAATTTCCCTGCTGCGCGACCTCTACCGCTGGCAGGACGGAGCCGCACCGCACCGAATATGAGCCGGCTGCGGTGCAAAGCAGCAGTCGACCAGCCGCCCCCGCCACCCAGACCCCGCCGTTCGAACCCTGAGCTGGGCAAATGCCCAGACGCCGCAGGTGGTCATGTCATGCTCAGCTCAGAAACGGGCACTGATCCGGAGTGGGTGGAGTGGCGCGGTGGCCCCGCTCACGAGTTCAGCTCTGCCTGACGTGGCCAACGAACGCCTGTGTCTATCGCCTTGATCCTGACGCGCAGACGGTGCACCAGGCGCTGTAGGCATACTGCTGGGCATGATGTCCGGCCTGCCTGTCCGTGTGTACGTGTTCTCTGCACTGCTGCTCAAGTCGAATGCGGGATGTCGGCGGTTGTGGTAGAGACATGGCGTGATTGGGCCACGGTCCCCGCTGCCGGGTCTGGAGCCGGTGGGCGCGGGCATGATGCGTACCATGTCGAGCGAATCTGTGGGACCGCGCCGCCTGTCCTTGCTGTGGGAGCAGCACTGCTGCCTGCCGTTGGAGAGGCGCGCGGACATCGGTGAACTGGCCCGCTACCGCAGGCCGGGCGGCAGCGTCGTCTCGGTCAACGTGGGCTATGTTCCCCACAGTGCTGATGATGTCACCGGCCTGATCACAAGCTGGCGGGAGCGGATCATTGCGGATGACCGTTTGCGGCTGGCTGTGAGCGTCGACGACGTCGAAGCCGCTGGGCGTGCGGGGGACGTGGCGGTGGCCTTCGACCTTGAGGATTCAGGGCCGCTGGAAGGGCAGTTGGACCGGGTGCGTCATTTCTACGATCTCGGTGTCCGCACGATGCTGCCGAGCTACAACAACAGCAACGCGGCTGGCGGCGGTTGCCTGGACGAGGTCGACGAGGGCCTTACCGCCTATGGCCGGGCGCTCGTACGGGAGATGAACGCCGTCGGCATGGTGCCAGATGGGTCTCACTGCGGTGTTCGTACCGGGCTGGACATGTGCGAGGTCTCCGAGCAGCCGGTGATCTACAGCCACTCCTGCATGCGCTCGGTGTGGGATCATCCCCGTAACATCACCGACGAGCAGGCTAAGGAGTGCGCCGCCACGGGCGGGGTCATCGGCATTACCGGTGTAGGGATCTTCCTCGGCCCCAACGACGCCACCATCGACACGTTGGTACGGCACATCGATTACGCCGTCGACCTCGTTGGCCCGGAACACGTCGGAGTATCCACCGACTACCCATTCGACCACGAGGACTTCAACGCGATGCTCGAACAGAGCCCGGAGTTGTTCCCCGATTCCTACACCCGCTGGGGTCCGATCAACTTCATGCCACCAGAAGACCTGCTGACCGTAGAAGCCGCGCTTCTCGCCCGGGGATATTCCAACGACGCTGTCGCCGCCATCCTGGGCGGCAACTTCCACCGCGTCGCTGCGCAGGTGTGGCAATAGTCGAACCGTGACCTCAACCGTGGGCGATCACCGTTGAGCGGTGGTGCTCGCCCCGTCGAGTGCTTCCCTGATGATGTCCGCGTGTCCGGCATGCTGGGCTGTCTCCCTGATCAGGTGCAGCAGGATCCGGCGTGCAGACCAGTGGATGGTTTCCGGCGGCGACCACGGAGTCTTGGGAAGGGGCACGCTCCAGTCGAGGTCCGGCAGGGCAGCCACGGACTCCTCAGTCCTGTGAGCGGCGGCGGTGTACTGCTCGAGCAGCCCGGCGAGCGTCTCGCCTCCGACCATGCGGTATTGCTCCAGGTCGAGCATGCCCTCTGGCAGTTCTCCGTAGCCCTCAACCATGATCTGCGTCCACACCTGCTCACCCCGGGTGAGGTGCTTGACAATCCCATCCAGGGTGAGCTCGCTCACGGTCGTGCGCTTGGCGGCCTGGGCGTCGGTGATGTCGCGCGCGGTGATCAGCAGCAACGCCCGCTGTTCCGCGAGTGCTTGCAGCAGCTCACCGCGCTCGCCTGGAAGAAAGGGGGCTGGGCTTGCGACGAAGTGGTCATGGACCGACCGTAGGAGGCATTTAGGTCAGTGGGTGTCCTCACGCCCATCCCCACCAGGCTCAGCGAGTGGTTCAGTCGCCGACGACCTCGCTCGCCGACGCGCGGGCGGCGGCCTCGCCGACGAGGTTCTTGCCGGTGGCGAACGCGGCGACCAGGGCCTGAGGGCCAGGTTGTTGACCGCCCGCGGGTAGCCGCGCGAGGTTGTGTGGACCAAGGAGAGGGCGTCCTCGGTGAACAGCTGGTCCGCGCGCCCGGCGATCTTCAGATGTGGTGTCGGCGATGTGCAGCAGATAGCTGGCGACGTCGCGGACTCCGGCGTGCCAGCCGTCCTCGAAGCGCTGCTCGGACCCGCGCGGGGCGCTGCTCTCGGAGATCCAAGTGTGGGCGCCGGCCACCGCCCCGGCCTCCAGCTTCGACACGATGTCGTCGGCCTGCTCGTGTCTGGCTGCCTGGGTCATCTCAAGAACGGTTGTTTGCGGCTCTCAGGAACGCTTCACAATCACCGACGTCCGGAATGGCGGCGAGAAATAGCAACACCCGCCACGGGAGCGCACGAATGTTGGGGCCGGCGCGACCGGACGGCCAGGACCCTGGCAGTGGTCGCCCTCAGTCAACCGTATGTTTTCGGCCATGTCCGTCAACGCAGGATCGGCGGTGGCAGGCGATGACGTTTGAGTTGTGCGCTGTGAAGGCTGGACCATCAGGCGTGGTGAGCTTCGGCTGACGCATACCGGGCCCGAGGCTAGGGGTGCTGCGGCCTAGCTAGTTGCTCCAGTCGGGTGTTAGTGGCACCGGCGCGGCCGGTGCCACGGGGGCATCAGTTTGGGGGTTTATCGATATGTAGGGGCTGTGTGGCTGGTCTGGATCAAGGTGTGGAGATGCGCCCTGGTTCGGCCCCCGGCTAACCGTGTCGTAGCCGTCTGTGCAGGTCAGGTGCTATTCGGTCAACCTTCTGTGACCTGGCGCTTGGTTGGTTGACTGCTCAGCGTGGCGGTGCATTTACTTTGCGGATCTTTGTGGATCGTGCACCAGGGGTGGGATGCGTGGGCAGGTGGCGGGTGTCTGTGGGGTTTTTGAGGGAGAAGCGAAGATCTCGTGGTGTGCTGTTGGGGGGAGTGGCGGTTTCGCTGATCTTGTCGGCGCTGCCCGTGCTGCCGGCTTCCGCGTCTTCACCGTCCTCGCTGAGCACTGATGCGGGATCCGGGGTGGTCGATGAGGCGACGGCGTCCGCCCAGGCGCAGGCATCCGGTGAGCGGGTGGAGGTGACGGCGGACCGTGGCGAGTACTCCACGACGCAGGCGAACCCGGACGGTTCCTTCACACTCACGCAGTCCACGACACCCCAGCGGGTGAAGGAGAAAGACGGCAGCTGGGGCGCGGTCGATCCCGTACTGGAGCGGCGCACCGACGGGCGGGTCGTTCCGAAGGGCGCGGTGGTGGATCTGTCGTTCTCCGGCGGCGGTGCGGGATCGGACATGATCCGTCTGGGTAAGGACGGACGGTCGCTCACGATGGGCTGGAGCGGTTCACTGCCGGAGCCGACGCTGGACGGTCCGACCGCCACCTATGTGAACGTCTTCGACGGCGTAGATCTGCAGCTGACGGCGACCGCTGAGGGCTACCGGGAGGTCCTGGTCGTCAAGACGGCTCAGGCGGCGCAGAACCCGGCTCTGGAACAGGTGAGGCTCACCGCGTCGGGAGATGGCCTGTCCGTGGTGCCGGGTGCCGGGGGCGGGCTGCGCGCGATCGACGAGGATGGCAACGCTGTCTTCCGCGGCCCCGCGGGGCAGATGTGGGACTCGGCCGGCGACAGCCAACCGGGCACGCAAACCCAGCTGATGCGCACCGGCTCCACCAGCCCTACGAGCGGTCAGGCGGATGACGACCCCTCGCAGCCCGGGGAGGGCGACGCTACCGCGGTGCTGCCGGTGAAGGTCGATGACGGCGCGGTCGCCGTGCACCCCGACCTTGACCTGCTGCGCGGCGATGACACGATCTACCCCGTCTACATCGATCCGCCGGTCGGTTTGGGCGTCTCGGAGCGCACGAAGCTGTCGTCCGACGGTGACAAGTTCTGGATGTTCGACGGTGACAAGGGCGTCGGCAACTGCGGCACCGCGGATGGCTACTACTGCGGTAGCGGCTATGTCGACCGCATGTACTTCGAGTTCGCCCCGACAAAGCTCGCCGGCAAGCAGGTGCTGGACGCCACCTTCAAGGCCCGTGAGACGTGGTCGTTCAACTGTGATCCGCACTGGGTGGACCTGGTGCGCACCGACAACATCTCCGAAGGCACCGTCTGGCCCGGCCCCAAGCAGCTGGACTGGATGGGCGACCGCTACGTTTCCGCCGGCCGGGGGGATTTGTGCAGTCCGGACCAGCCGGACGCGTGGATTGAGTTCAACGACAACCCCGCTGAGACGGACGAGAACCTGACGAGCACGGTCCGCTCGTTCGCGGATGGCAAGTTCAGCCGGCTCACCCTGGAGCTGCGTGCCAAGGACGAGAGTGATCCGCGGGCGTGGAAGCGGTTCGACGACAGCGCCGAACTGCAGGTTGTCTTCGCCTACAAGCCCGGTGTGCCCACCAGTGTCGGTGTCATCCCCGGGAGCGGAACGACGGCGTACTGCAATAAGTCCACCGATCCGCTGACGGTGACCCGTGTGGACCCGATGGCGCAGGCCAGTGTTCAGACGCTGGTCGAAGCGCACGCGGGTGATGAGGAAGGCTCCCTGCAGGCCGAGTACGTGGTCGAGCGCGGTGACGACGCGACCTGGCATCAGGTGTGGACCGGGCATGCGCCGGACACCGGCTGGCATCCCGACGGGACGCTGGAGAAGTTGCGCATGAGCCCCCGGGCCGAGGGGGGCCTGTACCGGTACAAGGCCCGTACGCAGTCGCACTGGTCGTATGACGGCAAGAGCGGCGACCTCTGGTCGCCCTACAGCTCCTGGTGCTACTTCAAGATCGATTCTTCCGCTCCCAAGGCGCCTCGCATCACCGCCGGCTCGCCCTACACCGAGTGCACGGCGAACCTGTGTGAGGGCAAGGGCGGCCCTGGTATCGCCGGATCTTTCACCTTCCAGCCGAACACCGCGGACATCGACGCCACCGGACACACCGACATCACCGCCTATCAGTACAAGCTGCTGAGCACGCAGGCGAAGACGGTCTCCGGGACCACGAAGGCCGAAGTCAAGGACGTCACTCCACCGCTGTCCGGCACGCAAGTACTGTCGGTGGTGGCCAAGGATGTCTACAACCGGTGGGGGGCACCTGCGGAGTTCACCTTCAAGGTGGAACCGGCCGAGGGGGCGGTGGGCCGCTGGCACCTCGACAACGCCCCCGGGTCGGGCATCATGACCGCTGCGGACACCGCCACGGTCGGCACCCGCCACGCCGCGACCTTGGTAGGAGACGCGGGAACCGGCTGGTCGACGCGAGCCCGCCGCGGAGATGCGGACTACTCGCTGCGCTTGAACGACGACACCACCGATCCCGCTCAGCAGACCGGATACGCCGCAACCGGCACCCCTGTGGTCAATACTCGTGACTCTTTCACGGTCTCGGCCTGGGTGCAGCTCACGAACGCCTCCGCGAACCGCGTCGTGCTGTCCGAACCGGGCACGAACGGCTGTGCGTTCACCTTGTACTACTCCGCCTCCTACAAGAAGTGGGTGTTCAACCGCACGGACAAGGACTCGGCCAGCCCCGTCTACATCCGCTCGCTCGCCGATCAGGCCAACCCGCCGCTGAACGTGTGGACCCACGTGGCGGGGGTGTTTAACACGGAAGGTGCGGACGGTCTTCCCGACACCGATCCGACCAACGACACCATCCAGTTGTTCATCAACGGCCAGCCCCAGGGCGAACCGGTCCAGCTGTCCAAAACGGCCTCCACCTACACGCCGTGGACCGCGACCGAGGGTCTGCAGTTCGGCCGCTCCAAGGTCGTCGGCGCATACGGGGAGTACTACTTCGGTCTCCTGGACGAAGTTTCGGTGTGGCAGCGAGCGCTCCGGCCGGAGGAAATAGCCGCCGACGCCCGGATCGAGCAGGACCGAGTACCGGCCAACGAACTGGTCGCGCAGTGGGACGCCACCTCAGCCACGGGCAGCGAGATCCCCGAAGGCACGCCCTACCCCGTGCCGTCGATGAAGCTCTCACCCAGCGGGACGACTCTGAACGAGGACGAGCACGCCCTCCTCCTGGACGGGAAGACCCAGTACGCCTCCTCCACGGGCCCGATGGTCGATGAAACCGGCTCCTTCACGCTCTCCGCGACGGTCCGCCTGAACGCCGAGGCGCTCACCGCAAAGCCAGCCGGCTACCAGGCACAGGTAGCCGCCCAAAGGATGGGCACGGACTCCTCCTGGGCACTGTGGGTAGTGAAACTCGCCGACAACGCCTACCAGTGGAAGTTCACCCGCACCGCGGCCGACTCCACCGGGAAGGTCACGCAGAGCGCGACAGTTTCCGCCAGCGAGTTGGCCGAGACGGACACGTGGGTGCAACTCACTGGCGTCTTCGACGCGCAGGAGCCCTGGGACTGGACGGACCCGTCCGGCGGCACCAGCACCGAGACCCGCTACGGCAATCTCCACCTGTACGTGGGGGGACTGGAGCAGGTCTCCCAGGACGCCGCCACCACCATGTTCAGCTCGCCACAGCAAGGCAGCGGCGAGCTGAGCCTGGGGCGCGGAACCGCTGCCGGTACCACGGGCAACTACCTGCCCGGCGGCCTGCAGGACATGCGGATCTGGACCGGAGCGATGACCTACGACCAGATCCAATCCCAGGTCTTGCACACCCCCGACAGCTGAGCGACCGCCGCCGTCACGGGGCTGTCCGCGCAACGAGCGGGCAGCCCCGTGACGGCCCCTGCCCACAGCGTTGTCTTGTCTCCTTCTTCGCTTTGCCTTCTTCCGTTTTTCACGGCATGCGCCCGTCCCTGTCTGATCGGGCGCCGCGTAGAAAGAACCGATCATGAACTCCTCTGGCATACCCCGGTCCCCTGCGGGCCGTGGAGCCGGGCTCAGACACCGGTGGTCACGGCGCATCGCCGCCACCACCGGCCTGGCTCTCCTGTCCGGCCTGCTGACCCCTGTCGCCTTCGCCGCGGACACCCACCCATTGGGCCGCCCGCACCTGCAACCACCGCACGCCACCAAGGTCAGCCCCTTCACCGCCAAAGTGAACAAGAAGGCGGCCGCCGAGCTGAAGAAGGCCAAAGAGGCCGATCAGGCGGCAGTCGCCAGGGCCCGTCACGACCAGCAACGGACGGTCACCTGGCCGAAGGCCGGCAAGGCGACGCTGACCCTCCCGGACAAAGGCATCGCCAAGGCCGCGCCCGGTTCCCTGCCGGTGACCCTTACCGCCCCCGGTAAGGGCAAACCAGCCAGTTCTGTCCATGTCGAGGTCCTCGATCAGAAGACAGCAACCACCCTCGGGGTCAGAGGAGTGGTACTCAAACTCACCGGCCCCACCACCGGTGGCACTGCCCGGCTCGGCATTGACTACTCGGCCTTCGCCTCCGCCTACGGCGGTGACTGGGCCGGACGCCTCCAGCTCACGCGCCTGCCCGACTGCGCCTTGAAGGACCCGGCCGCAGCGAAATGCCACAAGCGCCTCCCTCTGGATTCGGTGAACAACCGCAAGAGGGACAGCATCTCGGCCCCGGTGAGCCTCACACCGGATGCTCAGCCGATGCTGCTGGCCCTCGCGGCCGGTACGACGTCCGGCTCCGGCAGCTACAAGGCGACGCCATTGTCGGCCTCCTCGACATGGGAGGCCGGCGGTTCTTCCGGCTCGTTCACCTGGTCCTACCCCTTGCGGGTCCCCCCGGCCGCGGCTGGCCCCCAGCCGGACCTGTCCATCTCCTACGACTCCGGCGCGGTTGACGGTCAGACAGCCAACTCCAACAATCAGGGCAGCCAGATCGGCACCGGCTTCGACCTGACCTCCTCCTACATCGAGCGCAAGTACGGATCCTGCGACGACGACGGCCAGGACGGCAAGTACGACCTGTGCTGGAAGTACGACAACGCCTCCCTCGTCCTCAACGGCAAGGCCACCGAGCTGGTCAAGGACGACGAGAAGGGCACGTGGCGGCTCAAGGACGACGACGCCTCCACCGTCACCCACTCCACCGGCGCCGACAACGACGACGAGGGCACGAGCGGCCTCGACGGCCAGGGCGAGTACTGGACGGTCGTCACCGGCGACGGCACGAAGTACGTCTTCGGCCTGAACAAACTCGACGGCGCGGGCACCGACGACCGCACCAACTCCGTCTGGACCGTCCCCGTCTTCGGCGACGACCCCGTCGAACCCGGCTACACCGCCGGTGACACCTTCGCCGAACGCGCCAAGAACCAGGCCTGGCGCTGGAACCTCGACTACGTCGAGGACACCCACGGCAACGCCTCCTCCTACTGGTACACCGCCGAGCACAACAACTACGACAAGCTCGGCGACGACAACACCGGCACTGACTACGTCCGCGGCGGCTACCTGAAGGAGATCCGCTACGGCCAGCGCGCCGGCGCCCTCTTCTCCGCCTCTCCGGCCGCCTCCGACAAGGTCGTCTTCACCTACGACGAACGCTGCCTGGCCTCGGGCACCGGCTGCGACTCACTGACCGAGGACACCCGCGACAACTGGCCGGACGTCCCCTTCGACGCCATCTGCAAGAACGACGACAAGTGCACCGGCAACGTCGGCCCGTCCTTCTTCACCCGCAAGCGGCTGACTACCATCACCACCTCCGCCTGGAACGCGGCTGCCGCCACCCCCGCGTTCGAGCAGGTGGACGTCTGGTCGCTCCAGCAGACCTACCTCGACCCCGGCGACACCGGTGACTCCACCGACCAGTCCCTGTGGCTGGACGAAATTCGGCACACCGGCAAGCGCGGCACCGATCTGGCCCTCGACCCGGTCAAGTTCGACCACGTGATGCTGCCCAACCGCGTTGACGGCCAGGCCGACGACATCCTGCCGCTGAACAAGCCCCGCCTGAAGACCGTCACCTCCGAGGCCGGCGCGGCGACCATCGTCACCTACATGGAAGCCGACTGCACCGCGGCCGGCACCAAGCCCAAGCTCGACGAGAACACCAAGCGCTGCTACCCGGTGTACTGGTCCCCCAACGGCGAGAAGGACCCACAGCTCGACTGGTTCCAGAAATACCCGGTCTCCTCTGTCTCCACAACTGACCCCAAGGGCGGCTCGGTAGCCGTGCAGCACAGCTACCAGTACACCGGCGGCGGCGCGTGGCACTACGACGAGGACCCGATGACGCCCGCCAAGGAGCGCACCTGGTCCATCTGGCGCGGCTACCAGCAGGTCACCCACCTCACCGGCATCTCCACCGGAACCCAGAGCAGACAGACCACCGTCTACCTGCGCGGTATGAACAGCGACCGCGTACTCGGCTCCGACGGCAAGACCCCGGATCCTGACCAGCGCAAGACCGTCACCGTTTCCGGTATCAAGGCCGGCGCCATCACGGACTCCGAACAGTACGCGGGCTTCACCCGCGAGTCCGTCACCTACGACGGTGCAACGGAAGTCGGCGGCACCATCAGCGAGCCCTGGTCGAAGCGGACCGCGACCCAGCACAAGTCCTACGCGGACACCGAGGCGTACTACGTCCGCACCGCCGCCACCCACGCCCGCACCAACATCACCAGCAAGCTCACCCCGTACGACCGGGTCCACACCGTCAAGACGACCTACGACGACTACGGCATGCCGGAAACCGTCGAGGACGAGGGCGACGACGCGGTCACGGGTGACGAGAAGTGCACCCGCACCTGGTACGCCCGCAACGACGACAAGGGCATCAACTCCCTCGCCTCCCGCACCCGCACCGTCGCCGCGACGTGTGCCACCGCGGACACCGCACTCGACCTGCCCACCGACTCGACGCGGTCCGGCGACGTCATCTCCGATACCGCCGTGGTCTACGACGACACCGCGGCGACTACCTGGGGGGCGTCCCAGAAGCCGACCATGGGCGACACCACTTGGGCAGGACGCGCCAAGGGCTACGGCACCGACGACACCCCCGTCTGGCAGAAGGTGGCCAAGACCACCTACGACACCCTCGGACGCCCCAAGACCGTCACCGACACCAACGATGCACCAGTCTCCACGACCACCTACACGCCAGTGGACAGCGGCCCGTTGACGTCAACGACAGTCGAGGACGCCAAGACGTACAAGACCACCACGAACCTGGACTTCGCCACCGGCGCGACACTGAAGGTCACCGACCCGAACAACAACGTCACCGAGAGCGAATACGACAGCCTCGGCCGCATCACCAAACTCTGGCTGCCCAACCAACTCAGACTCCTGAGCAAGATTCCGAACTACGTCTACGACTACCACGTCACCAGTTCGGCAATGTCCTGGGTCTCCACCGGAAGCCTCAGCAGCAACGGCTCCGGCTACAACACCACCTACGAGTTCTACGACTCCCTGCTCCGCTCCCGCCAGGTCCAGACGCCGACCCCCCAGGGCGGCCGGCTCATCTCCCTGACCGAGTACGACACACGCGGCCTCGCCGTCAGCCAGCACGCCGACATCTGGGACAACACCTCACTGCCCAACTCCACGCCGCAGGAGATCTCCGGCGGCCAGGCTCCGATCCAGACGGACACCACCTACGACGGAGCGGAACGGCCGAAGAGGGCGGTGACCAAGGTCCACGGCGTCACCCGCTGGACGACCGACACCACCTACACCGGCGACACCATCGCCACCACCGCCCCAGCCGGCGGCCAGGCCACCGCCGTGGTCACCAACGCACTCGGCCAGACCACCCAGCGCCGCGAGTACGCCGGCCCCGCACCCACCGGCACCGACTTCACCACCACCGACTACACCTACACCCCCGCAGGCCAGCAGAAGACGATCACCGGCCCCGACCAGACCAAGTGGTCCTACACCTACGACCTCTTCGGACGCCAGGTCACCGCGACCGACCCCGACAAGGGCAAGAGCACAATGGCGTACAACGACCTCGACCAGGTCGTCAGCACCACGCCCAACGACGACGCGTCGAAGAAACTGCTGTACGAGTACGACGTACTGGGCCGCAAGACGGGCATGTGGCAGACGGACAAGTCCGACGCCAACAAGCTCGCCGCCTGGAGCTTCGACCAGCTGAGGAAGGGCCAGCTGGACACCGCCACCCGCTACGACGGCGGCGCCATCTCGACCGGCAGGGCGTACACCGAAAAGGTCACCGGCTACGACGCGATGTACCACGTCACCGGTAGCGACCTGCTCCTGTCCGACACCGAGCCCCTCGTCAAGGACGGCTATGTAGCTAACAAGCTGTCCTTCACCACGGGCTACAACCTGGACGGCTCAGTCAGCCAGTACTCCGCCCCGGCTATCGGCGGCCTGCCCTCCGAAGGCGTCTCCTACAAATTCAACGCCCTCGGCCAGCAGACCAGCGCGACCGGCACGACCGGCTACTTGCTGGCCGCTTCCTTCACACCGCAAGGCGACCTGAAACAGCTTGCCCTGGGCAAGGACGCCACGGACACCGCCAAGAAGGCCTACCTCAACTACGACTACGAGGAAGGCACCCGCCGCCTCACCCGCTCCTACGTCACCGACGACGTACACGGCTACATGCCACAGGAGCTGAAGTTCACCCAGGACGACGCCGGCAACGTCACCTCCATATTCGACGCCACCACCCAGGGCGGCACGACCAAGCCCGACTACCAGTGCTTCGCCTACGACGGCAACCGCCGCATGACCGAAGCCTGGACCCCGAAGACCGCAGACTGCGCCACATCCGGCCGCACGACCACCAACATCGACGGCGCAGCCCCCTACTGGACCTCTTACACCTACACCACCGCCGGACAGCGCAAAACCGAAACCCAGCACACCACCACCGGCGACAAAGCCACCACATACACCTACAACGACACCACCAAGGACAACAAACCACACACCCTCGACAACATCGCAGGCGCCCGCACCGGCACCTACACCTACGACAACAGCGGCAACACCATCTCCCGCCCCGGCCCCACAGCCCAGCAGACGCTGACCTGGAACACCGAAGGCGACCTGACCAAACTCACCGAGAGCACGAAGGAGACCGGCTACCTCTACGACGCCAACGGCGAGCTACTGATCCGCCGCGCCAAGGGAGACGGCGAAACCATCCTCTACCTCGGCGCCGGCACAGAACTCCACCTCACCGTCAAGGGCACCACGAAGACCCTCTCGGGCACCCGCTACTACACAGCGAACGGCCAGACCATCGCCGTCCGCACCGCCACCTCCGGCGTCTCCGGCACCAAACTCAGCTTCCTGGCCGCCGACCACCACGGCACCTCCAGCATCGCCCTCGACTCCACCACCTACGCGGTCACCAAGCGCTACACCACCCCCTTCGGCGCCCCCCGCGGAACCAAGCCCACATCCTGGCCCGACGACAAGGCCTTCCTCGGAAAACCCGCCGACGACGCAACCGGCCTCACCCACGTCGGCGCACGCGAATACGACCCCAGCACGGCCCAGTTCATCAGTGTCGACCCGGTCCTCGCTCCAGACCAACACCAGTCCCTGAACGGGTATAGCTACGCCGGAAACTCACCGATTACGCAGTCGGACCCATCCGGCCTGTGTTTTGGCGACGCGTGCGGAGTGGGGGTACCCAAGGGCCGCGTCGTTTTCGACGACGACAAGCCCGGTGAAATCATCACAGACGGCCCAGTCGACCCAGGAAATTCGGACGCTGGGTACTGTCACCACGGGTCATGCGGCCGCACCCACTACAACAACAGCGGAACCGCTAGTACAGGCAGCAGCGGGAGTGTCCTCCATACCACCGACTCCGGGACTGGCGCAGTAGCTGGGCCATCCGACAGTGATCAAAACACTGGCGGTGGGATGACGGGCGCTGGGCATGGCGGCGGGGACCTGGTGGGGAATACAGTGCTGGGCCTGGTCGCTAACGCCCCATACCTTGCCGAATATTTGAACGTATTCGACAGCGATTGTTGGCATGGTGGTCCAGGGGCGCCTGGTTGTGATTACGGTGAGCAGTTTGACCGATGGGCGGAGAAAAAAGGCTATAACCCGTCTGGGGACGCTTATCAGGTTCCCAGTGTGCTTGCTGCAATCTTCCTGCACAACGAGAATGGAGGCATCCCACGTCGTAAGCCAGCATCTCTAGGGACTAGTGTCCGTAGTAATTACAGGGCGACCTTCTTTAAGGCGTACCCGAACCTGAAAGGGAAGGTGTGGGTCCATCATGCCGTCGAACGACAGGTTCTGAAGGAGTATCCCGGGCTTTTCACTAGCAATGAGCTCAACTCCCTCGAAAATCTCAGAGGCGTACCCAATGCGGTGAATCGGGACCTGCATCTGAGTAGGATACGGATCCTTTGGAACGGCTTCTATAAGACGCACCCCAATCCGACTCGTCAAGACGTGCTCGATTATGCTACGTTTATTGATGATTTCGTAGGGGGTGAGTTCACGCCGCGCGTGCGCTGAAAAACTCGCACGCAGGAGGTAGGATTAGCATGCAGTGACTGCTCTGGATCGCTGCGCTATGTCCAACTTCTGTAAGTGTAGTATGGGGCGGCAGTCTCTACTTACCGAGCTGCCGCCCTTCATGTTCGCTTTCCCTGAAAATAAGGATGTAACCGATGTGGATTGAACTTATCACTTCTCTCTCGGGAGAAGTGGGCCTTACGGATCCAGTCGATGAGGATGAACTCGTATCGGCCGAGTTGGCCCTCGGGTTGGAAATTCCTGAAGATCTTAAATCGTTCCTGCGTGAATCCAATGGTGCAACTGATGAATTCGGGTGTGGTTTCGTGTGGTCTGCCGCAGACATCGTTTCGCGTAATCGCGAGATGAAGGAAACTGCAGATTTCAGGAGTCTCTACATGCCGTTCGACTCCTTGTTGTTCATCGGCGATAGCGGCGGTGGTGATCTGTTTGCATTTGTTGTCGAACCGCCGAGGTATGACATCTTTGTCTGGCAGCATGAGTCGGATAACCGTCGATGGGTTGCTAGGAACTTGCGAGACTATGTTCGCCGGTATCTTGCTGCTGGAGGAGAGGATTGGTATGAATCGTAAAGCACACGCGTGGCGGCTTTCTTATAAGAGCGTATCTGATCTCTAGTAGGACTCCATAGGTCTGTCTTGATCTTGGTGTTGTGTGTGTTCTGCTGGGCAGGGGTTGGTCAGGCGCATCCGTCACGCCAGCAGTGCGTGAGTTCCGGACCGGAGACAGTTGATGATCACACCGTCGAGAGATGTTCGCGAGTTTTGCACATCGTCTTGAACGACACCGCGATGGCCGCGTCCGGCCAGGGCAACGTTCTCGCTTCCCGTCTCATCCACCGCGCCCACGTCCAGGCCGGTTGGTACCTGTACGCCCCGGCGTGCGCGCTCGTGGAAGCCGACCGGGCACGGCGGAACACCTGGCCGTGCTGCCGGGCATCACCGTGCTCGACCTCGACCTGCCGGCCACGCTGGCCGTGGCCCGGCAGGACACCTGGGCGGCGGCACACTGCCAGTACGCAGCCCAACCGACTCCCGACCGCCCCGACGGAGCGATCATCGCCACCACCGCTCCGGAGCGGTGGACCGGTGAGCCGGTCCGCGTGCTCGACCTGAGGCCCTGACCGAGGCTGGCTCGATGCAGGGCCGGCCCGGAACCGGAGTGCGGCCTTCGCTGCTACGACGCCCTGAGCGATGCCCCCGGCGGCCGAGCCCGGCAGCATCACCGTGCTTGGGGCCGACCAGTGAGGTCTCTTACCCGCCCTGAAGGGTCCTTTCGGCGGCTCGGGGCCGCCCGCCGGTCGCGGGCAAGCGCGGCCCCGAGTGCGGCCTCTCGGCCGTTTCGAATGGGGATGCTGCCGCCTGCTCGTCACCGTAGGCGCGGAACGGGGAGGGCCACATGTCTGCACCGGACCGGTCCCCAGGACTTCCCGCGCCGCAGTGAGGCCGGTCCCCGTGGCGTTCCTCGGCATCTGGCCCTGGCTTGGCGTGGTGCACGTGCCGGCCCGTGCGGGCGGGCAGGGTGAACTCGGCACAATTTTCCAGGACTTGCCAGTGCTCAGGTGGTGCCGCCGTGGCGTGGGGGAGGGGATGGCGCGGGGCTGGACACCCGCACTGCACTGGGCGGCGACATGGACGGTGCGCGGGGACAGTGGCTTCGGCGGGCGGCCGGCGTCGCTGGACGCGGTGTTCGACGGGCGGAGTCCGTCGGCGGTTACGCGGTGCTGGGCTGGAACACCGGCTGGGGCGGCGTCGCGCTGGTGCACTCGCTGTTCGACGGGACACCGGCTGCGAGGTAGTCGTCCGTGTCTTACGTGAACGCTACGGCGGGTGCTTTGCCGGGCGGTACGCGTGCGCGGCGGTGGGCGCAGACCGGCACGCAGGTGACACAGCCGTACGTGTCCCGGCTCCCGGCCTGCGACCTACTAGGACCTGTGGTCCAGGGCCATCGACCGATGGCCGCGCGAGAGCCTGATACCTAGGCTGCTGAGCAGGAATCGGCAGCTCAGGAAGAGGTCACGATGCCCGTCAACGGTCGTAGTCACATCCGCGTCGCCCGGCCCTCCCGGGACCTGGCGGTGGCCGAGCGGTTCTGGGTGCGGGGGCTGGGACTCGGTGTGGTGTGGCGGGCCGAGGGCGGGCCGGAACCTGGTGGGCACGATCTGCTGATGGTGGGCTGGCCGGATGCCGACTGGCATCTGGAGCTGGTCCACGAGTCCGCCCGGCCCGTCGAGCCCCGGCCCACCGAGGAGGACCTGCTGGTGGTTTACGTCGACGGCCCGGTGCCCGATGACCTGGTCACCCGTCTGGAGGATTACGGCGGCAAGCGGGTGCCGTCGCCGAACCCGTACTGGAATCGGTGGGGCGTCACGATCGAGGACCCGGACGGCTACCGGCTCGTGCTCTGCGAGCGGGGCTGGTCGAACGCGTAGCGGCAGGTGCTTGCTGGGCGCCCTGTCCCTCGCTCGTGCTGTGATCGCATAGGTTCGCCTGGTCGTTTACACCCTCTACTTCATGGAGGAGGTGACCGCGAGGCTCGGGTGGGCGTGGGACCGCGTGAGGTGACGCTCGGCCGTCGGCCGGAGATCGCGGGCATCGACCAGAGGCTCATCTGCTGGCGGTCGACCCGCCGCCAGCAGATCGGGGACGCGCTGCCCGTCCTGACGGCCAAGTACGGGCATGCGCCGGGGGAGCGGGCCTTCTACGTGCTGGCCTGCCAGGCGGCCGATCAGGCCCGCCCGCCCAAGCGCACAGAGATGCGGTCGCTGACCGAGTTGCGCGAGCGGTGGCGCAACTCGGCGATCCCAGCCTATGGTGCCGACGTCGTGGACCGGCTGGCGGAGCGGGCGCGGGCGGCGGCTGCAGCGGTGTGGGCGCGGGTGCGGCTGGTGCTCGACACCCTGGCGGCCGTCGACGTCGTCGCCGTGGTGTACGTGATGCGCGGCGCCTTCAAGCGCCACCACCTGCTCGCCGAAACCCGTCGCTATCTCTCCTACGTCCTGCGCGGCCAGCCTCATCCGGTGGGCTTGGACGAACAGATCGTGCAGACGGTCGTCGACGACTACACCCGGCCGGCCGGTGGATGATGACCGCCGATCTGCGCGCCCTGTACCCGCGCGACACCGAGGACCAGGCCGTGCTGCGCCCGCTGACCCGGAAACGGGCCACCTCTCCGTACGAGCGGGCCCGCCTCGCCGCCTACGCGCTGAGGGTCCGGGCTCAGGCCGTGCGTCGCGCGGACCGCTTGGGCTCCCGCGCCCGGCCGCGCACCGTAGCCGTGCCCACCGCTTCGAGGGTCGCGCCCGCGGCCGTTCCACACCGGCCGGAAGGCCGACCACGTTCCAGAGCGGACGACCGACGTCGACACGGTGGAGCAGACCCGCCGGACGCTCGCCGAGGCCACCCTCGCCAGGGTCCACGAAGGTGCCCGGGAGCGTGCCCTCGCTCACGGTCCCCGACGGCAGCCCGCATCGGCGACGGCCCCGCCGCACACCCAGCAGCCCCGCACCCAGCACACACCTGCCGCACCACAGAAGGAGTCGCGTGAGCACCCCGGAAGAACAACCCAGCCTTGACGAAGCCCTCGCCCGCGCCCACGCCGCCCGAGCAAGGATGGCCGCCGCGCTCGACGAGGACCAAGAGCCCGAACCTGATGAGCCCTTGGGGTGGCAGCCGGTCTGGAAGCGGCCCCGGAAACCGAAGTCGAAGGCGGCGAAGAAGGCGGAGATGCGCAAGCAGCGGCGGCGGCTCCAGAACGCGGACGCCGCCGCCTTGCCGCCGTGCAGTCGCGCCGGCCCCGCTCCCGGCAGAACCGGATCGGTAACGCGGCCGCGCGCCGCGATGCCCGTGCTCTGTCCCGGGTGCGGCACTCCACCGCGTGGCTGTGATGACGATGCGACGCATACGACCTGCCGCGGACCCTCGGGCCCGTCGCTGCCGGCGGCAGCATTGTCAGTGGCGGCTGGAAGGCTGAACGGTATGAACAGCGACGACGAGCAGCTACTGCGCGGCCGGGTCTATGGAGCAGACGCCGACCACCCGGGACCGCTGGCGGACCGGAGCTACGTCGAACTGGTCGGCGGCTCGCTGGCCGGGTTGCTGCTGGATATCACCGGCTGGACGCAGGATGAGATCGGTACCGGTGTTTGCCTGCTGACGCACCTCGGACAGTTTGGGCCGGGGGCCGGGCGCTGTACGACCCCCGCCCGGGCGACCGTGGCCGCTTCGACTGGTCCGGCGACAGCCCCTGACCCGGTCGCTGGCCCGTCCAGGACTGCCAAAGGGCCCGACGTCGCCGGAGAGACCGAGCTCCGGGTGGGAAGGCCGACGACTGGGGCGCGCGGACGATGACAGCCCGCAGCGGTCCCAGTCGCATTACGGAAGTGGCGAGTCGCCGGCGCATCCAACGGCCAGCCCCATCCAGCCAAATTGGCGGGCCGGGCTGTTACTCACTTTCGAGTGAGTGCGCTCGTCACGGCGGGGTGGCGCAGTCCGGCGATGGGTTGCTTGAGGCCAGTAGTTCCTAGGGTCCGGGATCCAATGTCTCGTCAATATCCCCCATTTGCCGAATTGATGGTCATTACAGGTGAGCGTCACAGAAATCTGTTCAATCCGTAACGGAGACTCGCAATTCCCTCACAGGCCGAGGCGCGGGCTGGAAGGTGTGGATGCGCGGCCGACCGGCTGCGCACCAGCACAACGCACCCGGCTGGGCTGCGGTCTCGATACTGCGGGTTCGGCTGGGGGAGCGCACCTGAAGGGGGACCTCTGTGTCCGTTTCTTCTTCCGTCCGTCGTCTGACCGCCATCACCGGCATGGCCGCTGCGGTGGTGGGCGTGGTGGCGCTGCCGGCCTCGGCCGACGACCACCACCACGGCCGCCATCACCGTCCGGTCGTGTACATCAGCGACGTGCAGTACGACTCCCCGGGCCGGGACGACCGTTCCAACCGCTCGCTGAACGCCGAGTGGGTGGAGATCACCAATGACTCCCGGCGGGCGGTGAACCTGGACGGCTGGACCCTCTCCGACGAGGACGGCCACACCTACACCTTCGACCACTACCGTCTGAACGGCCGCGCCACCGTTCGCGTCCACACCGGGATCGGCCGCGACACCAGGACGGATCTGTACCAGGACCGGCGGGCGTACGTGTGGGACAACCGCTCCGACACCGCGACTCTGCGCAATCACCGCGACCGGTTCGTCGGCGAGGCATCCTGGGGCCACCACCGCGACCACCGCGACGACGACTGCCGTCACGGCGGTGACCACCGCGATGGGGACCGCCACTGACCCCTACAGCTGCCGGTAGGTGACAACGGCCTGCGAGCCGTAGTCCGAAGGTGGGCCGCCCGTGCGGGGCGGCCCACCTTCCCTGGGCACAGGCCACTCCGGGAAGCGGTCGGGCAGAGCGCATCGGAGGGGCGTGATGGCCGGCTCCGCAACGCAGCGGCTGGCCCGCGGACCAGGCGGTTGCCCTGGCGCAGGCCGGGGGCGAGTCTCAGGGCCTGCCTGCGGGCGGCCGGGAGGCTTCTGGGCCTCTCCGAGCGTTACGAGGCGCCGCAGGGGGTGTCGTTGTTGCGGAGGCTGTGTGTGGTGTCGTTGAGCTGGTAGGAACGCAGGTCGCTGATGGTGCCGCCGTCCCGTCCGACGCAGACGTGCCGGCCGAAGTAGTTGTCCTTCTGGTAGACGCGTGCGGTGCGGCTGCTGTTGTTGATGATGGAGCTGCCCTTGCCGCGGATGTAGTCGGGCAGGTGCCGCACCGAGCCGTCGACGGCGCGTTTGACGTAGGGCTGGCCGTTGAAGTGGATGTCGGGGTAGATGCAGACGAACCCGCGCGGGCATGCGATCTGGTCCCGGGCCACGGCGGGTGCGCCCGCGGTGGGTGTGGCGTGGGCGGGCGCGAGGCCGGTCAGTGATGCGGCCAGGACGGCCGGGATGGCGGCGGCGAGCAGCATGGCCCTGCCGGTGCGGGGCCGTTGTGTAGGCAGAAGTCTCATGGCATCGGCCTGTCCTGGCGGAACGGTTCGCCATTCCGCTGCACGCCGATGTTCATTCAGATGAGCGAGTCCGCGCCGGCCAGCTCTCGACGGCGCCTGAATCTCCCACAGTCGCGCAGGCTCGTACCGTGGCGTCTTCCGAGAGAACCTGGCGACATACACGCCATGTCCGGCGGTCGGCGCGGTAGTCGGACCAGCTGTCGCCCGCGAGTCGTGCCCAGCGGGCGACGGTGAAGAGCTGATGCCGACGAGGTCGAGGTCTGAAGACCAGCCGCCCGGCCTCCCACACGGCGGGCTCCCGCCCCGGGACCCGGAGCAGGAGCTCTCGCCTATCTGAGCGAACTAGAAAAGCGCACGCCACCCGAACGCTCGTCGTCGGCAGCGAGTCGCCGGTACATTGTCACGCACTTCGGCGATGCCATGACTAGTCCATGCGCGGACCTTCGAGCCGGATGGTCAAGCGACCCTGCGCTCCTATACGCCGAACCAGCCCGAGCAGTTGCTGCTGACGCCACCGTTGCACACCTTGAACCGCGCGTTGAATCCGGAAGCATTGGTGGCGAAGTAGATGGGAGCTGGCGGCCCGTTGTAGCCGTTGCTGTTCCGTGCCGCCTCCGTGGTCGGCCCCCAGGTGCCGGAGGGCGTGAGTGCCTGTACGTAGAGTCGCGGACCAAGTCCGTCCTTGGCGTAGTCGTGCAAGTAGCCGTCGATGACGATTCCTTCGGAATTTTCGCCAGTACCTACGACGCAATCGACGTCGAATTCGGCATAGGCGCCCCCGTCTGAGGACCAGTCACCGGTACTGCCGCAGTACGAAGCCGCTGAGGACTCCTGGGCTTGGGCAGGCACAATGGCGATACCGAGCGCCATAACGGCACCAGCAACACCCGTGACCACCGAAATCCTGCTTACTTTCACGATTTCTTCCTCTCTTCAGGAGACGGATCCTGTGCTTTCCGCACGGCCTTATCCACCTCGCCGGACAGGTCAAGCCGTGGCCGCTGGCGGGTTGGGGGCAGAGGATCTTCTTCCCTTGCCAGCCCTTGTTTCAGCGGTCGCCATACCCGCTGCCGGATCACCGCCGCGTCGCCGTGTCTTGCCGGGCCTTCACAAGGGTTCGCCCGGCTGGGCACAACAAAGGCTGCCCAGCGTCGTCGGGCCGGGGCAAGGTCAACCATCTGTCCCGGACAGATGTGGACTGTCCGGGCTGGTCAAAGGCTTGTCCGGATCGTGTCCGGCAGATGCGGCCCTGGCGGAAACCGTCGTTGCGTCGGTTCCAGCACAGCGACAGGATGACGCTCATGACGAGCCAGAGGGAAGTGTCGCCGCATACGGCCCGAGATGCCGCCGGTTTCGTCGAGGCGATGAAGCAGCTCAAGGATCAAACGGGGCTGACATATCGCCAGCTGGAAGAGCAGGCGGCCCGCAATGGCGATGTACTGGCACGCAGCACGCTGGCGGACATCCTTCGACGGTCAAGCCTGCCGCGGCCCGATGTACTGGCCGCGTTCGTCCGAGCGTGCGGGGAGGGACAGCACGTCGGCTCCTGGTTGGACGCCCGGGAGCGCATCGCCGTGATATCCCCGGCAGCGTCCGGCACAAAGCCAGGGGCCAGTGGCGAGAGCGAGGGCGATGCGGGGATCGGCGCTCTACCGGAAACCGAAGAACCCACGACATCGCGGCAGGGCCAGCGCAAGGGCCGCACGCTCGCAGTCGCGTCCGTGCTCGTGATCCCCCTACTCGGTGCGGCCACCTGGGGGTTACTCTCCCGCTCCTCCCACGACTCCGGCGATCCAAGCGCACTGGCCAGGACTCCTGCCGACGGCTGGGTCACTATCCGCCCCGCCCGCAATCCCGACCTCTGCCTGACAGACGGACGCGACCGCGGTGGCGCCTACGCCAGCGCCGTCGCCGTCCAGCTCGCCTGCGCTCATGCCACCGTGCCGCGCACCTACCTGGAACCGGCCGGCGGAGGCATGTACCGCATTCAGTGGCACCACCCCCAGGAAGGCAAGGGGTGCTTGACCGTCATGTCCACCGGCCCGGTCAAAGGCATGCTCGAACCCCGCAACGACTGCACGCACGCGACCCTGTTTCGCCTGGAACCCGCGGCTAACGAAAGCGCTGGGGTTTTCCGGCTTCGCCCGTCCACCAGCGGCCGGTGCATAGGCATCGTCCACGGCGACACTGCTGAGGGAGCCGAAGCGGTCGAAGAACGATGCACCCGCGCAGCCGACCAGCAGTTCCTTGTTCGAACCAGTGGAGACGCCCAATGAAGCCCTTCCAGCGGTGAGGTGAATACCGCCAGCCGCAAGACACTGCTCGTCTTCATCCGCGACGACGAAGGCACCGTCGTCGCCCGCGCCCTCGGACCGGACGGCACCGCGCGGTTCTTCAACCGCGGCCTCACCCCGCGCCCGGAACACCGCGCCCGGCTGAGCGAGCAGCTCCTGGATCGCGACGGCGGTTGCGTCATCGGTGGCCGCGACCTCCACCACCGCCAG
>NZ_BMVN01000075.1:0-22906 GCF_014650735.1 Streptomyces canarius
GACACACCGCGCTCAAAGGCCAACCACCCGCCAGCCGCGTCCCCAACCTCACGGGTCAGTACAGCTAGGCGACCACCCGGGAACCGGCCGCCACGTCCGCCGTACGGGCCCTGATCCGCGTTCTGCGCTCCCTTGGCCAAGGCTCCCCCGAACGCGCGAAAGCCCAGCTCAGGGCGGTGTGATCCAGTCCGCCGTCTCAGATAGTAGGAAGTCCGAGTAATTGTGCAGACAGAAGCGGGTCACTCCCTTAGTTTTGTAGGAGCCGAACGTCTCGCTCGATCCAGCGAATGGCGGTCGTGAGCCGGGCCCCGTGCAGGCAACCCCTGCGGCCGGTGCTCCCCGCCCCTTCCGGCGTCTCGTAACCCCCTTCCTTGCCGTGCTCCACGTATGCCGAAGGAGTCGATCGCCATGGCCGAGACGACCGTCCGCCGCCGAGTCCGCCACGTGTCCCGCACGAGCGAGTCCGACCGCAAGAACGCCGCCGCCGCCCTCCAGCGCGCCCTGGACCGCCGGGACAACGGCGGCGAGACCGGCCACTGAGCCGGACCACCGGCCGGGAGCCGCACCCCGTCGGGGTGCGGCGCGGCCCTCATCCGCCGCGCCGCACCTCGAAGTGGTCGATCCGCCGCCCGTCCTGGGCCAGCGCCGACACCGCGAGCCGTGGCGCCGCGCCGGCCCGCACCTCCACCGAGAGCAGCGAGAAGCCGGTGTAGCGCACCCGCGACCACTCCACCGTCTCCGGCGCCCGGTCCCTGCCCTTCGTCCACGCGAAGGTCTCCACCGCCCGGTGCCGGGTGACGTGTCCCTCGTAGCTGTCCGCCACGCCCGACGGGAAGCCGTACAGGTCCCGGCCGCCGCCGCCCGCCGTGACGTACACGGTGCCGTCCCGGCCGGGGTCGGTGGACCCGCCGACGGGCACCGCCCGTCCGGGCGCGCCGTCCTTGATCGCGTCCGTGCGCTCGTACACGTGGTTGTGGCCGTTGATCACCAGGTCCACCCGGTGCTTGCCGAACAGCGGCAGCCACTCCCGCCGGACGCCCCCGTCCGAGGCGTGCCGCGAGGTGGAGTAGGCGCAGTGGTGGAAGAAGACGACCACGAAGTCGATCCCGTCGGCCGCGCGCAGCCGCCCCAGCGTCCGGTCCAGCCACGCCGTCTGCCGGCCGCCGCTGTGCCCGAGGTTGGCGGGGATCTCGTACGACACGTCGTTGGCGTCCAGCGCGACGAAGCCGGCGTTGCCGTAGGTGAACGCGTAGGCGCCCGGTGTGCCGTGCGGGTCGAAGCCGGTCTCCGGCAGACGGAAGCGGGCCAGCTGGCCGCCGTAGCCGTCCGGCGAGTACCAGGCCTCCATGTCGTGGTTGCCGGTGGTCACCATCCACGGCACGGACCGGGCGACGTGCTCGTTCTGCTTCAGGAACAGGTCCCAGGAGGCGGGGTCGTAGCCGTCCGTCGTCCGGCCCGTTCCGCTGACGTCGGCGTAGCAGATGTCACCGGCGTGCAGGTGGAAGGCGGGCTTCTGGCGCAGCATCAGATCGTCGCTGGTGTGCGCCGCCCGGCCCACGCCCTGGTCGCCGAAGGCCGTGAACACGAAGCGTTCCGCACGCGCGGGCGCCGTGCGGAAGGAGGCGATGGCCGCGCGGTGGGCGGGGGCGGTGGGTTCCCAGCCGTCGTGGCCGACGCCGTAGTAGTACGTCGTGCCGGGCGCGAGGCCGTCCACGGACGCGTGCACGTAGTACTGCTCCAGCGCGGGCCGCACGCCCTCCACCCCGGGCGTGCGCAGCGGGCGGATCTCGGCCGGGACCCGGTGCCCGAGGGCGTCGGGGCGCGTGCCGACCCGCACGTACGGCCGCTTCACCGCCAGCGGCACCTGCCAGGAGATCCGCATCCGCGTCCGGGGGTCGGCGCCGAAGGCGAGGTGCCGGCCGAAGGGGGCCACCGCCGAGCCGGGCGCCCGCGAGGTGGCCGGGGCGGCGGTGCCCGGCTTCCCCGCGAACGCGGTGTCGCAGCCGGTCAGCAGGCCGCTCGCCACCGCACCCGCCGTCACCAGCGTGCGGCGGCGCACCAGGCGGCTGCGCAGGTACTCGTACTGCTCGGCCATGCTCAGCCGCTCGGCGAGCGGGCGGGGGATGCCGACGTCGGGAGTGTCCATGTCCCGGACCGTTCCCCCGGTGTCCGACATCCTTGCCGCACACGGGTGAACGTCGACCGACGGGCGGACACCGGCAACCCGTCCGGGTGTCCGTATGGCGGACGGTACGTGTCATCACCTGGGACGCGGAGTAGGGTGCCCGCATGTCTCGCAGCATCAATCTCGCAGTGATCCCCGGTGACGGCATCGGCCAGGAGGTCGTGGCCGAGGGTCTCAAGGTCCTCTCCGCCGTCCTGCCGCAGGATGTGAAGCTGGAGACCAAGGAGTACGACTTCGGCGCCAAGCGCTACCACGCCACCGGTGAGACCCTCACCGACGCCGACCTCGACTCCCTCAAGCAGCACGACGCCATCCTGCTGGGCGCCATCGGCGACCCGTCGGTGCCGTCCGGCGTCCTGGAGCGCGGCTTCCTGCTCAAGCTCCGCTTCGCCTTCGACCACCACGTCAACCTGCGCCCGTCGAAGCTGCTCCCGGGTGTCGCCACCCCGCTCGCCGGCCAGCCGGAGATCGACTTCGTCGTCGTCCGCGAGGGCACCGAGGGCCCGTACACCGGCAACGGCGGCACCATCCGCAAGGGCACCGCGCACGAGGTCGCCACCGAGGTGTCCGTCAACACCGCCTTCGGTGTCGAGCGTGTCGTCCGCGACGCCTTCGCGCGCGCCCAGGCCCGCCCGCGCAAGAAGCTCACGCTGGTCCACAAGAACAACGTGCTGACCTTCGCCGGGCACCTGTGGACGAACATCTTCACCAAGGTGGCCGAGGAGTACCCCGAGGTCACCACGGACTACATCCACGTCGACGCCGCGACCATCTACCTGGTCACCGACCCGGGCCGGTTCGACGTCATCGTCACCGACAACCTCTTCGGCGACATCATCACCGACCTCGCCGCGGCCGTCTCCGGCGGCATCGGCGTGGCCGCCTCCGGCAACATCAACCCCACCCGCGAGTTCCCGTCCATGTTCGAGCCGGTCCACGGCTCGGCCCCGGACATCGCCGGCCAGGGCAAGGCCGACCCCACCGCCACCGTCCTGTCCGTGGCCCTGCTGCTGCGCCACCTCGGCTACGACGCCGAGGCCGACCGGATCGACGCGGCGGTCGCCGCCGACCTCACCGAGCGCGCCGGACAGCCGGCCCGCTCCACCTCCGCGATCGGTGACGCGCTCGCCGTACGCGTAGCCGGCTGACCCGCCGCGCTACACCGAGCCGCCGGGTCGCGACCGCACCCGGCGGCTTTTGCCGTGCCTCGCCGGGTGCCACCATCAACCCCTGGACCGCTTCACCCCGATTCCGTCCACTACCGCCGTCCGCGCGATAATCGAACGCGGAGCCGCGGTATGACGGAAAGCTCGGACGTCCTAGCACCGACGACCGGGAGCACAGGCGTGAGCGCGGCCCGTCACTACAACCGGTGAAGGACAATCACTCATGACGACGCCCACGATCGAGCTCAAGCCCTCCGCCAGCCCGCTCGCCGCCACGGAACGGGAGGCGATCCTGGCCAACCCCGGGTTCGGCCGCCACTTCACCGACCACATGGTGACGATCAAGTGGACCGAGGGCCGCGGCTGGCACGACGGTCAGCTCGTTCCGTACGGGCCGATCTCCCTGGACCCGTCCACGCACGTCCTCCACTACGGCCAGGAGATCTTCGAGGGCCTGAAGGCCTACCGCCAGCCCGACGGCTCGGTCGCGCTGTTCCGTCCCGAGGCCAACGCCCGCCGCTTCCGCAACTCCGCCCGCCGCATGGCCATGGCCGAGCTGCCCGAGGAGCTGTTCATCGCCGCGCTGGACGCGCTGCTCACCCAGGACGCCGACTGGGTCCCGCCGCACGGCGGCGAGGCCTCCCTCTACCTGCGGCCGTTCATGTTCGCCACGGAGGCCGCGCTCGGCGTGCACCCGGCGAACGAGTACCTGTTCATGCTGATCGCCTCCCCGTCCGGCGCGTACTTCGCCGGCGGTGTGAAGCCGGTGACCATCTGGGTCTCGGAGGACCACGTCCGCGCCGTCCCGGGCGGTACCGGCGACGCCAAGACCGGCGGCAACTACGCCGCGTCCCTGCTGCCGCAGGCCGAGGCCGCCGCGCACGGCTGCGACCAGGTCGTCTACCTCGACGCGGTCACCCGCACCAAAGTCGAGGAGAGCGGCAGCATGAACGTCGCGTTCGTCTACGGCGACCGGATCGTCACCCCGTCGCTCACCGGCTCCATCCTGGAGGGCATCACCCGTGACTCCCTCCTCCAGGTCGCCCGCGACCTCGGCTACACCGCCGAGGAAGGGGTGGTCACCCTCCAGCAGTGGCGCGAGGACGCCGCGTCCGGTGCGCTGACCGAGGTGTTCGCGTGCGGTACCGCCGCCGTGGTCACGCCGATCGGTCACGTCAAGACCAAGACCGACCAGTGGTCCCACGGCGACGGCACGCCCGGACCGGTCACCGGGCGTCTGCGCGAGGCGCTGCTGGGCATCCAGCGGGGCCTGACCGAGGACAAGCGCGGCTGGATGCACCGGGTCGGTTAAGAACGCGGCCTGAAGCGCCCCGGAGGGGTGCCGGGCGTCCGCGGGTCCAGTCCGGCTGGGCACGTGGTCCCCCGCACCCCTCCGGGGCGCTTCTCGTTGGGCACCCCACCGCACGCCCGAGTTAGAGCACTGCTCAAAGCGAAAGGATCAGTTCGTCCGGACAGTGCTTCTCTTTCACGGTTTCTCTGTTTAGAGTGATGCTCAAATCTGGGGAAGCCAAGGAGGTGCCGGGTCGTGCGACTGACCCCCACGGAACGTGACCGGCTGCTGCTCTTCGGGGCCGCCGAGCTGGCCCGGGCCCGCCGGGCGCGCGGCCTGAAGCTGAACGTGCCCGAGGCGACCGCGCTGATCGCGGACACCGTCTGCGAGGCCGCCCGCGACGGCAAGCGGCTCGCCGAGGCCGTCGAGGCGGCACGGTCGGTGCTCGGTCCCGAGGACGTCCTGCCCGGTGTCGCCGACGTCGTCGCCGAGGTGATGGTCGAGGCCGTCTTCGACGACGGCTCCCGGCTCGCGGTCGTCTCCGACCCCATCGGCTGGGGATCCCCCCGCGAAGCAGGGACAGGCCTGGGCGCGGACGCCCCGGGCGCGTTGCTCCCCGGCCCCGGGCACGCCGACCCCGAGCCCGTCGTCCGGCTCCGCGTCACCAACACCGCGGGCGTGCCGGTCTCCGTCACCTCCCACTTCCACTTCTTCGAGGCCAACCCCCGCCTCGACTTCGACCGCGAGCGGGCCTACGGCATGCGGCTCGCCGTACCCGCCGGATCCTCGGTCCGCTTCGGGCCGGGGGAGAGCGAGGAGGTCGGGCTCGTGCCGATCGGCGGCGAGCGGATCGCGATCGGCTTCGCCGGACTGGTCGACGGGCCGCTGGACGCGCCGGGCGCGAAGGAGGAAGCCCTCCGCAGGGCCGCCGCCTGCGGATACCTGGGAGCGACCCCGGAAGGAGGCGAGGAGCGATGAGCCGCTCGAAGGGACGAGAGGTGAGCCGGTCGATCCACGTCGACCCGCACGCCTACGCCGCCACCCACGGCCCCCGCGCCGGCGACCGCGTCCGCCTCGGCGACTCCGGGCTCACCGTCCGCGTCGAGTCCGACTCCCAGCGGTACGGCGACGAGTTCCTGGCCGGCTTCGGCAAGACCGCCCGCGACGGACTGCACCTGAAGGCCGCCGCCGTCCGGGACACCTGTGACGTGGTGATCAGCAACGTCGTCGTGATCGACGCGGTGCAGGGGATCAGGAAGGTGTCCATCGGCATCCGCGAGGGCCGTATTTGCGCCATCGGCCGGGCCGGCAACCCGGACACCCTGGACGGCGTGGACGTCGTCGTCGGCACGGGCACCTCGATCGTCTCCGGCGAGGGGCTGATCGCCACCGCCGGCGCCGTCGACACCCATGTGCACCTGCTGTCGCCGCGCATCATGGAGGCGTCCCTCGCCTCCGGCGTCACCACGATCATCGGGCAGGAGTTCGGCCCGGTGTGGGGCGTCGGCGTCAACTCGCCCTGGGCGCTGCGGCACGCCTTCGGCGCCTTCGACGCCTGGCCGGTCAACATCGGCTTCCTGGGCCGGGGTTCGTCCTCCCACGCGGCGCCGCTCGTCGAGGCCCTGGCCGAAGGAGGGGCGAGCGGCTTCAAGGTGCACGAGGACATGGGCGCCCACACCCGCGCCCTCGACACCGCGCTCCGGGTCGCCGAGGAGCACGACGTCCAAGTCGCCCTGCACAGCGACGGGTTGAACGAGTGCCTTTCGGTCGAGGACACCCTGCGGGTGCTGGAGGGCCGCACGATCCACGCCTTCCACATCGAGGGCTGCGGCGGCGGACACGTGCCCAACGTGCTGAAGATGGCCGGCGTCCCGAACGTCATCGGCTCCTCCACCAACCCCACCCTGCCCTTCGGCCGGGACGCGGTCGCCGAGCACTACGGCATGATCGTCTCCGTCCACGACCTGAAGACCGACCTGCCCGGCGACGCGGCCATGGCCCGCGACCGGATCCGGGCCGGCACGATGGGCGCCGAGGACGTGCTCCACGACCTGGGCGCGATCGGCATCACCTCCTCCGACGCCCAGGGCATGGGCCGGGCCGGTGAGACGGTCCGCCGCACCTTCGCCATGGCCGGCAAGATGAAGGCCGAGCTGGGCCCGCTGGAAGGCGACGGCGAGGGCGACGACAACGCGCGCGTCCTGCGCTACCTGGCCAAGCTGACCATCAACCCGGCCATCGCGCACGGGCTCTCCCACGAGGTCGGCTCGATCGAGGTGGGCAAGCTCGCCGACATCGTGCTGTGGCGCCCGGAGTACTTCGGGGCCAAACCGCAGCTCGTCCTCAAGGCCGGCTTCCCGGCGTACGGCGTGGTCGGCGACCCCAACGCGGCCACCGACACCTGCGAACCCCTCGTCCTGGGACCGCAGTTCGGGGCGTACGGCGCCACGGCCGCCGACCTCTCGGTGGCGTTCGTCGCCCGCGCCGCCGTCGACCAGGGCAACGACCGGATGCCGACCCGGCGCAGAAGGGTCGCGGTGCGCGGCACCCGGGGCATCGGCCCCGCCGACCTGCGCCTGAACTCCCGTACCGGAGCGGTGGACGTCGACCGGCGCACCGGCCTGGTCACCCTCGACGGCGACCCGATCCGCTCGGAACCGGCCGACTCCGTCTCCCTCAACCGCCTCTACTTCCTCTAAGGACCCGCGCCATGAGCACCCCCGCCGCCGACGGCTTCCGCATGCCCGCCGAGTGGGCCCCCCACGAGCGCACCTGGATGGCCTGGCCGAGCCCCAACCCCACCTTCGACGACCCGGGCGACCTGGCCGCCGCCCGGACCGCCTGGGCGTCCGTGGCCCGCGCCGTCCGCCGCTTCGAACCGGTGACGGTCGTGTGCGGCCCCGGGCAGTCGGAGGAGGCCGGGGCGCTGCTCGGCCCCGGTGTCGACACGGTCGAGCGGGACCTGGACGACGCGTGGATGCGGGACACCGGCCCCACCTTCCTCACCGACGGCCGGGGCCGACTGGCCGCCGTGGACTGGACGTTCAACGGCTGGGGCGCCCAGGACTGGGCCCGCTGGGAGCACGACTCCCGGATCGGTGCGTACGTGTCCGACCTCGCGGGCGCCAAGACGTACGCCTCGAAGCTGGTCAACGAGGGCGGTGCGATCCACGTCGACGGCGAGGGCACCGTGCTGCTCACCGAGACCGTGCAGCTCGGTCCCGAGCGCAACCCCGACTGGACCAAGGAGGAGGTCGAGGCGGAGATCCACGCCCACCTCGGCACCAGCAAGGCGATATGGCTGCCGCGCGGCCTGACCGGCGACTACCCTCCCCACGGCTTCGGCACCCTCGGCCATGTCGACATCGTCGCCGCGTTCGCCCGGCCGGGTGTCGTGGTCGCCCACCACCAGCCGGACCCGGCACACCCCGACCACGAGGTCACCCAGGAGGTCATCGGCCTGCTGAGGTCGGCGACCGACGCCCGGGGCCGGCGCCTGGAGGTCGTGGAGGTGCCCGCGCCGACCGCCCTGGAGGCCGACGGGCACTGGGCCGACTACTCCTACATCAACCACTACCTCTGCAACGGCGGCGTGGTGCTGTGCGGGTTCGACGACCCGCGCGACGAGATCGCCGCCGGGATCTTCCGGCGCCTGTTCCCGGAGCGGACGGTGACGCTGGTGGACGCGCGTACGATCTTCGCGGGCGGGGGCGGTATCCACTGCATCACGCAACAGCAGCCGAAGGTCTGACACACACGGGAGCAGGAGATGACCGGTGCGGGCCGGGCGCGCAGGAACGCGCCGCCGCGCGAGGAGGTCCTCGCCGCCGCCATGGACATGATCGCCGAGCGCGGTCTGGAGAAGCTCACCATGGCGGGGCTGGGCCGCGAGGTCGGCATGAGCAGCGGCCACCTGCTGTACTACTTCCGCTCCAAGGACGAGCTGCTGCTGCGGACGCTGGAGTGGAGCGAGGGCCGGCTCGGCGCGGAGCGGGGCCGCCTGCTGGCCCGTCCCGGGAGCGCGCGGGAGCGGCTGTCCGCGTACGTCGACCTGTACGTGCCCGACGGCCACCGCGACCCGCACTGGACGCTGTGGCTGGAGGTCTGGAACCGGTCGCAGAACGCCGACGAGGACGCGCGGGCCCGGCAGGCGGCGATCGAGGGCGCGTGGCACCGGGACCTGGTCGCGCTGATCGCCGAGGGGATCTCGCGGGGGGAGTTCCGGCGGGTGGACGCGGACCGCTTCGCGACGAGGCTGCGCGCGCTGCTGGACGGGTTCTCGATCCACGTGGCGATCGGGTTGCGGGGCACCGACCGGGAACAAGTCCTCGCGCATGTCGGGGAGTTCGTCGAGGAGGGGCTCGCCGCACCCCCCTAGCGGCCCAACTCCGACGGCGCACCGGAATCGTTTTCTTCGCCACCGGGCAGGTAACGGCCCATGGGACGACAACACTGGAAGAAGATCTGGGTCGGCTCGGCGGGCAACATGGTCGAGTGGTTCGACTGGTTCGTGTACGCGAGCTTCGCCACCTACTTCGCCGGCGCGTTCTTCCCGAGCGGCAACCCCACCGCCCAGATGATGAACACCGCCGGCATCTTCGCCGTCGGTTTCTTCATGCGCCCCGTCGGCGGCTGGCTGCTGGGCAGGGTCGGTGACCGCAAGGGCCGCAAGGCGGCGCTGACCCTGACCGTCACGCTCATGTCGGCCTCGGCGATCCTCATCGCCGTCGCCCCCACCTACGGGGTCGCCGGCTACGGCGGAGCCCTCGTGCTGCTCGTCGCCCGGCTGCTCCAGGGCCTGTCGGTGGGCGGCGAGTACGCGGCCAGCGCCACCTATCTGACCGAGGCATCCGACCCCGGGCGGCGCGGCTTCGCGTCCAGCTTCCAGTACGTGTCCATGACCGCCGGCCAGATCGTCGGCCTCGGCCTCCAGATCGTCCTCCAGCGCACCATGTCCGACGCCGCCCTGCACAGCTACGGCTGGCGCATCCCGTTCGTCGTCGGCGCGCTCGGCGCGGCCGTCATCTTCTACCTGCGCCGGAACATGCTGGAGACCGAGGTGTACGAGGAGGACACCTCGCACTCCGAGGAGCGCGGCACCCTGCGCGCGCTGGGGCGGCACAAGCGGGAGGCGTTCCTGGTGGTCGCCCTCACCATGGGCGGCACGGTGGCGTACTACACGTACACCACCTACCTGACGAAGTACCTGTCCAACTCCGCGGGGCTGTCCAAGCAGACCGCCACTCTCGTCTCGTTCACCGCGCTGATCGTCTTCGCCTGCCTCCAGCCGCTCGCGGGCGCCCTCTCCGACCGCATCGGCCGCCGCCCGCTGCTGATCACGTTCGCCGTCGGGTCCACCTTCCTCACGGTTCCGATCATGACGCTGCTCCAGCACGCGGACGGCTACTGGCCCGCCCTCGGCCTCGCCCTGCTCGCGCTGGTCGTGGTCACCGGCTACACCTCCATCAACGCCTGTGTGAAGGCCGAGCTCTTCCCGACCGGCGTCCGCGCGCTCGGTGTCGCCCTGCCGTACGCCATCGCCAACGCCCTCTTCGGCGGCACCGCAGAGTACGTCGCCCTGTGGTTCAAGAAGGGCGGCATCGAGTCCGGCTTCTACTGGTACGTGGCCGGCTGCGCCGCCGTGTCCCTCGTGGTGTACGTCACCATGCGGGAGACCAAGGACCTGGATCTGACCCGGGTGCGGGCGGGCGAGGATTCCACGCTGACGCCCGCATCCTGAGACGGTCGGTGAGTCGGGGGCCGGGCTGTGCCAGACTGCCCCCGTGCTCTCGTTCGCCATGATTATCGGCAGCAGGCGCGCCGGTCCGCAGTGACCACCTCGTACGACCAGGTGCGGGTGGCCACCGTCGTCCTCGACCCGCGCGCAGACCTCTCGCACCCGCGAGGGGTTTTTTCGTTTTCCGGCCCACCTTCAGCCGGTGACGGAGCGCGAGGGACCATGGAGGAACGGTGGAGCCGGTCATTCCGGTACAGACCGAAGATTTCCCACAGGAGCCTTGAGACATGACCGAGACGGCAACCAGCGAGCTCGACGACTCGTTCCACGTCTTCGACACCACGCTGCGCGACGGCGCGCAGCGCGAGGGCATCAACCTCACCGTCGCGGACAAGCTCGCCATCGCCCGGCACCTGGACGACTTCGGCGTGGGCTTCATCGAGGGCGGCTGGCCCGGCGCGAACCCCCGCGACACGGAGTTCTTCGCCCGCGCGCAAGCGGAGATCGACTTCCAGCACGCCCAGCTCGTCGCCTTCGGCGCCACCCGCCGCGCCGGCACCACAGCCGCAGAGGACCCGCAGGTCAAGGCCCTGCTGAGCTCGGGCGCCCCGGTGATCACCCTGGTCGCCAAGTCGCACGACCGGCACGTGGAGCTGGCGCTGCGCACCACCCTGGAGGAGAACCTGGAGATGGTCCGCGACACGGTGTCGTACCTGCGCGAGCAGGGCCGCCGGGTCTTCGTGGACTGCGAGCACTTCTTCGACGGCTACCGCGCCAACCCCGAGTACGCCAAGGCGGTCGTGCGCACCGCCTCCGAGGCCGGCGCCGACGTCGTCGTCCTGTGCGACACCAACGGCGGCATGCTCCCCGCCCAGGTCCACGCGGTCGTCTCCACCGTCCTCGCCGACACCGGCGCCCGGCTCGGCATCCACGCCCAGGACGACACCGGCTGCGCGGTCGCCAACACCCTGGCCGCCGTCGACGGGGGCGCCACCCACGTGCAGTGCACGGCCAACGGCTACGGCGAGCGCGTCGGCAACGCCAACCTGTTCCCGGTGGCCGCCGCCCTGGAACTGAAGTACGGCAAGAAGGTGCTGCCCGAGGGCCGGCTGCGCGAGATGACCCGCATCTCCCACGCCATCGCCGAGGTCGTCAACCTGACGCCGTCGACCCACCAGCCGTACGTGGGCGTCTCCGCCTTCGCGCACAAGGCCGGCCTGCACGCCTCCGCCATCAAGGTCGACCCGGACCTGTACCAGCACATCGACCCCGAGCGGGTCGGCAACACCATGCGCATGCTCGTCTCCGACATGGCGGGCCGCGCCTCGGTCGAGCTGAAGGGCAAGGAGCTGGGCATCGACCTGAGCGGCGACCGCGAGCTGGTCGGCCGGGTGGTCGAGCGGGTGAAGGAGCGGGAGCTCAAGGGCTACACGTACGAGGCGGCGGACGCCTCGTTCGAGCTGCTGCTGCGCGGCGAGGCCGAGGGCAGGCCGCTGAAGTACTTCGACGTCGAGTCCTGGCGGGCCATCGTCGAGGACCGGCCCGACGGCACCCACGCCAACGAGGCCACGGTCAAGCTATGGGCCAAGAGCGAGCGGATCGTCGCCACCGCCGAGGGCAACGGCCCGGTCAACGCCCTGGACCGCGCCCTGCGCGTGGCCCTGGAGAAGATCTACCCGCAGCTCGCCAAGCTGGACCTGGTCGACTACAAGGTCCGCATCCTGGAGGGCAAGCACGGCACCCAGTCCACCACCCGCGTGCTGATCTCCACCTCGGACGGCTCCGGCGAGTGGGCCACGGTCGGCGTGGCCGAGAACGTCATCGCCGCCTCCTGGCAGGCCCTGGAGGACGCGTACACGTACGGCCTCCTCCGCGCGGGCGTGGAGCCCGCCCAGTAGCCACAGTGGAGGCATGACCTCAGACACCCACGACGTGCTGTCCCGGGCCCGGGTCGCGACCAGGCTGCCCGCCCGGGACCTGGACCGGGCCCGCCGCTTCTACGCCGAGAAGCTCGGCCTGTACCCGGTGGACGAACGGCCCGGCGGGCTGCTGTACCGCTGCGCGGGCGTGGACTTCGTCGTGTTCCGCTCGACGGGGGCCTCGCCCGGCACCTTCACCCAGATGGCCTTCGAGGTGGACGACATCGAGGCGGCCGTCACCGAGCTGCGCGACCGGGGCGTCGAGTTCCAGGAGGTCGACGTGCCCGGCCTGCGCACCCGGGGCGGCATCGCCGAGATCGAGGGCAACTACCCGAGCAAGGGCGCGCGGGCGGAGCGGGGCGCGTGGTTCCGGGACAGCGAGGGCAACCTGCTGGGCATCGGCCAGCTCATCCTGTGAGGCGCGCCGGCCGGTCCCGCGCCGCTCAGGGCGCCCGCCAGATGTTGTCGAAGGCGATGTTCTCGATGCGGCGCCGCTCGCGCACCGCCTCCAGCTCGGTGACCGCGTCGCCGACCGCCGCCAGGACGGTGGTCACCGCCTCGTCGTCGAGTCCGGAGGAGGCCGTCCGGTCGGGCTCGATGCCCAGGGTGCCCGCGAGGCCGGTCAGCACGGGGTCGTGGGAGTCCCAGCGGTCGGTCGCGTGCCGCCGGGCGGCGGTGTCGGCCGGGGTCTCGCCCCCGCCCCGGCCCGGCCACCAGTGCCGGTGCTTGCCGGTGAGCTGCCCGTCGGCTTCCAGGACGTCCCGGTAGGCCACGGCCAGCCCCTCGCCGCGCCGCCACAGCCAGTCCTCGACCGTCTCGTACGGCTCCTCGCGGACGAGCCTCGCCCCGGCCTCGTCCAGCAGCCGGTCACCCGTGGTCAGCACCGGTCCGGGCACGATGCGCTCACCGTCCAGGGCGAGCGCACGGGCGCCGAGCAGGTCGATCAGCTCGGCCCCGGCGAGCGCCAGCGACAGGTCGCCCTGCTCGACGGGGTGCTCGCCCGGTACGTCCAGGCTGACGAGGAACAGGTCCTGCGGTGTCGTCATGGGGGCTCCAGGTCACCGGCCGTCGCTTACGGCCGGGGTCGTTCGGATGGGACTTACGGCGGACCGGCGGCGGGACGCCGATGCCGCGCGGTTCCCCGACCGGCTGCGGGCCGGCCTCCTTCATCGTCCCCCAGCCGCCGGACGGCCGCCGCTCAGCACGCGTCGGCGGCGAGCCGCTCGAACGCGGCGAGGCTCATCGCCCGGTCGTCCGCCCAGACCTGGCCGGGCTCCAGCCGGTCGATCTGCTCGCCGGTGAACTCCACGACCCCGTTGTAGGGGTCACCGCCGGCGTAGTGCCCGAACCGGAGGACGTACCGGTGCCGGGGCAGGAGGTGCCGGCTGCCCCGGTGGCGGGCGTGCCAGGCGGCGGGCGGGTCGAAGAGGGGGAAGTCGGCGTCGCCGCGCAGGCCGTCCTTCTTCGCGTCCCACCCGGTGGTGACCGGACCCTTCCCGGCGCCCCGGGCCCGCCCGTCGAGGTCCGGGCCCTGGTAACCGTCGTCACCGCACGGACGGAACACCGCGTACGGCGTCCCGTCCGGCGCGGCCCGCACCCCCGCGAGCGGCAGGTCGACGGCGCCACAGCCGCTGAGCAGCAGCATCCCGCCGGCGATCCCCGCCGCCACGGCCCCCGTACGCCGCATCTCCCGCCTTACCGCCTCACCGCAGGGTCCACTTCTGGTTGGCGGCGCCGGTGCACGACCAGATCTGGGCCCGGGCCCCGTTCGCCGACGAGTTGTCGGTGACGTCGAGGCACTTGTTCGCCGCCGTGTTCACCACATCACTCGTGGCGGCGTTGTACGACCACCGTTGGGCACCGGTTCCGTTGCAGTCGTACAACTGCACCTTGGCCCCGTCCGCCGTCGAAGCGGAGCTCACGTCCAGGCACTTGCCGAGCGCCTGGATCGACCCGTCGGCCTGGACGGTCCACTGCTGGGCCGCGCTGCCGTTGCAGTCGTAGAGCTGCACCGCCGTGCCGTTGGCGCTCGAACCGCCCGCCACGTCCAGGCACTTGCCGGCGAGGCCGACGAAGGCTCCGGTCCTGGCGCCGCCGCCGGACTGGGTGCCGGACCAGGTGAAGGTGGCCGAGGTGTTGCCGGGCAGTGAGTAAGTGGCGTGCTGCGCACCCCAGTTGATCGTCACGGTCCGGGCCGACGAGGAGTCGTTGTACGCGATCAGCGCCTTGCTGCCGTCCGGGTTGCGCCAGGCGACGTTCGGCACCGCGGTGGAGGCGGTGGAGGCGATGCGCTGGGCGCCGGGGCGGACGAACTTGGTGAGGTGGCCCATGTCGTAGTACTCGACGGTGTAGTCCACGGTCCCGCTCGCGCCGTCGCCGTTGTGCACGGTGATCAGACCGGTGCAGGTGCCGCAGCCGCCGTTGTGCGGGCCCATGTTCTGGTCCACGGCCAGCGACCACTTGGTCACCGACTTCGCCCAGTTGCGGGTGTAGTCGATGATGTTGGACATGTCCTCGCGCTGCTGGTCGGCGATCCAGGTGCCGCCGGAGTGCTCGGTGCCGAAGGCGTCCAGCGCGGGGTACTGGTTGTGCACGGTCGTCTGCTTGGCGATGTCACCGCCGTAGCCGTGCCAGGCGATGCCGCCGAAGTTGGGGTGGTTGCGGACGGCCGGGTCGTCCACGGTCTGGGCCGCGTAGGAGTCGTAGACGTCCCAGTTCCAGTCGTGCGCCAGCACCTTGGTGGTCAGGCCCGCCGCCTGGAGCCCCGGCAGCAGTGCGTTCTTGGTGAAGTACGCGAGTCCGCTGGCGTTCCAGCTCATCGACGGGTAGCCGGAACAGCAGGTCGGCTCGTTCTGCGCGGTGACGTAGGAGACGTTGACGCCCTGGTCCTTGTACGCCTGGAGGTACTTCACGAAGTAGGAGGCGTACGCCCCGTAGTCCTCGGACTTCAGCCAGCCGCCGTTGAGCGAGCCGCTGTCCTTCATCCAGGCCGGTGCCGTCCACGGCGAGGCCATCACGGTCAGGGACGGGTTGAGCTGGAGCGCCTGCCGGGTCAGCGGGACGACGTCGGCCAGGTCGTGCGCGATGGAGAACTTCGCCAGGGACGGGTCGGTCTGCCCGGCCGGCACGTCGTCGTAGGTGTAGCCGTACCGGGCGAGGTCGGAGGCGCCCATCGGGTTGCGCAGGAACGACAGGCCGATGCCGTCCGTCGGCGAGAACAGCTTGCGCATGGTCGCGTCCCGGGTCGCCTGGGACAGCGCCCCGCTGCTGTTCATCAGCCAGGCGGCGGTGTCCGTGAAGGACGCGCCGCCGCCGGTGAAGGTCTGGTAGCGGGTGTTCTCGTCGACGGTGATGTTCTCGCCGCTCCCGCCCGCCCCGGACTGGAAGGCGAACGGGGTCTGCGGCTGGAGGCCGCGTACGACGTGCCGGCCGGCGGAGTCGTCGGTGGTGGTGAGCCAGGCGGTCACCTGCTCACCGGCCGCGTGCGCGGGGGGTACGGCCACACTGAGACCGGCTGCGGAGAGCAGCCCGGCGAGCAGCAGCCGGACTGTGCGGGGGGATCTCCTCATGGTGCGTCGCCCTTCCTCTCGGATCGGCGGAGCTGACGGATCGTCTTGACGGGGGTGTGGGCCCCTAGTTAACTCACGGCGTGAGCTAAGCCCTGAGTGAACCACGAGAGCCGAGGGAAGGTCCATGCGAAGAACCGCCCTGCTCGCCTCCGCCGCACTCCTCGCCGGTCTGCTGCCCTGGGCGGCGACCGCGCGAGCCGCCGACGAGCCCGCCCCCGTACCCGTCGACCGCTTCGAGGGCGAGGTGCCCTTCGCCTCGCAGCCCGCCGAGGGCATCTTCACCTGGGGCGGCGACGCCGACGACCCGCCCACCCTCCGCCTCGCCGACCGCGCCGACGCCCCCGAGGGAGGCAAGGTCCTCGCCGGCAGCTACGACATCAGCGGCTACGGCGGCTTCACCCACGACTTCGCCGCCACCGCGCCCGCCCACGACTGGTCCGCCCACCAGGGCATCCGGTTCTGGTGGGAGGGGCGGAACACCGGCAAGAGGATCCCCTTCGAGATCAAGGACGGCGGGGCGAACGGCGAGGCGTCCGAACTGTGGACCACCTCCTTCACCGACGACTTCACCGGCTGGAAGCAGATCCAGCTCCCCTTCACCGACTTCGCCTACCGCACCGACTACCAGCCCGTCGGCGGCATCGACCACGTCCTCGGCCTCAAGGAGATGTGGGGCTACGCCCTGACCCTCCCGGCCGGCGCCAAGGGCGACTTCGCCATGGACGGCGTGGAGCTGTACGGCAGGGCCGACCAGGCGCTGCGCGCCTCCGTCACCACCGACGCGCCCGTGCACCCGGTCGAGGAGGGCGGCACGGCGAAGGTGAAGGTCACCGTGGCCACCACCGGTGAGCAGCCCCTCACCGACCCCGTGACCGTCACCTACGCCACCGGGGACGGCACCGCGACCGCCGGCCGGGACTACACCCCCGTCTCCGGCACCCTCACCTTCCCGGCCGGCACCGCCTCCGGCACCGTGCGGACCATCGCCGTGCCCACCCGCCGGGACCGGGCGGCCGAACCCGCCGAGACCATCCCGCTGAAGCTCACCGTCACCGGCGCGAAGGCCCCCGTCGAGACCCCGCAGGTCGTGATCGACGCGCACGGACTGCCGTACCTGAACGCCAAGTTGCCGGTGAAGAAGCGGGTCGCGGACCTGCTGGGCCGGATGTCCCTGGCGGAGAAGGCCGGCCAGATGACCCAGGCCGAACGCGGCGCGATGACCCAGCCGAACGACATCGCCGCCTACGCCCTCGGCTCCCTGCTCTCCGGCGGCGGCTCGACGCCCACGCCCAACACGCCCGAGGCGTGGGCGAAGATGATCGACGCCTTCCAGCTGCGGACCCAGGCGACACGCTTCCAGATCCCGCTGGTCTACGGCGTCGACGCGGTCCACGGCCACAACAACCTCTCCGGCGCCACGGTCATGCCGCACAACATCGGCATCGGCGCCACCCGCGATCCCCAACTGGCCTACCGGACCGGCGCGGTGACGGCCGCCGAGGTGCGCGCGACCGGCGTCCCCTGGGACTTCGCGCCCTGCCTGTGCGTGAGCCGCGACGAACGCTGGGGCCGCTCCTACGAGTCCTTCGGCGAGGACCCGGCACTCGTGGACTCCATGGAGACCGTGATCCAGGGCCTCCAGGGACGCGCCGACGGCAAGGACCTGAAGCGCGGCGACAAGGTGCTGGCCACGGCCAAGCACTTCGTCGGCGACGGCGGCACCGCCTACGGCTCCTCGACCACCGGGAAGTACACCATCGACCAGGGCGTCACCAAGGTCACCCGCGAGGAGCTGGAGGACATCCACCTCGCGCCGTTCCGCACGGCCGTCGAGCGGGGCGTCGGCACGGTCATGCCGTCGTACTCCTCCCTCGACATCGCCGGCGACGGCAAGGGCGCGGTGAAGATGCACGCCCGCGGCGACATGATCAACGGCGTGCTCAAGGGCCGCATGGGCTTCGACGGCTTCGTCATCAGCGACTGGAACGCCATCGACCAGCTGCCCGGCGACTACGCGTCCCACGTCCGCACCTCGGTCAACGCGGGCGTCGACATGATGATGGTGCCGTACACCTACAAGGAGTTCAGCACCGCGCTCGTCGACGAGGTGAAGGCGGGCCGGGTCAGCGAGCAGCGGATCGACGACGCCGTCTCCCGCATCCTCACCGAGAAGTTCGAGCTGGGCCTCTTCGAGCACCCGTACGCCGACACCAGCGGGGCCGCCGCCATCGGCTCCCCGGCCCACCGGGAGGTCGCCCGCCGGGCCGCCGCCGAGTCGCAGGTGCTGCTGAAGAACGCGGGCGGGCTGCTGCCGCTGAAGAAGAGCGAGAAGGTGTACGTCGCCGGGTCCAACGCCGACGACATCGGCAACCAGACCGGCGGCTGGACCCTCACCTGGCAGGGCGCCTCCGGCAACACCGTCCCCGGCACGACCATCCTCCAGGGTCTGCGCGAGGCGGGCGGGAACGTCACCTACTCCAAGGACGCCTCCGCTCCCACCGGCGGCTACGACGTCGGAGTGGTCGTGGTCGGCGAGACCCCGTACGCCGAGGGCGTCGGCGACGTCGGCAACGGCCACTCGCTGTCCCTGTCCGCCGCCGACCAGGCCGCCGTCGACAAGGTGTGCGCGGCCATGAAGTGCGCGGTGCTGGTCGTCTCCGGCCGCCCGCAGCTCGTCGGCGACCGGCTGGACGAGATCGACGCCCTGGTCGCCTCCTGGCTGCCCGGCACCGAGGGCGAGGGCGTCGCCGACGTCCTCTACGGCGCCCGCCCCTTCACCGGACAGCTCCCGGTCACCTGGCCCAAGTCGGAGGCACAGCTGCCGATCAACGTGGGCGACACGGCGTACGACCCGCAGTTCCCGTACGGCTGGGGCCTGACCACCCGCACCGACGTCCCGAAGGGCGGTACGGCCACCCTGCGCGACCTCGCCGTCCGGGCGGCCAAGGCCGAGCGGCACCGCGACGAGCGCACCGGGCGCGCACTGGTCACCCAGGCCCGGCTGCTCGTCCAGCAGAAGGCGGACGGCCACCTCACGGCGGCCGTGGCGAAGCCCTTCGCCGACGCCGACCACCTGCTGCTGACCGGCAGGTACGGAAAGGCGGTGGAGAAGCTGGCGGAGGCCTACCGGGCAGCTTGATCCCGACGCCGGACGAGTAACCGGTTTGGGGAGGCTTCGGGTAGTTTCAAGGTATGAAGGACGTGCCGCGGACCCGAAGCCTCCCCGCCCTGCTGCTGACCGCCCTCGTCCTGGCGCTGGCGACCCTGTACGCGCCCGGGGCGAGCGCGGACACCAGCGTCTCCACGATCGCGCAGGCGCTGCGCAAGAGCCCGGTCTACGTCGACCCGGCGGCCCGGGACCAGCTGTCCGCCGCGGACGCCGACACGCTCGCCACCCGGATCAAGGACGCCGGCAAACCCCTGTTCATCGCCGTCCTCCCGGCCGGCTACCCCACCACGAACCTCTTCGCCGACCTGCGCTCCGCGACCGGCGTCACCGGCCTCTACGGCATCCGCCTCGGCGACCGCTTCGACGCCCGCGCCGACTCCTCCGTCATGTCGGCCACGGCCCGGCAGAACCTGGTCGGCAGCGTCCAGGGCGAGGACGCCAAGGCCCAGCTCGCCGACTTCACCGACCGCGCCCTGGCCAACATGGGCGGCCACGCCCCCAGCAGCTGGGGCGGCTCGGCCGACGGCGGCGGTGCGTCGGCCACGGCACTGATCACGACGGCCGCCGTCCTGGTGGCCGCGGGCGGTGGCGCGTACGCGCTGGTCCGCCGCAGCCGCCGGCGCCGTGAGGAGGAGCAGCGGGCCGCGCTGGACCGGCTGCGGGTGGTCGTGGACGAGGACATCACCGCCTTCGGCGAGGAACTCGACCGCCTGGACTTCCACCCCTCGGAAGCGGGCGCCGACGACGCGATGCGCGCCGACTACGAGCGCGCGCTGGACGCCTACGAGACCGCCAAGCAGCGCATGGCCGCGGCACGGAAGCCGGAGGACGTCCGGTCGGTCACCGAGGCGGTGGAGGACGGCCGCTTCTCCCTCGCCCAGCTGGCCGCCCGCCGCGAGGGCCGCCCACTCCCGGAGCGCCGCCCGCCCTGCTTCTTCGACCCCCGGCACGGCCCCTCGGTCACCGACGCCACCTGGACCCCGCCCGGCGGCGCCCCGCGCGAGGTCCCGGTCTGCGCCGCCGACGCCACCCGTCTGGCCGACGGCCGCGACCCCGTGATCCGCGAGGTCGACACCGACTACGGCCGCCGCCCCTACTGGGACGCCGGCCCGGCCTACGGCCCCTGGGCCGGCGGCTACTTCGGCGGCGGCCTCCTCCCCGGCCTCCTCGTCGGCACCCTGCTGGGCAGCGTGATGGCGACCCCCACGTACGCCGCCGACTACGGCACCGGATACGGCGACTTCGGCGGGGGAGGCTACGAGGGCGGCGACGTCTCCGGCACCGACTTCGACCCCGGCGACTTCAGCGGCGGCTTCGGCGACGGGGGCGGCTTCGACGGCGGGGGCGGGGGAGGGGACTTCGGCGGGGGCTTCTGAGCGGCGTGCTGCCGCTCAGCGGGCGATGCCGTCGAGGAAACGGGTCCAGGTGACGGGGGAGAGGGTGAGGGTGGGGCCGGGGGTGGGGCCGGCGGTGGTTTTGGAGTCGCGGATGTGGATGGTGGTGGGGTGGGCGGCTACCTCTACGCAGTTGCCGCCTTCGCTGGAGCTGTAGCTGGACTTGCGCCAGGTGTACGCGAGTTCGACGCAGTCGCCGCCCTCACTACCGCTGTAACTCGACTTGAACCATGCCAGTGCTGCGGTCGTCATGACTCTCCTAGCAGTCCCATCAGAAGGCGCTCGCTCTTGTCGCAGGAGAGCGCCTGTGACCGCAGCATCCCATACTTGTGGTAATAGTCGCTGACCTCATCCGGGTCATCCACGAGGAAGCTCGCGCGCTGGACTTCCAGGTAGACCAGCCGTTCGTGCTCCGGAGTCTCCAGGAGCACCATGGGTCCGTCGAGTGCCGCGTGAGGCCTCTGGTGCATGGGCATGATCTGGAAGCTCATGTGAATGGGCCGCGTGTACTCCAGGATCTGCCGGATCTGCGCACGCATTACCTCCGGCCCGCCGACCTCCCGTCGCAGGATGCTCTCTTCCAGAATGAAGTGCCCCACCGGTGGCCTGTCCCGCTGCCAGATCAACTGTCGTTCCATGCGGGCCTGCACCCACTGCTCTGCGGTCTCGCTCCCGATCGCCGGGTACCGGTAGTCGAACACGGCGCGGCAGTACTCAGGTGTCTGGAGGAGCCCCGGAACCGCCAGACTCTGGTACGAGAGGACGCCCAACGCCTCCTGCTCATGATCCACCAGCCCCTGCGCGAACTGAACGATCCGGTCCCGTACCGGCAGCTTGGCCACCACCACCGTTAACGCCCCGCCGGTGTCCAGGAGTTCGTCGAACTGCTCGGCGCGATCCGGCTGTAGGGCCAGCCTCCCCTGCTCGATCGACCTCACCGTGTCGACCGCGAGGTTCGCCGACTCCGCGAACTGTTCCTGCGTGAGGCGCGTCTTCTTCCGGAAGTGCGCCACCAGCGCGCCGACCGCGTACCACGAACCGACCTTCTTGGGCCTCGATGCCACGTGCATGGCCGTTCCTTTCCCCCGTATGCACCCCAAGCTCTCGTAGTGGACTCGTAGCAATGAGAACTACGACTTCACTCACTGACCCAGTGTAGTGACGCACAGTGACACTCGCGGCATGAACGCAGAACCCCGACACCCCCGCACACGCCAGACCTTCTACCGCAGGGACCGCAGGTCGGTACGGCTCGCGCGGGAGTTCGCCCATGAGGCCCTGACGGACTGGGCCACGGCCGAGCGCAGCGACGACGTACTGCTCTGCGTGAGTGAGTTGGCGACCAACGCCCTCATCCACGGCGTCCCCGCAGGCCGAGGCTTCCTGCTCCGGCTGACCCTGCACACGGACGGTGTCCTCCGCGTCGAGGTGCACGACAGTGGTCCGGGCGAGGTGCGGATTCCGGAGCCGACTCCGGAGGCGGAGCACGGCCGGGGACTGCTCCTCGTCGCGGCCCTCGCGGACAAGTGGGGGGTGGGGGAGCGGAGCCCCGGCAAGATCGTGTGGTGCGAGTTCGCGGTGCGGGGTGACGAGGTGGCCGTTCCAGGTCGGCCGCGGTGAGCGTGGGATGACGTGGCCGTTGGGCCGCCCGCTTCTCGGCCAGTGTCGTGCTTCCACGGTCCGCGTCAAGGGCGCTGCGCGTCGCCTTCGGCGATGGGCCTCCGGCCCACCCATGACCCGGCCCGCTCCAGCACGGGGCAGAAGCGAGCGGGCGGCCCGGAAAGAGGGTGGCCCGAGCGGGGTTCGCGGCTACCGGGGTTGCGTCGCCCCGTCGGCGGACGGACGCCCCCGCGCCTCGCCGGCACGCCGGGTGGGCTCAGCGGCGAACGGCGGGTGGGTGGGGAGGGGCTGGCGTCCCATGAGCCCCTCAGGTCACACGGGTTCGGCGATTGGCGGATTTGGGCCACTTCCGCCAACGGCCCAGCCCGCTGACCTGCTTGTTTGCTGTAGTGCTTGGTACAAATCCGCCAATCGCGGTGTGAGGGGGCCGCCCCGCCCACCGGCCGCAAGCCGCTGAACCCACCCGGCGTGCGGGCGAGGCGCGTCCGCGTGCCCTCGCCGACGGGGCGCACCCGGCTGGCCTGGGGGCCCGTTGCCGCTGGGCCACCGCTGTTCCGGGGCGCTCGCTCGCTTCTTCCCCGGGCCGGAGCGAGGTGTGTCAAGGGTGGCCCGGAGGGCCATCGCCGAAGGCGACGCGGAACGCGCCCTTGACCCACCTCGCGGAAGCCCGACACTGGCCGGGAAGCGAGCGGACCAAGGATCACCTGTTGCCGACGGACACCGTGCCCACCCTCCGTCGGCTGCCGGACGCTCACGCGTTCTTGATCGCCGAGATGTCGAAGACGAGCTTGATCTTGTCGGAGACCAGGACACCGCCCGTCTCCAGCGCCGCGTTCCAGGTCAGGCCCCACTCCGA
>NZ_BMVN01000076.1:0-22497 GCF_014650735.1 Streptomyces canarius
GCTCGGCGTACCGCGCGATCAGGTTCTCGATGGCGCGGTGGCTCGACGCGGGGTCGGCGGGCATGGGTGGGTGTTGGCGACGTCGCTGGTCGCCGTGACCGGGCCGATGCGGGCGGCCATCTTGTCGGCGGACGCGGACGGCAGCACCGAAGGGTTCTGGTCGGGCTGCGGGACCGCCCTGAGCATGTTCGGCCGAGCGCGGACAGCCGGTCGCTCAGCGCCCGCTGGCTGGATGCCGGGATCCCCGTCATGAGGACGAGGGTCGCGATGCCGGTGTAGATGCCCAGTGCCGACAGCGCGGCACGCAGCCGGCGGGTGCGGATGCCGATCAGTCCGAGCCGCAGCACGTCGGACGTGCTCTGCCGGACCGAACGGGCGGGCCTCCCGGGCGCGGCGGCGCTCATCGGTTCACTCCCGGGGCCGGGCCGGCAGCGGGGTCCAACGGACTGTCCGGACGCGGCGGGCCCGGCCGGCTGGTGCGGAGGCGGCGCCCCGGTCCGCCGTCGGGCCCGGGCGCGGTCCCATGCCCCTCACGATCCGCTCGTCGCGCATCTCCGCCCGGTGTGGCAGCCGCGCCGCGATGTTCCCGTCGTGCGTGATCACGGTGATTGTGGTGCCCCACGCGTCTCCAAGATCCGGCCCCGCGTCGTCCCGATCCCCTACGGCTCCCGGCCCTCGATCTGCCCGGTTCGCGCGTGGCAGGCGTGGAAGGAGGCCGCCAACCTCACCGACCCTGACGGATACGCATGGCGCCGCCTGCACAACCGCTGGCACACCGTCCTGCAAGGGGGCCTGGCTCCCGAGTCCATCGGTGACATCGTCACCCGCGCCGGCGAACGCGCCGGGATCGAGATCCGCTTCACCGGCCACAGCCCCCGCCGCGGACTGGCCACGTCCTCCCGGCTGAAGGGCCACGACGAGCAGTTTCCCGTAACCACGGGCTATCCCCTCAACGACGGGTCGCTCCGCGCTCCCGCGCTCAGCCAAAGATGAGCTCAACGTCCTTGTCGACACAGAACCGCAGGACGGTGATGAACTGGCTGACGTCTTCGACGCGCCGTCGAAGGACGGGGTCGCTGTCGTCAGTCTGATGTTGGTCAAGAATGGCTTCCAGCCGGGGCAACATGGCCGCGCATTGAGCGGGTCCGAGGTCGGGTCCATCGTCGTCTGGATGGTTGAGCAGTGGCGCCAGCGTGGTGGAGACGCTGCACCATTGGCGGTCTCCGCCGAAGCCGTCCATCTCGGCGAGCCTGAACCCCTCGGCCTGCGCCAACCACTTCCTGAACATGCTGAAGCCGGTGTACGACCAGGAGATGTCCGGGCTCGCCACATCGTCGTCGCCTGGGAAGAGCATCAGCCCCACCTTGCCCCCCTTGCTTGCTCGTAGCCCAGGATCGTCGTGGCGAGGGGTGTCGGCAACTGGAACGATCTCCGGATGGCTGGCGTGATCACGGCGGCGGAGCCGTCCTGGATAGCCCCGTTCACTGGACTGAGCCCGCGCGCCTTGAGCAAGCTGGTGACCCAGTTGCGCAGGGAGGGTGCGGACACTCCGAGGCGCGGGCGGCCGTGGGGGCTGCCGCTGGCGGACCGTGTGGTGCTGGTCGCCGCGTACTGGCGGACCAACCTGACGTTGCGGCAACTGGCGCCACTGTTCGGTGTGTCGAAGTCCGCGGCCAGTCGCGTCATTGACCACCTCGGCCCAAAGCTCGCGCTCAAGCCGCGCAAGCGGTTCGCGAAGGGCGCAGTGCTGATCGTGGACGGCACCCCGGTACCCACCCGCGACCGCAGCATCGCCGAGCAGTCCAAGAACTACAGGTACTCCACCGCCCACCAGGTCGTCATAGACGCCGACACCCGCATGGTCGTGGCGGCCGGCCGGCCCGTGCCCGGCAATCGTCATGACTCGCGTGGCTGGGAGGAGTCCGGCGCCAAGGACGCCGTCGGCCACACCGTGACCATTGCCGACGGCGGCTACCAGGGCACCGGACTCGTCATCCCGCACCGTCGCACCAAGGGCAAGGAACTCCCGGCTTGGAAGGAGGAACACAACCGCTCCCACAAGCGGGTTCGGGCGCACGTCGAGCACACCTTCGCCAGAATGAAGGGCTGGAAGATCCTCCGCGACTGCCGCCTGAAAGCGACGGCGTCCACCACGCCATGCTCGGCATTGCCCGCCTGTACAACCTCGCTCTCACCGGATGACCGAGCGGACCGTGCCCCGGGCCGTGTCCACAGCGCCTCCAAGATCACTTACGGGACAACCTTTAGTCTGCGTGGAAAGCAGCCAAGGACACCAGTGCAAGGCTGAACTGAGCGGGGTCAAAAGCCCACATATGTACGTGCGGAAGCATCGCGACCCTGACGGCGTCCTGCGCCTGCGCGCTGCCCATTTGCCCACTGCGCATGAAATGACTCCGGAGGAGAGTGACAGACACAAGGCGATGAAGGACTTTCTGGCCCGTACCGGGCAGTCAGTCGGCCTTGAAGTTCAAGTGGAGACGACGACCAGGAACCGGACATCCAGACCAGACGTAACGATCATTGGCGCTGGCGGAGTAAGTCTGGGATGCGAAGCGCAGTACTACAACGCCAGTGCGGATACTGTGCTGCGCCGGTCGAAGGCCCACGCCGAAGCCGGGCTGACCGCCAACTGGATCACGCACGACGACAGGTTCCACCTGATCGACCGCTCCAACTGGATGTTGACCAGGGAGATGACCTGGAAAGAGATCAGCAATGCGGCAGACATTGCGCTGATGGGCAGCTTCCGGGTTCTCGTGGAGTGGCGGTGCACCGCGAGTGCTGAGCGCCCCTGTCCAGACGGCAGAGGGAAGACAGGCTACGGAAAGGTACACCTGCAATGGGACCCTCCTCGCCGCCTGGACGACGAAGGCACAGGATGGACCGGCTACAAGGGCAACACCCGGGCCATCGCGGTTGGGCAGACCCTGGTCGGCGCGGCCACCGGTAGCATGACCCCGCTGTTCGCCTCTTCCCGCAAGGACCGGCGCTGTGGCGCCTACATGTGGGTGTCCGTGGATGACAAGACCCGGTGGAACAACTACCGCAGCGATGAAGCCACGGTTCCAGAAGGGCAGCAAGCCCCGGAAGAGCACTCCGCTTCTCGGGCAGAGACGCCGACACCACCTGTAATTTCGTCGGCTGCGGCTTCTTGACCGTGCCCGCTTCGAGCCTCCGACAGCGCGAGATGCCTGGCTTCTAAGCTTGTGCTTTAACCTACACGGTCGCTCTGGTGGGTAGGATTCGACTGCTGTCACGCATACCCAATGCTTCGGCACGTCACTGTGGGCAGAGAGCATGGCTGACCGGGACCGCACACGCCACGGCGTGTGTCGACCGCACCTCAGCGCGATGCTCACCTCTTTGCTGTGCCCAGGGTGTCATGGTCTGACCCGATCGCGTTCGCTGATGGTCTCAGCGCGGCGGACGATCTTACCCACGTCGTAGCGGGTGGCGGGCCGCTGGTTCTTCGAGCCGAGCCGCCTGCCGGGGCCCGGCCGCGATGGTTTCGGCGTACGGGCCGGACAGGCCAGAACCGGGCGGAGGCATCTGAACCCTCGTCGGACCCGGGCTGTGATAAGCCTGTTCGGCTCCACCGGTCGCTCCCAGGGCCGGCGAGCGGCCGGGCGAGACGGAGCTGGGTGGGCGCGACGATGATTAACCACGTCCACCGGTCTGCCGCTGCCGGGGTGCGGAGCTTCGGCCGGGTCCAGCCGAGCGTCTGCTTGATCAGGTGGAACGTGTGCTCCAGGTCGAAGCGCCGCAGGAACGCCTGCCAGCGCAGATCGACTCCGCCGCTGGTCAGGCCGGTGGCGGAGGACCACAGCCACAGCGGCAGCGGGTCACCGCCGCCGGGGAGTCGGTCGACCTGGAGGCGGATCAGCGTCCCTTCGATGATGGGGAGTTCGCCGTTGTGATCGATCCAGGCGGAGCGGGTCGTGAGCCGGGGGTGGAGACGGTCCCGGGCCCTCCACCTTGATCGTGGACAGCTCGACAGTGGATCTTGAGTCCAGGCAGAGGAGTCCCGTGTGGGGACCTACAAGTACTCGGCGGAGTTCCGGGCAGACGCGGTGGCGCTGGCCCGTTCGTCGGGCCGACCCGTCTCACGCATCGCCGCCGAGCTCGGCGTGAACCACGAGACGCCGCGGCAGTAGATCAAGACCGCGGAGAACGCCGAGCGGCCCGAGGCGCTCGCGGAGTCCACGAAGGACGCGGAGATCGCGGCCTTGCGTAAGCAGGTTCGCGAGCTGGAGATGGAACGTGACATCCTGCGCCGGGCGGCCAAGTATTTTGCGGGCGAGACGAACTGGTGAGCCGCTTCGAGTTCGTTGCCGACCATCGCGACGCCTTCGGCGTGAAGCGGCTCTGCACCGTGTTGAATCTGTCCCGGTCCGGGTTCTACCGGTGGCTGAAGACCGCCCCGGGCGCGGGCCGCGAGGCAGGCCGCCGACGCCGCGCTCACCCGGCGGATACGCAAGATCCACACAGAGTCCGGGAAGACGTACGGTGCCAAGCGGATCACCGCCGAGCTCCGCGAGGGCGGTGCGATGGTGAACCGCAAGCGCGTCGAGCGGCTCATGCGTCAACACGGTATCCAGGGACGGAGGTTGAAGCGGCGACACCGCACCAGGGTCCCGGACCCCGCCGCCCAGGCGGTGCCCGATCTGCTGCGGCGCAACTTCACCGCATCCGCCCCCGACCGGGCCTGGGTCGGCGACATCACCTACCTGCCGATCGCCAGCGGGAAGTTCCTGTACCTGGCCACCGTCATCGACGTGTTCTCCCGTCGCCTGCTGGGCTGGTCGATGGCCGATCACATGCGGGCCGAGCTCGTCACCGACGCGCTCAACGCGACCGTCCGCACTCGCGGCGGCCGGGTGGACGGCGTCATCTTCCACAGCGATCACGGGGCTCAGTACGGGTCGAAGGCGTTCGCCGACGCCGGCCACCAGGCCGGGATCCTCCGATCCATGGGAGCGGTCGGAACCTCCGCGGACAACGCCGCCGCGGAGTCGTTCTTCGCCTCGCTCAAGCGCGAGATCCTTCCCGGCCGGCGCGGCCGGCCGACCGCACGAGCCGCCCGCCTCGCAGTCTTCGGCCGGCTCGGCTTCTACAACCACCAGCGCAGGCACTCCACGATCGGCTACCTCGCGCCGGTCGCCTTCGAACGGAGATCAACTACGCTGGCTATCGCTGCATGACAACCGGTGTCCACGATCAAGGTGGAAGCCCCCTATCGGGGACATCCCGCCCCACGAACACGAGACCAACCACTACGCTCAACTCCAGCCCCAACCGGCGGCTGGAGTCAACGCATAGAGCCTCCACCGATTCCGGAGCGGTTCACGGGTCCATCGGTAACACGGGGGGAGACTCGGCACGTGCACCCACACAGTCATGTCAGGGCTTATCGCGCGACCTCGGCAAGTAAGCTGGGTCAAGTGCATAATGTCAATCCTCTGGGTGAGTTCATACGAGCTCGTCGTGCTGCCACGTCACCCGCTCAGGTAGGGCTGCCGAACGAAGGACCTCGGCGTACCTCGGGACTGCGGCGCAATGAAGTGGCCATGCTGGCCGGCATGAGCGAGGGGTATTACACACGTCTCGAACAAGGGCGTGAGAAACGTCCGTCCGTGCAAGTGCTCAATGCGCTGACCCGGGTGTTCGGGCTGGACGCGGAAGCCGCTGAGCATCTGCACCGGCTCGCCCAACAGGGACTGCGCAACCGCGAGCCGTCACCGGCCGAAGATCGCGTGGCCCCGCATCTCCTTCATCTGATCGACGCCTGGGATACCCCCGCGCTGATCATGAGCCGCCGGTTCGACATCCTGGCCGCGAACGAAATGGGCAGGGCACTGTTCTCCGTCGTGGGCCCTGAGACGAACCTGACTCGATTCATCTTCCTGGACCCCTCCGCCCGGCGGTTCTACCAGGACTGGGAGGCTCTCGCCTGGACCTGCGTAGCGAGCCTGCGCGCGACGGCGTCGCTCCATCCGGGAGACCGGAAACTGCGCGCCCTGGTGGAACAGCTGTCCGCCCAGAGCCAGGACCTCACCCGCTTGTGGGCGAGGTACGACTTCCGCGCCAAGACGCACCAGATCGGGTGGGTACTACACCCGGAGGCGGGCCCCCTGGAGCTGACGTACCAATCGTTCACCATCAATGGCGCGTCGGGCCACCAACTCGGCACTTTCCAAGTCGAGCCGGGTTCCCAGAGCGAACAGGCGTTGCACCGTCTGGTCCGTTCCAAGGCAGCGCCTCATCTGCCGGCCGCAGGGGACGAGGGTCGAGCCAACAGCCCAGAGGCACACGACGTCTGCTCCTCCTGACCTGCTGATCGGCCGGCCCCTCCCCACGCCAAAGGGTCCGCTGGGCCCCCGGGTCGGCCCTCATCGAGGTGCTGTTGGAGGAGCGGGTCGCCGGTCTCGTCCCGCCATCGTTCGCCGATCGCCTCCAGCCAGGGCCCGCTCGACGATTCCTCCGGGTGGTCCGGCATCCTGGGAGTCGCCATCGCCGACGGCCGCGCGGGCAAAGGCGGACCAGGACCCCACCATGTGGCTCCCGCCGGCCGTCGGCTACCGCTGCCAGTACGTCACCGACTGGATCGCCGACAAAATCCGCTGGCGTCTGAGCATCGACCCGGCCGAACACACCGCTGTGTCCGACGTCCTCGACGTCTGCCCCGACGTCCCCGTCACCGTCACCACCGCGCGCTGACCCCGGGCCGGCAGCTCAGAACAAGGTGTCGGTGTTCTCAGTGGGTGGCGGGGCCGACGTGCGGGTGCGGCGGGGACGCCCGGGCTTGGATGTGCACGGTGGTCGGTCTGGCGGCGCTCGTGGTGTTCACCCCGCGCCTGCTGCCACCGCGCACCCGGCGCGACGGACATGGGCTATCCGCCACGTTGATGCTGCGGGCGCTGACCTCCGGCACGTACTTCACCCTCGAGGCTTCGTACCGCTGATGCTCAGTACGGTGCGCCGGGTGCCGGGCGTAGTGACGGGCCTTGGGTTCACTGAGGCCGCGGCTCGCCTGGGCCGGCGTGATGGCGGCTGCGGTCGTACTGGCCGCGCTCTGCGCCCTGCCTGCGGCCGCAGCGGTGTCCTTCGATGGTACTGGCTGCGGTGGGCATGGGGCTGGCGGCGCCATCGCTGACCCTGCTGTCCCTCACGCACGCCCCGGTCGGCGGGCAGGGCTATGCGAGCAGCGCGATGCAGGCGTCACAGAATCTCGGCCAGACAGTCGTCCTGGCCCTGGCCTCGGCCCTGTTCAGCGCGATGTCGGCGGCTACTGGCCAACTTACGCCATTCGTCTGGACGTTCGCGCTGCTGCTACTGCCGGTGTCTGCGACGTCCTGCCTGGCGGGCAGGGCGCGGATGACAGACCGCTCTCCAGGCGGACGCGTCGTCCTCGCTACGACGGACTTCGAGGGAACGACTGCCTTCTTTCGTGACGGGCTCGGCTCAAGGCGTCCGACTACGTCAAGGACCACGGGGCGTTTCTGCGCTGGTCCACCGACCACCGCAACGTCTTCGCCGTTAGACCTGCAGGGTCCGGCGGGCAATGTCAGCGAGTACTACTCCGACATGGACTGCGTTGTCGACGACCGGTTGTGGAAGCTGGAGGTCCTGGCGGAGGGCCTCTTCAACCGGGGGCCGCCGCCCCCGCCGCCCTTTCGCGCTCCCGAGGATCTCGCCGCCCTGACGACCGGATCGCACGGCAGGGCGGGGTAGCCCGGAGGCGTTGCGGCGGGCCCGGATCGCACAGGCCCGCCGACGCGCAGGTTTTACCAGCCGCCGCAACCGTACGCGCCGCAGTTGGCGTCGGTGTGGACACCGATGTTGGTGGCGGCGAAGCTGGAGGTGGTGCCCAGCAGGCTGACACCGAGGGCGAGCAGACAGGTGGCAAGGACGCGACGCATGTAACTGGCTCCGGTTCGTGAGGAGGAATGGACACAACGAGTCGAACACACCGAGCCAGTGAAAAGGTCGCCCGACCTGTTCACCATGCCCTTTCTTACAGGCACATCGTCCCTTGTTTCCCGAGGCGGAACGGCATGCCATCGCGCCAAGGGCGGCGTCGGTGCATGCGGAATCCGAGAGGCGGAGTACCCCCAGCGGATCGACCGTCACCACGCGTAGTTCGGTGTCATCGTCGAGCTCCCGGCCGCCCGGACGGCGCGATCACGGTATGGGTCGGCTTTCCGTAGGGCGGCTGAACGGGCCAGCTCACTGGCAGTATTCGCATAACCGGGCATTCGGGTTATCCGTCATCTGGTTGTCCCTATGAGGCCGGTCACTCCGCAGGCCCGTCGCGGCGTCAGTGCGCAGCCTGGAAGGCATTACCGGCCGCGGTCGCCGTTGTACCTGTGAACAGGCCGCGGCTCGGAACGGGCCTGCTCAGCAGCTGCCACGCCGCCGGATCCACGGCACCGAGCACGACCAGCCGAGCCCGCGCCCCGACCGGCACTACGCCGAACTGACCGCGCCTGGACGCCTTGGGGTGCCGGGCATGGCCCGTTCCTGGACACGACTGCATGAGCACCTCGGGCCTGGGCCCGGCCCTTTGGACTTCGGTATGGTCGCGAGGGCTGCTGCCGACCGGCTGGCGGAGTCCGACGACCTGGACTGGAAGGAGCAGCTTCCCCGGCTCCCGCGCGAGGGCCGCTGGAACTCGCGGTGGGGCCGGCGGGGTGAGCGTGCTGCTGGGTGCGGGCGACCTGGTCGCCGAAGTCGACCAGCCAGTTGCCGAACCGGTCCGGATCGCGGCCGAATCGCTGGAAGAGGTAGGCGCACAGCTCGACCGCGAGGAGTTCGGTGAGCCGCAGGGAGTCCTCGTCCACAGTGCAGCCGGCGCGCCACGTCTCCGGTCGCCCATCACGTCAACTCATCATCCCTGACTGCGCTGGGGGTGCGCCCGCCCCCGTACCCCTCACCGCCCTGGGGAGTGAGCGGATCCTGGTCTGCTGCGCGAGCAACTGCCCGGCGGGCACGTGGGCCACGCCCTGCTGACCGGCGTCGGCGACCTGCTCGGCGAACCGGCCGCCGCCTGGGCCCGAGCTGGCTGGAGGCCCGGACGGCCGACACACGACGTGAGACGGCCTAGATATCCGTCACGTACCACTGTCTGGGTGATGTGCCACGCAGGTACAGATGGCGGCCTCGTCCTACGGGGCGTGCGTACCGCTTGAGCGGTGCCCCGCTGGGGAGGGTGAGACAGGCTTCCTCGACCAGCAAGGCCTCGCTCTCCGCCAGACGGCAGCGGTGCAGGCGGTCAGGTTGCCGGTTGCCCCCCAGCATCGTGATGTCTTCACCGTGCACGGCCATACCCGCGGGAGCGACCACAGGAGTCCTACGTAGCCGAAGGTCACCGGTGGTCCGGACCTCGAGCAGCGGGAAGGTCGGATAGTAATTGGCCCACGCGACACCGTCGTCAACGTTGAAGGCGTAGACCGTGTCGATGTATTCGACGCCCTCCGGAGCCGAGTACCCCCACTGGCGGTTACCGCCGCTGTCCCAGCGCACCAGGCCGCCGGCGCTGATCGGGTCCGTGTAGACGCCTTCGTCGAAGTAGGCACTCCATACATGGTGCCACCGGTCGGCCATCAGGTACTCGACCGCACGCCCCATCGCGAAGCTGCGGCGGCGGCGCCCGTCCATCCCGTAGATCTGAGCGTTCCGGTCCCCTGCGGCACTGTGCCCCTGCACAACGAACCGGCCATTGGGTAGCGCGTCGAGATGGGTCACCCGCAAACTCATATCCCGCAGGGCCTGTTCGCGGACCACGCCCCGGCTGTCCATCACCAGGAGCGCGTCATAGGGCCAGCTACGGGGCTCGGAGTAATTGTCAATACCTGTGGATCGGCGGTTGCCTGGGAGCCTTCAGCTCGCGGAGGAAAACGAGGTGCGTACGGCCTCTGGCGCTGTCAGGCTGCGCTGGTGAATCGTGAACAGATCTCCAGGCTCGCCCATGCCGACCACCCGATAAAGTCCCCGCTCGACGACGACTCGGTGCGCCGGCTGCTGGAACGCGGCCTCCCGCGCGGCAACGAGCGTGTACTCGACCTTGGTTGCGGGGGCGGGGAATGGCTTCTGCGTGCGCTGGCCACGCACTCGCAGCTGCAAGCCGAGGGGGTTGACATCTCCGAGGATGCCCTGGCGCAGGCCCGCCAGGCCGCGAGCGGCCTCGGCGTCCAAGAGCGCCTCGTTCTTCACCACCAGGAAGCCGCGGACTTTTCCTCCCCGCACCTGTTCGACCTGGTGCTCAGCGTTGGGGCCACGCATGCCTTCGGCGGCCTGCTCCCCACCCTCGCGGCAGCACGCAAGCATCTGGCTCCAGGCGGACGCGTGCTGATCGGTGAGGGCTTCTGGGACCGTGAGCCCTCCCAGGAGGCTGTCGAGATGCTTGGGAACTTCACCAGCCTGGCGACCACGGTGGACCGTGTCGTCGCCGACGGGTGGACTCCTGTCCACGGGCACGTCAGCACGCGCAGTGAACTGGACGACTACGAGTGGGCGTGCTGGGGGTCGCTCGCGTCATGGGCTCTGGATCACCCGGCCGATCCGGAGAGCTCGCACGTGCTTGAAACCGCCACCACTCGCCGCTCCGAATGGCTGCGCGTCTACCGGGACACTTGGGGCTTCGTCTGCCTTGTTCTGCGCCAGACGTCCGACTGACCCTGGACCCGCCCCGGCGCCCGGCCCCGCCCACGGCCGGCCGGCACCCGCGCCCCGGCACCGGCCTGACGGACGACGCCCCCGGCTCCCGCTCCGCGTCGGTCGGAGGCGTCGTCGTGGGCTACTCGGCCCGGGGAGTGGGATCGATGCCCAGGTCCTTGAGGATCTCGTTGACGAGGCCGTGGTCCGCGGGCACTGCCGTGCCCTCGGCCGGCCAGGGCAGGTCGACGAACAGGAGGTGGGCGGCCGGCTCCGCCCAGCCGTCGAGGCTGTGGGCCGGGTTCGTGTCGATCAGAGTGGGCGCCGCCTGTCGGCTTCGGCCAGGAGCCGGGCCGGCGTGCCCGCGTCCGTACGGGTCTTGCCCTCGCCTCCGGACTGGACCAGCTTCTCATCGAGCACGTGCCGCGCCAGGTGCTCAACGCCTGGCACCGCGTCGGCGGGGGCAGGACCGGTGGTGAGGGCGCGGGCCTGTGCGGGGGTCATGCCGGTGGCCGCGACGAGGGCCTGTACGGCGTCGTCGGGCAGCTGGCCGCTGGTGAGTTCGGCCAGGCGCCGGGAGGCGGAGGAGCCGGGCGCCAGGCCGAGGAGTTCCATGGCCCGGTGCCGGTGGGCGCCGGCCGCGGCGGCGACCCGCTTGGTGTAGCCGGCCAGTGTCTCCCCCGGGCGGGGCAGCGGGGCGCCGGGCATCCGTGCCGGCAGGCCACCGGGCTGCTGGGCGGCGACGGCCTCGCGCGCTTGGGGGCAGGGTGGTCCCGGGGTGGGTGCGCTGGTGCTCGCGCACGTCGCGGTCGAACTGCACCGGGTCGATCTGGACCGGCCCCAAGACCCGGAGGGCGCATGAGTAGCCCGTAAACGTGGCTTATGAGCTCATGCAGCGGAGACTGCTATCGCCGCCGGGCGCCTGGTGCCAAGGTGACGTCATGACGGCTTCAGCACAGTCGATCGCCGAGTATGTGACGCACGTCCAGGACGTCAGGCGCAAGAGCACGGACGCCGCGGCGCTCCCCGCCGCCGACGCCGCGGCGGAGCGACGCGGGCAGGCCGCGCGTCTGCTGCGGGACGGGGCCCAGGAACGACTGGTGTCCCTCCTCCTCGGTCTGCGGATGGCTCGCGAGCAGCTGGACGAGGCCTCCTCACCGGTCGCCGCCGAACTCCTCGACGGCGCGGTCCGGGACGCCAAGGCGGCGCTCGCGCAGGTGCGGGAGGTGGCGGCGGGGCCGTGTCCGCAGGTGCTCCAGTTGCGCGGGCTGGTCCCGGCCGTCGCCGCGCTCGCGGCGGCGAGCCCGGTACCCGTCACCGTGACCGTCCACTCCGGTCGGATCCGGCTGCCACGGGCGGTGGAGACTCACGTGTACTTCCTGGTCGCGGAGGCGCTGGTCCACGCGGTGGAGGACTCCGGCGCGAGCCGCGCCGAGGTGCAGCTGACGCATATCGGCTCGGACCTCGTGGTGAGCGTGGTCAGTGACGCGTGTCCGCCGCGCGGACCGGGCGCCGATGCCCGGGTGGGCGCCATGACGGAGTGCGTGACCCTGCTGGAGGGTACGCTGACGGTGACGTGTTCCTCGGCCGTGGGCACCACCGTTCGTGCCGTGCTGCCGGCGCCGGCTGGGGCGGCGTGACACGACGACGGTGGTTCAGCTTGCCGGTGACCTGGAGGTGACCCGAAAGGGTGCCCCCAGGTCAATCCGCCCGTGACGCCGTGGCGCTCAGGCCGCCGGGGCGATGACCGCGGCGGTGCCGTAGGCGCAGATCTCGGTGCCCGAGTCCTGAGCCGCCGTCACGTCGTACCGCACGGCGAGCACCGCGTTGGCGCCGCGGGCACGGGCCGCCTCCACCAGGCGGTCCATGGCCTCGGTGCGTGCCTGCACCAGCGTCTTGGTCAGGCCTCGCAGCTCGCCGCCGATCACGGACTTCAGCCCCGCGCCGATCTGTGCGCCCAGGTGCCGGGTGCGCACGGTCAGGCCGAACACCTCGCCGATCACCTGCTTCACGTCATGGCCCGGGACGTCGTTGGTCGTCACGACCAGAACGCCCGCATCCGGTGCCGACCCGCCGGTGTAGTCCTCTATGGACATGGATCTGCCTTCCAATGAAGAGTCATGTTTGGGTGGTCATGCCACATCAACGATGCGACACATTACATGAATTGAGAGTCGACATGACATCAACTCAATGTCCATACAGGTCCACCGCGCCTCTGTCCAGTGCTCCCTTGGCCGTGTGGGGCAGGGACGGGACGATGGCGAGGCGGTCCGGCACCTCGTAGGGGGCCAGCTGGTCACGGCAGTGGGCGAGGAGGTCCCGCTCGGTTGCGGTGCCGCCGCGGGCGAGCACGACCGCCGCGCCGGCACGCTGGCCGTAGGTCGGGTCTGTCAAACGAGCGGTGTAACCAGTGCGGTTGGGGCTACTGACGGGCTGCTGAGAGTCGGCCGTCGAAGCTGATGTCGAAGGCGTTCAGGACCATCGCGGAGAATGCGCCGTCGTGGATGCGCAGGGCGACCTGGTCGCGGTGGAGGACGTCGAGGATGTGGCCGGTGCCGCGGACGAGGCGGAACATCTCGGAGATGTGCACGGTGTCGCCCGGCCGCGCGTAGTCCAGCAGTTCGCGGAACTTCGGGCGCTGGAGCGGGCGTAGGCGGCTGGAGGTGCCGGGGTCTTCCTCGAAGATGACCGGGTCCTCGATCCCGGCCTCGTCCAGGACGAGGTTCTGCCGGGCGGTGGACTGCTGGTCGGTCGAGACCCGCTTGTAGACCAGGTTCGCCACCCGGGGCCCCTTCCGTACGGAGGAATGGACCCTATCTGTCGTCAAACCCTGTCAGCAATCACCATCGGATCTGATGGGATTCGAGGCGCTGCGAACCCCTAGATTCCACGGGTTCATTGGACGCGTCGGCGGCCTGTCGTCAAACGATCGTTTGACGACAGGCCGCTATCGCTCGAGAGATCAGAAGCCTCGGAAGACACCGTCGCCATCGCAGGCATCGACGAATTCCTCCCAGTCCATGTTGCCGATGGAGATGTTGTTCTCGATCGACCACAGTTCTTTGGCTATGACACGCAGTTCCTCGTGATCCTGCTTGGCTTCGTCGTCACTGTCCGCCTCGTTCCGCAGGACAGCGAGCAGCGGCATCTCCGGGGAGGTAAGCGCGGTCTGGTCAGCCACGATCATCAGGTCGGCTCCGGCGGGTGCCAGCGAGACAACCTGTTCGGTGGTCACATCGCGGTAGGCGGGATTGTCGACGATGTGAAGGTGTGCGAGGAAGCCGTCCTCGTTCGGAGTCATGATTGCCGTGTGGAGGGCCTGCCAAGCTGCGTTGTCAGAGAAGTCGGTGCGAATCAGCGGGGTGTCATCTGTCAGGGGGAGGCTTTTCAAGGGAATTTCACGCCCCGGTGGCCTCTGAGCCGTAATGGTCGACGTGACCACGCGTTGGAGGAGTTTCCGGGTGCCCTGGTGGGTGACGGAGGCGGCGAGCCGGGCCAGCTCGGCTGATGCCGCCTCGTCGTCCATGCTTGAGAGCATTCTGATGCATGCCTGGGCAGTCTCGGGACTGCCTGGGCCCACGCCCTTCGCCGTGCGGAGGCACACCTCCGTTACGCTGCCCAGGCAGACGGCGGCCTGGGGGTGTGGGGGCAGGTACGTCAACAGCCAGACGAGGCCGCGGATCGCCGGGGCGTTGTAGGGGTCGACAGTCCCGTCGAACTGCTCTCCGTTGAAACCGGGCTGTAGCGGGATGGTGCGTGGGCGGCCTACCAGGGCCAGCCAGGAGATGATGCGCTCGCTGACCTCAGCCCGGTTGCCGTCGGCCGCGCCCGCTTGCGGGGACAGCGCCTCAAGCAAGGCCCTGCCGGTCTTCTCCCAGCGCGCCGGGGGAGTGGCAGTGGATCTTGAGGCCAGTGCGTGCTGCAGGAGACGGGTCCAGCCCTCACCGAGCTCGGCCAAGTCCAGAAGCACCTGTTCCGCCCAGGGCTCCCCGACATTGAGGATCGGCTCCCGCAGGCCCTGCCCCAGGGCGACGATGCTCTCCGGGGTGTACGGCGTAACCGAGGACCGCCGGATTGCCGCGATGACCGGTGCTGTCAGGTCTCGCCCGGCCGCAAGTTCGGCCTCCGCCAGGGTGGCGTCGTCCAGGTCCGCTTCGAAGCGGTGGCCCGCTGTTGCAAGGATCGCTTGCCGCTCCGGCACCAGGGGGGCGTCTGGCAGCCCGGGTGAGATCACTGCGAGAAGGATCAACAGCGCACGCCGCGCTCCGGAGTCGTCCCTGAGCTGCCGGTAGCGAGCCGAGGAGGCGAGCGCCGCGCCTTCCCGTACCTCCTGCGGCATTCGCTGGGCAGCGTCCAGCACCTCACCCCAGACAGAGCCGCGCCAACCGCTGCCCGCGGCGTGCGCCTCCAGGGCCACATCCCAGAAGGCGACCCAGTCCCCTGCCTCAGCCGCCTCAGCCAGCCGCACCACGCGGCGCACACCCAGTTGTCCCACGCCAGCAACCCCTTGGTACATCGCACACGCGCCCCGCTCGCAGGACGCCAGACGGAACGCAGGGCGAAACGATCAAGGATCTCCACCACCCTGCCGACCCGTAGCCGTGCTTCGACTTCATGGACGCCGCGATGTTATCTGGCCGTCGGCCTCCCAAAGCGTCGGCTCGGCTCAGTCCTCGCTGCCGTCGTCGTCCTCGTCCGGCCCCGGGGCGTCCGGGTCGCGCAGCGGGCGCAGGGCGCCGGCGGCCGGGGTCGAGGCGGTGAAGCTGTAGCGGCCGAGCAGGTTCAGGTTCTTGTGCTTGAGCGGCGAGAGCCGGGCGATGTCCTCGTCCCGGATCTCGTGGCCCTCGGCCCGGAGCTGAGCGACGGCGGCGTCGATGTACTTCGTGGTCCACAGCACGATGGCGTTGAGGACCAGGCCGAGCGCGCCGAGCTGGTCCTCCATCCCCTCCCGATACGCCTGGTGGATGGTGCCGCGCTTGCCGTGGCACACGTCCCTCGCGAGCTGACGGGACTCCTGCACGGTGAGCTGCCGGTTCATCTGCCGCCGGTAGGTGTCGTCGACCGGGTCGACCACGCGCAGCAGGTGCTCGGTCTTCGCGATCTGCCCGTACTCGGCGAACGCCGCCCCCAGCGGGGTCGGGCGTCCCTCGCGTCCGCACATGCGCAACAGGTCGTATGCGCGGACCTGGTTGGTGACCAAGGAACCGGCGACCTTCAGCATGTCCGGCCAGTGCGCGATCACCTTGTTCATGTTGACCCGGTTGCGGGCCAGGTCCTCCACCACGCCGTAGTGGCCGGTTTGGACGCCGGGCATCGCGGCCCGCCAGAACCGCTGGTCGTCCAGGTCGCGGAAGCGGGGGCTGAAGTTGTAGCCGAGGATCTTGAACAGGCCGAACACCATGTCGGAGTACGACGCGTTGTCGGTCGCCACCATCTCCGGCTTCATCCCGCCGTCGAGGTTCAGCAGGGCGTCCAGGATGTGCAGGGAGTCGCGCGGCGTGCCGGGGACGACCATCTGCCCGATGCCCGCGACCTGGTCGTTGAGGGCATTGAGCCAGGTGATGCCCCGCTTGAACCCGAAGTACTTCGGCGACGGCGCCGCGTTCACGGTCCGGACGGGGACGACGAACCGCAGGCCGTCCACGGAGGCGAGCAGCCCGTCGCCCCAGAACGTGACGATCGGGATCTCGGCCTGGGCCGCGATCAGCGCGGCGTTCGCCGCGGCAATGCAGCCGGCGCCGTCGAGCACGCCGGAAGCCTGCCCGTGCCGGAGAGCTTCGAGAACGTGGTGGGGCTGGGCGTGCAGGGCGTAGTGGACGGACACGCGGTACTCGTCGGCCGGGAGCAGATGCTCGCGGAGTGGGTCATCGAGCTGCCCCGCGAGCTCGCCGAGGCCAAGGCCGCGGCGGAGGCCGAGGGCCGTACGGCGGTCGCGGTCGCCTGGGACGGGGAGGCACGCGGTGTGCTCACCGTGGCCGATGCCATCAAGCAGACCAGCGCGCAGGCCGTCGCCGAACTGCGTCGGCTGGGGCTCACGCCCGTGCTGCTGACCGGCGACAACAAGCTCGTCGCAGAATCGGTCGCACGTGCGGTCGGCATCGACGAGGTGATCGCCGAAGTCCTGCCCCAGGACAAGGCCGACGTGGTCAAGCGGCTTCAGGGCGAAGGGCGAACAGTCGCCATGGTGGGCGACGGCGTCAATGACGCGGCCGCCCTCGCCACCGCCGACCTCGGCCTCGCCATGGGCACCGGCACGGACGCGGCGATCGAAGCCGGCGACCTCACCCTCGTGCGCGGTGACCTCCGGGTGGCGGCGGACGCCATCCGCCTGTCCCGCAGGACCCTCACCACGATCAAGGGCAATCTCTTCTGGGCCTTCGGCTACAACGTCGCCGCCCTGCCCCTGGCCGCGTTAGGCATGCTCAATCCGGTGATCGCGGGAGCTGCGATGGCCTTCTCATCGGTCTTCGTCGTCACCAACAGCCTCCGGCTGCGGACCTTCAAGTAAGCGACGACGGAACCAGACGCACGAAAGGCGCCCGATCGCGACGACCGGGCGCCTTGTGGCGTCGGCCGGTGCCAGCGGCACCACGGCCGCCGGTGCGACGTCGCTCTCGTAGAGCGCCGCAGCTCCGCTGTCGACTGACGACTGCCGCCATTTCCGGGCTGGTTGTCGGTGACGGTGTGGATGATGGGGCGATGAGCATCGATGTCGAGTGGGCTCGAGGTGAGCTGGCGCGCTTCCTGGAGCTGACCGAGTTGTACCGGCCGCCGGACCCGCCTGGCATGACGGTGTGGACCACCAGGAAGTCCAACCGCGGATCGCAGGAGGACATCGTCGCCAGCGCGCACGTCGTAGAGCAGATCCTCGACCGGGTCCTGCCCCACTGGCGTACCGAGGTTCCCGGCAACGGGCGCATCAACCGCTGGTCCCAGCACCGTGAGGCCGCCCAGCGCGCCGACGTTGCCCTGCAGCGGGACACCGAAATCCAAGAGCGCCTGGGGGACACCGCGCCGGGGCTGAACGCCCGGAATCTGCATCCGTGGTCTGGTCCGCGGCCAGGCCGCTGTGGCGCGGAGGCCACTTCCGGGAAGCCGTCACCGCGGCCGCGCGGAAGGTCAACCGCGAGACGCAGAACAAGGTCCGGCGCCGGGTACGCCCCAGGGAGGCCCGTACGTGGTGGTGGCCGCGGCTGTGCCGAATCCCGGCCAGGAGCCGCTGCCCGGCATCGAGGCCATGCTGTCCCGCCGCGGGGTGCCGTCCGTTTGGCGGTTGCTGCCGGACCAGCAGATCGGGCTGATCTCGCTCGGCCACCGGGAGGCCGAGACGGTGAGTCTGCGAATGCTGCGTCGGCATTGTGCCCGGGTCGGCGTCAGCCCTCGGTTCGGTTCGCTGAGGGACACCCCGCAGGCATTGCGGTTCGCCCGGCTGGCCCTTGCGGGGGTGCCAGGTGACGGGCCGGGGGTCACCCTGTTCGACGACAATCCGCTCGCCATGCTAGCAGCCGCGGCCCCGGCCGAGGCGAGCCGGCTGGTCGAGGTCGCGCTCGACCCGCTCCTGAGACTGCCGGAGGCGGAACAACGGCGGTTGCTGCAAACCCTGGGGGCAGTGGTTCGCGGTGGGCGGGGTGGCCGCCGAGGCCGCAGGGCGCCTCTTCGTCCATCCGAACACCGTGCGCAACCGGCTGCGCCGCATAGAGCAGTTGACGGGCCGCTCGCTGTCCGATCCCGCCGTCCTGGCGGACCTGGGCGCGGCCCTCTACGCGCTGAGGCTGCTGCCGCGCTGAGTCCGGCTCCTCGGCTGCCCGGGCGATCGCCGGTGGGGCGGCCTTTCGCGCGCCCAGCGCCCGTGCCCTGGTTCCGGCGGTGCGTACGTCGGATGGAGAGGTGATCACGCCGGGGGCGTTGGCCCCGGCCTGGAAGAAGAGTGCGCGTCCGGCCGGTGCTCCCTCGGCTGGGGCAGCCGAGGGAGCACCGGTGAAGTGGGGCGCGCCGTGCCGGGGGTTATACGGGGATGACGTAGGGGAAGCGCGAGGAGCGCAGTTCGGCGGAGGTCGCCGGGCTCAGTCCGGTGGGGACCGGCATGTTGGTCACCAGCGAGAGCATCGCCTCGGGAGCGTTGTCCGCGTGGGTGCGGCCGTTGCGGGTGGCGAAGCCGAAGGAGGCGGGCGTGCCGACCACGTACGGCAGCACGTCGGGGAACAACTGCCGGGCCACCGTCCAGCCGTACCCCTCCGGATCGGCCGACGTGCCGGTCGCGCGCACCACGGCGGCGACCTGGCTGGCGATGTGGTCGCCGGCCGCGGCCAGGTCCTGCGAGGGGTGGCGGGTGTTGGCCGGGTTGGAGAAGTCCGTGTCCCCCGGCCAGAAGATCGGCCACATCATCGGGTTGCCCCCGCGGTTGATCTGCCGCCAGCCCCCCGCATCGGTGGCCAGCTTCGTCGTGCACCACACCCCCGTACGGGCCCCCGGCCTCAACTGGGCGTGCGTGTGGGGAACCTCCAGGACGATGGTCTCCACCGACGTGCCGGTGAAGCTGTTGGCGGCCTCCTGGGGACGCCACGAGGACAGATCCACCGCCGTGCCCTTGGCCACCGCGCCGTTGACGATCGCCAGCAGCCCCAGGTCGATGTAGAAGGAGTCCGCGATCCGGCCCGCCCACACTCGGGTGCCCCCCGCCTCGGCCGCCTCGCCGGTTCGGCCCTGCAGGACCAGCTCGCCCTGTGCACCGTCCTCACGCGCCTCCGCACTGGTCAGCGTGTGCAGCCGCCACGCCTGACGGCCGTCCGCGTCCGCCTCATCGAAGGAGAAGCGGTAGGTCAGGGACTCGAAGTCGGCGCCGTCGAAGTGCACCTTGAACTCGTAGCGCGCCTCGTGATGGAAACCGGGCTCGGCGTAGACACCGGTGATGTTCGAGTTCACGTCCATGACGAACACCGTGCTGTCTTCACCGGGGAAGACATACAGGTCGTCGATGTAGAGCTGGCCGTTCTGGGCCGCCAGCGGAGTGTCGAGATGGTGGGACATGGGTGGTTCTCCTGCTCTCGTGCGCGGCATCGAGGCACCGATTCCAGGAAATTCTGGCGTGCCGTAATCTGCGTGCAAAAAACGCCGAGGCAAGTTTTACATTCCCTACTGGTCTGTGTCCATGAGAAACCCCGCGTCGCTCGCCATTGCGGCATGCGAGTGAGGAGGCGCGGTGGGAAATCGGAGGGCGGAGAGCCTCTGGTCACGCGGCCGCGATACCGGATGTCCAAGGGGTGAGCGAACACGCGGCCGCACGGCCGGAATTGCCCCTGCGGGACGCCGGCCTTGCACAGGAAGGCAAGCATGCGGCAGGTTCTTGCACTGTCAGGCAATGCGTTGGCCGCCGCGCAAGTTATCGTGTGCGGTGAGGTCAGATCATGCCCTGTGCCGTAAACCTCGCGCTTTCACGAGGTGGGCTGTCCGCAGGCTGGTCAGAGACACAAAAAGTGCTCTTGACCTGCCTCTAGGTGAGAGAGCCTATCCTCGATCCTGCGTAACGGGCCCCGGCTCCGTTGGGGGCGGTCACGTCGAAGAGTGCTGAGCGCATATGGTGTCGGGATGATCGATATACCTCTCTCTGCTCTTGAGATCCTCAGCGTCGAGCTTGGTCGTACACCGAGCGAAACGCTTCCAGGAGTTATTGATGTCGCCCAGGTACTGGAGCGGCTTGGCTATTGAAGGGTGTGGTATGCCGAGCATCACGGCTCGATCGCCCAGATTGATTTCCCACCAGCCGTAGTCATCGCGCACGTGGCGTCCGCTACGCAGGCGGTCCGGGTGGGCTTTGGAGGGGGCCTCGCGGTCAACCACTCGCCTTTGTCGTTGGCGGAGCAGTTCGGCGCGCTGGCTTCTTTCCATCCCGGGCGGATCGATCTCGGCGTGGGCCGGGGTCCGGGGACGTTCGATCCCGTGGCGGCTCGGGCGCTGCGCAGGGGCGAGGACCCAGCCACGGATGAGGAGTACCAGGACGATGTGGCGTCCATCCTGCAATACGTGGCCGATCGACCGGAGATTCCCGAGCCATGGCTCCTCGCCTCCAGTCCGGCTGGGGCAACGCTCGCTGCGCGCCTCGGGCTTCCCCTGGCTTTCGCCTATCACATCAGGCCCGAGGGCATCGCCGAGGCGTTGAGGCGCTACCGTGATATTTTCCAGCCCTCCAGATGGTGTGACGCACCCCACGTGATGTTGAGTGTCCAGACCATCTGCGCGGACACGGAAGCCGCCGCCGCCGTACTGGCGCGCCACATCGAAGTCCACAGGCCGCCCTGGTCACCCAAAGGGCGGATCAGCCTTTGCTGGACGTGCGCGCCGCGGCTGCGCACGTGTTCACGGCCGTGAGGAGGCTGTCGTGAACGAGACCCGCGGTTACCAGGTCCAAGGCGATCCAGAGCGGGTCAGTGCTCGCCTGGCGGAGCTGGCAGACCAGTTCGGCGCTGATGAACTCATGCTGTTTACACCGGTGTACGAGCCAAAGGATCGCGCTCGGTCTTTTGAGTTGATCACGGTCAGGGCATGAAACCGTCCGCACCCGGGGCACGAGTTCGGGCCCGGACAGCGTCGTCAGGTGCGGGCGCGTGTGCCGGCTTCGGTGTCTCAGCCCAGACACCAGCCGAGAAGTAGCGGGGTGATCAGGAGTGTGGGGCCAGAAAAACGCCGCTGCTCCCGATGGACTCGGCGATCCGGGGGGCCGTCGAGTCGTCCGGGTACTCCCAGCGGGCCGCGCCCGCCCACTCCTTGCCGGGCCCGGGTCTCGACGTTGTCCGCGAGGACGACGTGAACCGCTCCGGAATCGGTGGAGGCTCTATGCGTTGACTCCAGCCGCCGTTGGGACTGGAGTTGAGCGTAGTGGTTGGTCTCGTGTTCGTGGGGCGGGATGTCCCCGATAGCTGTGTGGAGGCGCTGGTTGTTGAACCAGTCGATCCGTTCGGCAGTGCAGAGTTCGACGTCGGCCAGGTCGTGCCAGGGCCTGCGGGGTTTGATCAGCTCGGTTTTGTAGAGGCCGATCTGGGACTCGATGAGCTTCTTCAGCGTTGCCGCTCCAGGGTGAGGACTGCTTTGGCGATTGACGTCATGCGGTTTGGGCTGCATCTGGACCTGCGGAAGGTCCGCCAGCCCTTCAGGCGGGCGACGCCTCGTTCGACTGGTGCCCGTGCTGCGGCCAAGGCCCGGTTGACGGTCTTCTCTGTGGTGGTGAGTCCTGCGCAGGGGCCTGCGTTTGATGCCTGTGGTCAGCCAGGGGCCGCCGCCCTGGTAGGCGAGGTCGGCCAGGATGGGGACGCCCTGGCGCTCGCAGATGCGGATGATCCGGTGGGCTCGGGCTGCGGTCAGGTCATGGGCACGGCCCGGCAGCGCGGGTGAGAGCCACAGCAGTCTGCCGCCCGGATCGGTGACCACCTGCACGTTCACCCCATGCCGGCGGTGCTTGTGGGAATAGTCCGCTCGTGAGTCGCCAACCCGGTCGCACTCGGCGAGCGTGCCGTCCACCAGGACGAATCGGGGCCGGCCTCGCGCAGAACCTTCAGCAGACCTGGCGCTCGTTCGGCGAGCAGGTGGATGACCGCGCTGGTGTAGGCGTGAGCGGTGGACTCGCTGATCCCGAACCCGGCAGCGATCTTCGCCAAGGTGATGTGTTCGCGCAGGTACACCAGTGCCGCCATCGCGCGCTGAGACGGACGGAACTTGCAGCGTCGGTCGCCCTCACGGGTGACAACAAGCATGGTGACCCCTTAACCTCGATCTTTCTTGACGGTCCGCCGACGGAGTCGGCGGACCGTTTCGCTTTCGGTGGCTGAT